>JANLXF010000125.1:0-11253 GCA_031364965.1 Actinomycetes bacterium | reverse complement strand
TGTCGGTTTCCTGCCCGAACCCGAGCGGCCACAGCACCAGGATCGCGAGCAGGTAGGCCGTCATGTGCCAAAGGAACAGCGTCATGATGATGCTGTTCAGGTAGATCGTGACCTTCCAGGGGCGCGGATGCTCGAGCCAGGCGAGACCGCGCTCGCGAAGCAGCATCACGGCGCCGATCGACCAGACCCCGCCCAAGAGGAACGGCACGGTCGGCGGGTACGCGTTCGACACGAGCTCGACGTCGGTGCCCAGGAGACTCTTCGGGTAGTGCCCGATCCCCGGGAACCACGTGAACCGCGCGTCGCCGCCGATCCACCGGAACAGGTCGGGGTTCGTGAGCACGAACAGACCGACCAGCCCGGCCACCACCATCGCCCAGAACGCGCGGCGCGGCCACCGCTCGAGCGTGCCGTCGGCGTACGCGTGTCCCATCTGATGCGGAAACAGCAGGATGAACGCGACGTTCGCCCACCGGAGCGCCGGGTGCCCGAACCCGAACGAGATCACATCGACGACGACCGCGCCGAGCGCCATCGCGAGCGGCACCCACATCCCGAACCGCCGATGCAGCGCCACGGTCCACGGGCTGATCACGACGACCACCAGATACACCGCGAGGAACCACAGCGGCCCGAACGGGACGGTCGCGCCCGGGGGCAGCACGCCCCGCAGGAGCCGCGTGTCTCCCCACAGCGGCGGCCCGGCCTGCGCGCCGGTGTCAGTGAGGTGCAGGACCACCATCACGACCGACCACACACCGAGGAAGACCACCGAGGGTCGCAGCAGCCGGCCGATCCGTCCCCTGATGAACGTCCACGAGGACTCGCCGCGCCGCCGGGTCGCGTCGAACGCCACGAGGTTCGAGAAGCCCCCGACGAAGAAGAAGATCGGCATCACCTGCAGGAACCACGTCGCGAGCCACAGCAGCGGCGTCACCCCGATCGCGCTCGTCGTGCGGATGATGCCGCCGTCCCACGAGATGATCCCGATCAGCCAATGACCCAGCACGACCGCCACGATGCTCGCGCCCCGCAGGAAGTCGACCCAGCGGTTCCGCGAGGCGGGGGTCGCGGCGACGATCCGGTCGAGCCGGCTCGTCATGATCGGTGGCTCCTCACGCGCCCGTCGTACCGGTGCCGGGACGCCGGGTCAAGGAGCGAAGGTCACCTCGCCACGGCCGACCAGCGTCCGGCGCGCCGCGCCACCGAGATCGGCATCCCGAAACAGTCCGACAGGGCGGCGTCGGTGAGCACGTCCTCGACGGGGCCGCCGACCACCAGCGACCCGTCGCGGAGCAGCGCCGCATGCGTCGTGGACGGCGGGAGCTCCTCGAGATGATGCGTTGCCAGCAGCGACGTCACCGCCTCGTCGGCGGTTGGGGCCGTCTCCATCGCGTTCAGCAGCGCCTCGCGCGCGGGCAGGTCGAGTCCCGCGGCCGGCTCGTCAAAGAGCAGCAGCTCGCGCCGGCCGAATCGCGCCCGCGCGAGCAGCACCCGTGCGCGTTCCCCCTGGCTGCAGGTCGAGAGCGCGCGCTCGGCGACGTGAGCGCACCCGACCTCGGCGAGCGTCGCGAGTGCCTCGGCGCGTTCGTCGTCGGTGAACGGCTGGAACCAGGTCTCGAGCCCGGACGTCCGGCCGGTCAACACGGCGTCGAGGCACGCCAGCCCGGGCCTGAGTCGCTCGGTGACCGTGTGCCCGACGTGGCCGATCCGCGCACGCAGGCGCCGCACGTCGGTGCGTCCGAGGGTCTCGCCGAGCACCGTGGCGCGCCCGGCCGAGGGATGCCGCCAGGCGCCGGCCACCGAGAGCAGCGTGGTCTTCCCGCTGCCGTTCGGCCCTAGGAGCGCCCAGCGCTCGCCGGCACGCACGCGCAGGTCGACCGGTCCGAGGATCCGCCGCGCGCCGGGGATCACGATCTCCACGCCGTCGAGCTTCAGCACCTCCATGGGCCGGGAGGATACGCGGGGCACCCCCTGCGGTAGGGTGCGCGCATGGAGGAGATCACGGACGCTCGCGACGTCGGCGAGCTCGATCGCGCCGACGAGCCCGCCGGCTCGAAAGGGGTCTCTCTGGGCGTGGCGGGCCTCACCGTCACCTTCTTCGTGCTGCTGCCGGCGGTCGTCGCCGTCGCGATCTACACCTTCGTGACCGTGTACGCGATCGTGAAGGGCGTCTCGGGCGGGTCCGACACACCCGACCCCATCACGATCCTGGTGGGGATCGTTTTGCTCGTGACGCTCTTCACGGTCCTGGTGGCCGTGGGCGTGATGCTGCTCGGCCGCATGGCCGACCCGAAGAAGCGCCGCTAGGTCGGCGCGGCGAGCGGCGCGGCGGGCGCCGTCGCCGGCCCCTCGTGCTCCAGCCGCAGCTGGCCGCACGCCGCATCGATCTCGCTCCCCCGGGTGTCCCGGATCGTCACGTTCACGCCGCCGGCCTTCAAGATCCGCGCGAACCGCTTGATCCGCTCGGGCGGGCTCGGCTGGGTGGGCCATCCGGGTGTCGGGTTCAGCGGGATCAGGTTCACGTGGGCGCCGAGCCGATAGGCGATCTCGGCGAGGAGGCCCGCCTGGCGGTCGTCGTCGTTCGTGCCGTCGATCATCGCCCACTCGATCGAGGGCCGGCGGCGGGTGCGCACACGCCACTCGGCGATCGCACCCTCGAGCGCCGCGAGCGGGTAGCGTCGATTCACGGGCACCAGTTCGTCGCGCAGCTCGTCGTCGGCGGCGTGCAGGCTCACGGCGAGCCCCACCTGTGGCAAGTCCTGGGTCAGGCGGCGAATCCCGGGGACCAGCCCGACGGTCGACACGGTGATGTGCCGGGCGCCCAGACCGATGAACGCAGGATCCACGATCCGCGCGATCGCCTCGTGCACGGGGCGGTAGTTCGCGAGCGGCTCCCCCATCCCCATGAAGACCACGTTGGTGAGTCGCCGTGGCGTGGAGGCCGGGAGCTTCGCTGCCTCGCGGCGCGCCCACACGACCTGCGCCGCGATCTCCCCCGAGGTCAGGTTGCTCAGCAGGCCCATCTGGCCGGTCGCGCAGAACCCGCAATCCATCGCGCAGCCGACCTGGCTCGAGACGCAGACCGTGACCCGGTCCCGGTAGCCCATCAGCACGGTCTCGATCACGTGGCGGCCGCCGAGCTTCAGCAGAGCCTTGCGGGTAGCGCCGCGATCGGCGGTGCGCTCGTCGAGGAGCTCGACCCCCAGCGGGAGCTCGGCCGCGAGCCGTTCCCGGAGCGCCGGGGATACATCGGTCATCTCCTCGTAGGTCGCGCTCCGCTTCCAGAGCTGCGCGTGCACCTGCTTGGCGCGGAAGGCCGGCTCACCCCAGTCCGACAGCCGCTCGGTGAGCTCCTCGAGCGAGAGGTCGTACACGGTTGCGGTGCGTCCGGGCGTGGGTGTCACCCTGCGAGGGTACCGGCGGCGGCGATCCCGTGATCGCGGATGTCGGCGAGCGTCACCGCGTCCATCGCCGCGCGGAGCGCCGGCTTCACCTCGGCCCACTGAAAGTGCAGAGGGCACGGGTCGCCCTCGTCGCACTCCTCTTTCCAGAAGATGCAGGAGTCCCAGATCACCTCGGTGCCCTCGACCGCGCGCAGGATCTCCCCGAGCGTGATCGTCTCGGGGGCCCGCTCGAGCCGGTAGCCCTTCCCGCGCGCTGACGACAGCACGTCGGTCCGGGCGATCGACGGCATGATCTTCGACAGGAACGCGGCCGGAAGGTTCGCCTCGGCGGCGAGGGTGCGCGACTCGACGTACTCGCCGAGCGGACGGGCGGCGAGCGCGGAAAGCGCCTCCAGCGCGTACCGGCTCTCTCGTGACAGCCGCACGATCCGTCCTTCCCGTCGAGGACCCCGGTCGCGTTCCCCGGCGCCCGAGCCGTTACAGGTCCCTGCGTGGCAGCGCCCATCGTGCCACGAGGAGCGGAGCCGCGGTCCAGGCGGCGAGGTCGCCCACCAACAGGGCGACCGTGCCCACCTTCCCGAAGGTCGCGATCAGGTAAGCGCCGAAGGGTCCGAGCGCCGTCCCCTGGAAGTTCGTCCCGAGCAGCGCGAGGATCCGTCCCGCCTCGAGCGGGTTCAGCAGGATCGCGCCCAGGAGCCCCGCCGGACCCAGATGGATGCTCGGTGCGAGCGCCGCGAGCGCCAGGTCCACGCCGAGCGAGAGCACGATCCACAGACCCACCGCGAACGAGATCGCCTGCACCCGGCTGCCGACGAGCGCCGAGATCGCCACCCCGACGGCCACGCTCGTGGCGGCCACGCCGAGGGTCGCACCGATCAGCGTCACGAGCGCGGGCACGTCGCTCCCCCGGGCCACCCCAGCCATGATCAGCATCGCGCAGCCGAACCCGATCCCGAGCGTCGTCCACAGAGACCCGGTGAGGCCGAGGAACGCGCCCGTCGCCACCTGCGAGCGCCGGAGCGGCTGCGCGCAGATCATCGCGAGCATCCCCTGCTCGCGCGACCCGGCCAGGGACCCGGCCCCGAGCAACAGTCCCATCAGCGACGGCAGCAGTACCCCGAGGTTCACGAGCGTCGCCGACGCGGGCCCGATGCCGGTGAGCCCGAGCTCCCGCACGGTGCGGAATGCCAGCAGCGTCACGGCCACGCACAGCAGCCCGAAGACCGCCGCCATCGTCAGGACCCAGCGCGCGCGGACCGCGTTGCGGTACTCCCAGGAGGCGATCACGCGGGTCGGGCTCGGCGCGGTGGCGGCCCTCATGAGCACGCCTCCAGATCGGCATTGGTGTCAGGATGCGGCGCGATGTCGGTGACGTCGGCCGACTCGGTCAGATCCTCGACGCGGTGCAGGCGCCCGTCGTCGAGGTGGATCGCACGATCGGCCACGCCGCGCAACTCCGACGGCGACGGGCTGGACACGACCGAGGTCACGCCCTCGTCGTCGCGCAGCTTCCGGAGCATCCGCCAGAACGCCGTGCGGCCCTCTTCGTCGAGGTTCGCCACCGGCTCGTCCAGGAGGAGGAGCTTCGGGTGGCCGAGCAGCGCGACCGCGAGCGCGACCCGATGCCGCTGCCCGCCGGACAGCTCGCCGATGCGATCCTCGTCGGCACGCACGAACCCGTCCGGCAGCGGGAGATCGCGCCGGTCCGCCCCGCGAAGCGCCGCGAAGAAGTCGAGCACCTCGCCGATCGTAGAGGCCTCCGGCATGGCGACGCTCTGCGGGAGGTAGCCGATCGCCGCACGCGGCCCGGGCGTCCTGCCCAGGAGCTCACCGTCGAGCCGGACGTCGCCCTCGGAACGAGCGAGCCCGGCCACGCAGCGCAGGAAGGTCGACTTCCCGCTGCCGTTGGGGCCACCCAGCGCGGCGATCGTCCCGCGGGGCAGCGTGAGGTTCACGTCGTGCAGCCCCCACCCGCCGCGATACACCTTGGTCAGGCCGATGACTTCGAGGAACGCCGCCTCAGGCACGCGCCGTCACCACCCTGCGGGGGCGGCGTGCGCGCGCGAGAAGCCACAGGCCGCCGGCGGTGAGGATGAGACCGGGGATCCACAGCGGCGCCCGCCCTCCCAGGTGGTCGCCGCGCAGCGCCGGGCCGCGGGGATCCACGAGGGGTGCTTCGTCCATCACGATCGGGTCGCCCGAGGACCACTTGTCCTCGACCGAGGAGAGCAAGCGGAACGCGGGACCGGACGCGAGCGCGATCAAGAGCGGCTCCTCGGCGAGCAACTGGCTCATCCGGCCGCTCTCGGTGTAGGCCAGGTCGCCCGTGCCGTCGCCGCCGGCGTCGAAGCCGCCGTAGTCGCTCCAGTAATTGCCGACGCCGTCCTCCGTCCACGCGACCTGGGTGAACCCCTTGCCGCCGAGCGTGACCTGCGTGGAGTTCTCGACGAAGCCGTTCTGCGTGAACGTGGCGTCCGCTGAGGGATACAGCAGCACGCCGATCTGGTTCATCGCGACGGTGTTCTCGACGACCCGATTGGGCGCCGTCTCCGTCCGGCCGGCGTCGTCCATGTGGATCCCCACGCGGTTGTCGGCGATCACGTTGCGGGCGATCTCCACGCCGCCGGCGTCCTTGACCAAGATCCCGAAGCCGGTCGAGGCGCTCCCGGACTCGACGATCGTCGAGTCCTCGACCACGACGGGGCCGCCATACATCAGCACGATCCCCGAGAGGTTCCCCGTGAGCGTCTGTGCGCGCACGGTTACGTCGGCCGCGTACATGTCGTGGATCGCGTAGCGGCTGTCGACGATCGTGTTCCCCTCCAGAACGGCGCCCTCGCCGTAGGAGAGGTAGATCCCGTCGCGGACCGTGTCGATCGTCGAATCCCGCACGATCGGACGCACTGCGTTCCACAGCCAGATCCCGTCTCCCCTGATCTGCGCCTGCGGCGCCATGTCGCCCATGTCGTGGGCCGTGTCGGCCTCGGGGTCCACCACGTGGAGCTCGCCGCTGATCATCCCGGAGCCGCGGATCGCCGCCTCCTCGATCACGACGTCCTCGGAGCCGCGGACGGTGATGCCGATGTAGCAATCCGAGATCCGCACGTCCTGCACCGTCGCGCCGTCGGCCCGCTGGATCATCACCCCGGAGGGCGATCCCACGGGACCACGCCCGGCGTTGCGGATGTCGAACCCGCGCACGGTGACACCGGGCGAGGTGATGCGGACAGCGGAACCGACGCCATCGCCGTCCAACACAGGTCGTCCGATGCCGACCAGGGTGACCGGTTCGTTGAGCTGCACCTGCCCGACGTACACGCCGTCGGGCACCAGCAGCGTTGCACCCGCCGCCGTGCCGTCGATCATCGACTGGAGGTGTGACGCCGGCATCGTCATCTCTCCGTCCGGCGACGTCGACATGCCGCCCATTCCGGTCAGGTCCGCTCCGGTCGCGCCCTCCGGGCCTTCGGCCGAGGCCGGGCCGGCGGAGAGTGCGATCGCACAGACCAACGCGGCGGCGGCGATCCCGGGCGCCGTCCTCATGCCGACGCGGTCCCCTCTTCGTCGTCACGGACGTACACGACCAGCGGACGGTGGATCCACCGCTCGTGGATCCGGTGGGAAAGCGGCACGGCGAACGAGAGCAGGAAGGCCGCGAGGAATAGGCACCACAGGGCCGTTCCCGGATACGCCCAGGTCGTGAAGTTCAGCACCTTCGTCGGTCCGACCACCAACGGCGTGAAGGGATCGAGCCGGATCGGGGCGTCGGGCTTGACGCCCTGGCCGTACTGGTACAGGCGGAACTGCACGTCGAGCAACGCGCCGATCGGGATCAGCCAGAGGCCCAGGCGCACGAAGCGGGCGAGCCATCGCCGCGTCGGCAGGATCGTCGCGATCGCCACCGCCACGAGGGCCAGGAGCAAGACCGGGGCCCAGAGCTTCATCTCGGGAGCGTCGGCCTCGTCGAACGCCTCCATCCCCACGTAATGGTTCAGCTCGTTGACTTCCCGGATGTCGCCCTCGACGCCGTGGGCGTAGGCGGTCAGGGAAAGGCCGGCGGGGTACTGCGGCGCCGACAGACGCGCCTCCCACACGGGGAGGCGCCATGCGAGGAGGACGAGGATGGCGGCCGCGGCCCCCAGAGCGACGCGGATCGCCCATCGGGAGGAGGGGTCCCCACGGCGAGGGCGGTCCGTCGGGTCCGCGATGTCCGCGGATCCTGGCATCGCTCCGGGGTCCGTCTGGGTCCGCTCAGCCGCCATCCTCGCCATCTCCCTCACTGCACGGTGAGCGTGCCAACCATCGTCGTCGCGTGCACCACGCAGTTGTAGGTGTAGGTCCCCGCCGGCAGGGCCGGGATCTCGTAGTCGACCTCGGCCGGCCCCGTGATCAACTCGTTGTCCTCGGGCGCGAAGACCGGCGTGCCGCTCGCGGAGGATCCCTCGAAGATCTGGACGTTATGGGGGATCCCGGCGTCGTCGTTCACGAAGTGGATCGTGAACTCGGTGTCGGCAGGTGCGGTCAGCGTGGTCTCCGCGAAGCCCGTGTTCGCGGAGTCGACGGGCGCCGACAGCTCGAGCGTGTCGCTCACGGCGGGGACCGTCTCGGTGTCCGTGGATACCGGCGCGCTCGACGATGTGTCGGTCGACGGTGCTTGCTCGGTGGCGTCGCCGCCCCCGCCGCCGCAGGCGGCGAGCAGCAGCCCTCCCGCCGCGACCAGAACCATCAGGTGGAACCGTGTGCTTCGCATGGCGATCTCTCCTTCGTCGGTGGTCGGGCTCACTGCGGTGTGAGGCCGTTCGGCTCGACCTGGAGCCAGCCCTGCATCTCCAGGTGGAGCGCCGAACAGAACTCCGAGCAATACATCGCGAACGTGCCCGCACGGTTCAGCGGAACCACGATGTTCACGACCTCTCCGGGGTCGATGCTCGCCTCGATGTTGTACTGCGGGATCGCGAACCCATGGGTGGCATCCGGTGTCTGCTCGATGTTCGAGATGTGCAGGTTCAGCACGTCTCCCTGTCGCGCCTCGACCACGTCGGGCGTGTAGTGCGACCGCATCGCCGTCATGTAGACGTGCAGGTCCTTTCCCTTGCGCTCGATGCGCTCCTGGCCGGCCACGGTCGCGAACGGCGAGGTCTTGAAGTTCATCGGGTCGGTGCCGGGCTCGTAGACCTGGATCACGCCCTTCAGCTTGTCCCGATGGATCATCTGGACGTAGTGCGGCTCGCCGTTGCCGACGGGCATGTCGGTCAAGATCTCCATCTGCGGCGTGGTCAGGTCGACCAGCTGGAAGTTCTGCGGGTGGAGCGTTCCCACCGGGGGGAACCGGTCGATCGACCACTTGTTCAACGCCACGAGGTACCGGCCGTCGGGCTCGACGGTGTCGCCCTCGGCGGTCACGAGGTGGCCGATGTTGTACTGCACCGGCAGCTTCTCGAGCAGCTTCCACGAATCGGCCTCGCTCTTGCCGGCCTTCGGCCCGAGCGACCACTTGGCCACCGCGGAGTCGACGAAGAGCGACGTGTAGGCGTTGCCCTCGTTGTCGAACTGCGTGTGGAGGGGTCCGGCCCCGAGCTCGACTTGCGCCTCCAGGACCGACTCGAGCGTCAGGATCGGCACGCCGTAGTCGTCGGTGCCCTGATAGTCCTGCTTCGCGATCGCGTCCTTGATGCGATCGATCGAGTACACGGACGCGTTCGGGTCGAGCTTGCCGCCGACACAGATGTAGTCGCCGGTCGGGTTCACGTCCACGCCGTGCGGGTTCCGCGGCTCGGGCGCGAAGTGCAGGATCCCTTCGTTCGCGGCCATGGCCAACGGGATCACGGTCATCCCGTTGATCGTCTTCAGGCCGTTGCCCGCCGCGAAGACCTCCTCCGCCTTCTGCCAATCGATGATGTGCAGGAAGTCGTAGTCGTTCTTCGTGGCGGTGGCCTCGAGCGACTGCGAGGGATCGATCGACCCGTCCATGTTCATGTTGCCGCCGGTCGCCATCTCGGTGTTGTAGGAGTTGATGAAGCCGTAGCCGAAGCTCGTGAGCTTCCCCGCGTCCGCCAGGTCCTGCGTGTACGGCGGCAGCTCGATCTGGAAGCTCTTGTCCATGATGAACCGGCCGGTGTCCTGGTCGATCGCGAGCCACGTCGAGAAGCCGCGGAAGTCCTCCTTGTACCGCGACAGCGGCGCGTAGCCGCTCGGGGTGTTCGGCGTCGGGCTCATCGTCGAGATGTGCACGTACTCGCTGTTCGGAGTGACGAAGCACCCGCCGTGCGAGGTCTGCAGGTTCGGGATATCGAAGATCTGCTTGGTCTTGAAGTCGCGCAGATCGACCATCGCGATGCGTCCGTTCGCCCGGTCGTTGATGTAGAGGTAGCGGCCGTCGTACGAGCCCTCGGTCTCGGAGAGCGCCGGGTGGTGGGTGTCACCCCACGACAGGGGGTTCGACTTCGCGGCGTCCGACCCTTCGTCGAGCACGATGTTGCCCTGATCGGTCCCAAAGCCGTATCCCTGCCAGGACTCCGGCGTGAAGACCGGGATGACCTTCAGCAGCCGCATCGACGGGACGCCGTAGACCATGACCTGGCCTGAGTGCCCGCCCGACGACATCATGAAGTACTCGTCGTAGTCGCCCCCCGGGACGTAGGTCTTCAAGGCGGCTTGCGCCGCGGCCCCGTCGAGCCCGCGCTCGGTCGCGGTTCCCGAGAGGTCGCCGCCGCTCGACGAGCTGAAGCCAACCTTGGCGCCGACCACGCCGACGGCCGCGCCGCCGGCCAGCATGCCGAGCGCTGCGCGGCGCGAGACGACCGGACCGCGCTTCGTCACGATCGGCCGTTCGGTCTTCGGCGCGCGACCCTCGCCCGGGTCTACCCGATCCCCGTCCGTACCCATGAGGCGCCCCCTTTCGGGCTCCGGTCCCTAACGGACCGATTTGCTCCTTTGACGGGGTCAGGCTAACGCGTCGGCGAGAGGGTCAGGAGGGACAGGGGTCCCGGGGCGGCCGGGACCTTCGGGTCGGCGAGGAGATCGGCGGACGTGCGGTGGCTCAGATGTCGTTCGAGAAGGTGTCGCAGGCGTCGGGGTTCCCGACCTGGATCCCGGTGCGCAACCACGTCGCGCGTTGCTCGGCCGTCCCGTGGGTGAAGGACTCGGGGTCGACGCGGCCATCGACCGACGCCTGGATCCGGTCGTCGCCGATCTGGGAAGCCGCGTTCAGGCCCTCCTCGACGTCGCCAGGCTCGAGGATCCCGGCGGCCTGGGCCGCCCGGCCCCACACCCCGGCGAAGCAGTCGGCCTGGAGCTCCATCCGCACGCTCAGCTCGTTCGTGCGCGAGGGGTCTTCCTGCTGCAGGCGCCGGACGTCGGCCTCGATCCCAAGCAGGGTTTGGATGTGGTGGCCGACCTCGTGAGCGATCACGTACGCCTGGGCGAAGTCCCCCGGCGCGCCGAACCGCCGTTCCAGCTCCTTGAAGAAGGAGGTATCGAGGTACACGAGCCGGTCGGCCGGGCAGTAGAAGGGGCCGGTCGCAGAGGATGCCTGGCCGCATCCCGTGTTCGTCGATCCGGTGAAGAGCACGACCTGGGTGGGCTCGTAGGTCTTCCCGGAGCGCTCGAAGATGTCGTTCCAGGTGTACTGCACGTCATCGATCACGGCGGCCACGAAGCGGCCGGTGGGATCGGTCGGATCGATCGTGTCGCCCTGCGTCGTGGCTGTGCCCGCGTCGGAGAACCCGTCGAGCCCGGGCACGCCGCTCCCGCCGCCGCCGAAGATCTGGGATCCGCCCAGGAACATCAACACGATCACGATGACGAGGCCGATCGCGCCCTTGCCGACGGGGATCGGCAGCCCTCC
>JANLXF010000116.1:0-1836 GCA_031364965.1 Actinomycetes bacterium | reverse complement strand
TCCAGGCGGGCGGCCCCGACGGCTCGTTCAGCGATGTCGAGGAGGCCGCCGCGATCGTCTGGGCCGTCGACCACGGCGCGCGGATCGTCAACCTCAGCCTGGGCGGTCGCGAGACGTCGGCGATCGAGCGCCACGCCGTCGAGTACGCGAATGCAAAGGGCGTACTGCTGGTCGCAGCGGTGGGAAACGACTTCGAGAGCGGCAGCCCGCTGGAGTACCCCGCGGCGCTCCTGCAGCCGCCGGGCTCCCGGGGGGCTGGAGGAGTCGGTCTCGCCGTCGCGGCCTCGACCCGCTCCGGGACGCGGGCCCGGTTCTCGAACACCGGCACCTACCTCTCGCTGGCGGCCCCCGGCGAGTCGGTGTTCGGCGCCGTCTCCTCCCTCTCCCCCTCCTCCCGCTATCCGCGCGCCCCGCTCCCGGGCTCGGCGGCGGGGCTCTATGGCTACGGAAGCGGCACCTCGTTCGCGGCTCCTCAGGTCGCGGGCGCCGCGGCGCTCGTCTGGGCGGCCAATCCGTCGCTGCGTGCGGACGAGGTCGCGTCGATCCTCGAGGGGACGGCTTCAGGGCGCGGGACCTGGAGTGCCGAGCTCGGCTTCGGCGTCCTCGACGTCGCCGCTGCGGTGGCGCGGGCGCAGGGAACCGCGGACGGGAGCATCGTCCGGCTCGACGGCCGCCGCAGCGGTCGCCGCGTCACGCTCGCGTGGCCGGGCCTTGCGGGGGCGTCCTATCGGCTGCTCCTCGCGCAGGACGGGCGGCCCGAGCAGGTGCTGATCGCCTCCACCACCCAGACGACGGCGAGCTGGTCTCTGACCACCGGGAGCGTCTACACCTTCGCCGTCCAGGCGCTCGACGCCGCGGGCGCGCCCCTGGGGCGCTCGACCCCCTGGACGGTCTCCCTTCGCCAGGCCGCGGCGTCGCTTCGGCTCACCGCCCGCCAGGTCGGGTCGCGAAGCGTCAGTGTGAACGGGCACCTCCAGGTCAGCGGTACCGACCCGACAAGGCGACCCGTCGTGCTGGAGTCGTTCGACGGGAAGCGCTGGGAACGGGCGGCCTCCGCGCGAACGGACACGACCGGCCGGATCGGCTGGCGCTACAGGCTCGACCCGGGCTCCTACCGGATCCGGGCACGGTTCCCCGGCTCGGACGACGTCGCCGCCGCGACGAGCCGCCCGGTCGACTTCGTGATCCGGTAGCGGAGCTAGCCCTCGACGCGCTCGATATGAGCGCCGAGGCTGCGCAGGCGCTCGTCGATCCGCTCGTACCCCTTGTCGACCTGGTAGGCCTCGCCGATCATCGACGTCCCCTCGGCGCAGAGGGCGGCGATCACCATCGCCATCCCGGCGCGGATGTCCGGGCTCGACATCCGCTGCCCGTAGAGCTGCGCCGGCCCCGTCACGACCGCGCGATGCGGATCGCAGAGGATGATCCGCGCGCCCATCGAGACCAGCTTGTCGACGAAGAAGAGGCGGCTCTCGAACATCTTTTCGAAGATCAGGATTGTTCCCTTGGCCTGCGTTGCGACGACGACGGCGATCGAGGTCAGGTCGGCCGGGAACGCGGGCCAGACGCCGTCCTCGATCTTCGGGATCTGCCCGCCGAGGTCGTCGCGGATCACGAGCCCCTGGTCCGGCGGCACCCGAATGCTCGTCTCGCCGAGCTCCAGCTCGATCCCCAGCCGCTCGAAGTGGGGCACGATCGGATAGATGTCCTCGATCTCGACGCCCTCGATCGTCACGTCGCCACCCGTGACCGCAGCGAGGCCGATGAAGCTGCCGACCTCGATGTGCTCCGGCGCGATCCGGTGCTCCCCCCCACTCAGGCCGGAGACACCGTTGA
>JANLXF010000097.1:0-10859 GCA_031364965.1 Actinomycetes bacterium | reverse complement strand
CACCGGCTTCCTCACCGACGTATCGCTGATGCTCGCGGGGGCGATCGACCGGAGCGACCTCGACATCGACGCCTTCGGCGGCGAGATCGGCGACATGATGACGAAGTACCGGACGGCGTCGCTCAGCGACATCCAGCTCGGCCCCATCCTGCAGGAGATGACCGAGATCTCCCTGCGGCATGGCGTGCCGCTGCCCGCCTCGCTCACCCTGACCGGCAAGGCGCTCGCGCAGATGCAGCTCGCCACAGCGCAGCTCGATCCCGACATCGACCCGTTCGACGTGGCGGGCAAGTTCTTGATGCGGAGCGTCTTCGCGCAGATGGGCGGCAAGACCGATCCGAAGGCGCTCTTCTATCAGGCGCAGAAGTTCAAGGTGCGCGCGATGCGGGTGGTCGAGGCGATCGAACGGATGATCGGCGCCCGCCCGGGCCAAAAGCTCGAGGTCAACTTCCGCGCGACCTCGCTCGAGGCCACGATCCGGCGGGCGGGACGTCGCTTGGCCCTTGCGCTCACGGCCGGTGCGGCGGTGCTCGCGAGCGGACTCACCGCGGTGTCGGACAAACCCGCCGCCTGGGTGCCGATCGCGTTCGGCGTCGTGGGAGGCGTGCTCACGCTCTCGATCGTCGTGGACATCGTCCGCAAGCGATGAGGTACGCCGCTACTCGAGGTCGACCTCGGCACCCGAACCCGTGAGCTGCGTGGTGACGGGCTCGGCCGTCGCCTCCGCCGGGTCTCCGCCTCCCCGCCGCACGGAGCGCATCACGACCTTCTCGAGCACGAAGGCGATCACCGCGAACAGCAGGCCGACGACCCAGCGCTCCAGGCGCCTGAAGCCCTTCTGCTTGGGTGTGTCCCGGCCGCTCATAGCGTGACCTTACGCTCCTCGCCGGCTCGGCTCGACCCCCGCCCGAGCCCGACCGGGAGCACGCCCGTGATCGTGGTGCCCGATCCGGGCGTGCTGGTCACCTCCAGCGAGCCGTCGAGCGCGCCGAGGCGATCGGCGATCCCCTGCAGCCCCGTGCCGAAGCCGATCGAACCGGGGTCGAAACCGCGGCCGTCGTCGACCACCGAGAACACCAGCGTGCCGCCGGACCCCCGGAGTACGACGTCGACCCTTGAGGCCTCCGCGTACTTCGCGACGTTCTGGAGCGCCTCGAGCGCCGAGAAGTAGACGGCCGCCTCGACCTCCTGGGGGAAACGGCCGAGATCGCTTGCCTCCACTGCGACGGGCATCGGCAGCTTCCGCGCCTGCGCGGTGAGGGCGGCCTCGAGGCCCTTGTCCGCGAGCAACGGGGGGTAGATGCCGCGCGCCAGGTCGCGGAGATCCTCCAGCGCCGTGTGCGTCTCGGCCTCCATCTGCACCAGCATCTCGCCCGCCTTGGCCGGGTCACGTTCCGTGAGCGCCCGAGCAAGGCGCGCCTTGACGGCGAGCGCGACGAGCTGCTGCTGGGCCCCGTCGTGGATGTTGCGCTCGAGCTTTCGGCGCTCGGCGTCCTGCGCGGAGACCAAGCGCTTCTGGGCCGCCCTCAGGTCGTCCAGCCGGAGCTTCAGCTCCTCGGTCAGGCGCACGTTGCGGAGCACGAGTCCGGCCTGCGATGCCAGGCCGGCGATCAGCTTGTCGTCGGCGGGCGAGATCGGGTCGCTGGGCGGCTTGCGCACCGCAAGCGCGCCCAGCACGTCACCGCCCTGCTCGACGAGCGACACGCGATCCATCTCCGGGATCTGCGGCGCCCCACCGTTCGGCATCGGCACGGGATCGACTCCGACGTGGCCCTCGGGCCAGACGGCGACCTGCCGGAGCTCTGCACCGACGGCGAGCCAGACGTCGCTTCGCTCGGCGCCGATCCCCTCGCCGAGGACACGCGCCATCCGCGGCAGCACGTCGACCTCCGCGTAAGCGTCGCCGACACGCTCGGAGAAGTCGGCGAGGATCTCGTACGGCGTCGCACGGCTCCCGTACACGAGCCGGTTCGCGAACCGGCTCAGACGCTCCCGCACCGGCTGGAACGTCACCGCCACGATCACGGCCGCGACCAGCGTGAGGAACGAGCTACCTCGGCCCAGCCACGTCCCGAGTCCCACCACGAGGCCTAGATAGACGAACGTGGCGAACACCGCGAGCGCCGCGTACACGACCGTCTTCTTCACGACGAGGTCGAGGTCGTAGAGGTGGAATCGCAGCACCGCGATCCCGATCGAGACAGGGAAGGCGAGGAACGCGGTGCCTCCGACCAGGCCGTTCAAGACCGGATCGGAGATCGGGCTGCTGACGAGGATCAGCACGAGCGCGGCGAGGAAGCCGAACGACGCCCACTTGATCTGTTGGCGTTCAACCCCCGTCGACCGCCGGAACCGGCGGAAGAGCGAGAAGAGCGTCAACCCGAAGAGCGCGGGGAACAGGAGCGTGATCGCCGGGTCGAGCGACGGCAGATTCCCGATCGCGTGCATGTAGAAGGGGTTCGCGATCCCGAGGTCTCCCGACCCCGTGAGGGTCTTCTGGCCGAAGACGAGCGACACCACCAGGCTCGTGACGAAGACCGCGACGAACCAGACGTAGACGCGCCAGCGCCGCGAGGGCAACCGGCCGTCGGGGAACAGGAGCGGGAGGAGGAAGACGACCGGCAAGATGCCGAAGAGCCAGCCGAAGTTGTTCACGACCCCGAGGGACACGGCCAGCGAGCCATGGCGACCGTGGAGGAGCAGCCACGTCAGCCACTCGCCCGAGAAGAAGGCGAGGCCCGTCACTTCGGCGCACCACAGGAGCAGGAGGCCGATCACGTTGCGGCGATCGCGCGTCACGATCAGCGCCCCGACCACGGAGAACATCCAGAACGCGAGCAGGTAGGCGACCTGGGCGAGCACGGGCTCGTCGTTGGCCACCACGAGGATCATCCCGACGGTCGCGATGATGCCGAAGAAGACGACCGCCAACCACGGCCACCTGGCCGGAGCGTCGGGCGCCGATCCGCTCCTGGGCGCGCTGGCCGCGGGGGGCTCAGCCGTCGACGTGGACACGGAACACCTCGACGGGCTCTTCGCGGCCCTTGACGAGCCGCGGTCCGATCGACTCGCAGGCGACGTCCGGTGCGGCCGCGACGGTGCTGGCGGCCGCCACGATCTCGCCTCCCTCCGCCTCAGACTGAAGCCGGGAGGCGACGTTCACCGCGTCGCCCACCACCGTGTACTCCAGCCGTCCGCCGCCACCGATCGTGCCGGCGATCACCGAGCCGGTGTTCACGCCGATGCCGACCCCCATCGTGGGCAGGTCGTCGACGCTCCACCCTGCGGCGTTCAACTCGCCCTGGCGCCGCTGCATCGCGATCGCGCACCGCAGCGCTCTCGCCGCGTGATCCTCGAGCGGCTCCGGCGCCCCGAAGATCGCCATGACGGCGTCGCCCTGGAACTTGTCGATCGTCCCACCGTGAGCGACGACGACCTCGGCCATCGCGGTCAGATGACGTCCCACCACGGCGGCAACGTCGCGTGCCCCGAGCCGCTCGGCGATCGTCGAGAACCCGCGGATGTCGGAGAAGAGCACGGTGACGACGACCTCCTGCGGCTCGATCGCGGCCTCGGGATGCGCGGCGAGCCGGTCGGCGAGCTGCGAGGGCACGAACGACGCGAGCGTCTTGCGCGACTCGGTCTGCTCGATCACCGCGGTGTGCATCCGCTTGAACTCGTCGACGAGGCTCGTGCCTCCGGTACCGTCGGCCATCCCGCGGAACAGGGCGGTCACCTGACGGTCGACAGCCTCCTGCGTAGTGTCGAGCGCCTCGGCGATCTCCGCGTACCCGAGCCCCTTGGCCATCATGTCGAGCAGCTGCCGGTCGCGCTCGGGCGCCCCGCTGCGATCCGAGAGCCGCTCCGCGATCGATGGATCGACCATGCTGCCCCCCGCATCGACCTCGCGGATCGCGCGTGCGAGTTCGTCGCCCTGCGCGATCCGATCCTTCAGCAGGTAACCGAGCCCGCTGTGGCCGCGGCCCAGCAGCGCGATCGCGTACTCCTCGTCGTCGTGGGCGGAGAGGACCACGACGCCGGTGTCGGGGTGTGATTCCCGGATCGCGTGCGCGCAGTCGATGCCCTCCAGCTGGAAGGTCGGCGGCATCTTGATGTCGGTGACGACCACGTCGGGCACGTGCTCGGCCGCCGCGGCCAGCAGCGACGGCGCGTCCTCGGCCACGCCCACCACCTCGATGTCGTCGTAGGAGTCGAGCAGCGCGCGCACGCCCTCGCGTACCAGCACGTTGTCCTCGCCGAGCACGACCTTGATGCTCACGTCATCACGCCTTCTGCCACGTCGTTCGGCCGGAGCGGCCCGTGTACCATCCGCGCATGATCCGAGTGGTGTTCGCGGAGGATAACTACCTGGTGCGGGAAGGGACAGCCGCGCTGCTCGCGACGAGCGACGAGATCGAGCTCGTCGGGACCGCCACCGACCGCGACGGGCTGCTCGCCGCCGTCGAGGAATACGCGCCCGATGCCGTGCTCACCGACATCCGGATGCCCCCCACCGGCACGAACGAAGGGATCGAGGCGGCGAAGACGATCCGTGCCGCGCACCCCGAGATCGGGGTCGTCGTGCTCTCGCAGTTCGCCGAGGAGGAGTACGCGTACGAGCTGCTGAAGAACGGCGCGGCCGGTCTGGGCTATCTGCTGAAGGAGCGCGTGGCCGATGTCGACGAGCTGGTGCGGGCGCTCGGGGAAGTCGCGCGCGGCGGAAGCGTGCTGGACCCCAAGGTTGTCGAGTCGCTCGTGGCCGCGAAGGATCGGATGGCGCACTCGCCGCTCGCGTCCCTGACTGACCGGGAGCGCGAGGTGCTCTCCCACATGGCGCAGGGCGAGAACAACGCCGCGATCGCGAAGTCGTTGTTCCTCACCGAGCGCGCCGTCGAGAAGCACATCAACTCCTTGTTCCACAAGCTGGATCTCACCGAGGAGCCCGACGTCCACCGCCGGGTGATGGCGGTACTCGCCTTCCTGCGCGATACCGAACAGGCCTAGCGGCCCCACTACTGAGCCCTCCGGGTGTCCACCACATAGACACTGCAGGGCGAGTGCCGCAGGACGAGGTTCGGGATGCTGTCTCGGACGCGCCACCAGTTCCCGTGCACGCCGCGGTTGCCTACGACGATCGTGTCGGCGCCCTCGTCGGCGGCCACCTCGCAGATGCGCTCGGCCGGGTCGCCTCGCTCGACGCGGGTCGTCGTCGTGACCCCGTCGAACCGCTTCGAGAGCGCGGCGAGGTAGGCCTCGGGGCTCGCCGCCTTGCCGGGATCGACCACCGCGCGGAGATCGCTCTCGGGCGCCACGTAGAGGACCAGGAGCTCGGCGCCACGCGCCCGGGCGAGCTCCGCGGCGTCCCGCACGGCCAGGTCTGCCGATGCCGTCGTGTCGGTTCCCACCAGGATCTTCTTCATCACGGCCTCCTTCGGATGCTGCTGGGTTCACCGTAGGGCCCGTGACCAGCTGAAACGACCCGGCCGCCACCCCGGTTCGCGGGGGGTGCCAGCACCCCGGGAAGGGTGAGGTTCCCCGCGATCGATGGGCAGGAACCCCCCCTCGCCGTGCGGCCGGTCCAGGGGCCAGAATGCCCCATGCCCCGGACCCGGCTCGGCCCCAGGACGTCGCTCCGCCTCGCGGATGCCTGCGACGCGACGATCGGGCGCCGTGCGTGACGGGAGCGGCCGCATGATCGAGCACCACCGCACCGGGACCGAGCCGCATGGATGAGCGCGGCGCGCGGCGGCTCGCATACGGGCTCGGCGGTGCCGCGGTCCTCCTGACCGTCGGCGGCTTCGCGCTCGGCGCGAACCAGATCGGCACGGTGGTCGTGGGCCTCGCGCTCGTCGCGCTCACGTACGGGGTCAGCGGGGCGGTGCTTGCCTCGCGCCGGCCGGGCAACGCCATCGGCTGGATCATGGCTGCGATCGGTCTCTCCGAGTCGACCCTGGTGATCGCCGCGGGGTACGTGGCCTTCGTACAGGATCATTGGCCGTCGGCTCCGCTCACGGAGGTCGCCGCGTGGACGGGCAACTGGATCTGGACACCGGGACTCGGCGCGGTCCTGACGTTCCTGCTCCTCTTGTTCCCCGATGGGCATCCGCCGTCTCCTCGATGGCGGTGGGTGATGTGGGTGGCCGGGATCGGCATGGTGATGGGGACGATCGGGTCGGCCGTCGGCCTGTGGTCGGCTCGATGGATCATCCTCGCGGATCCGAACCGCGATGTGTCGCCGACCGGCATCGCGGCAGCTGTAGGTGGCACGGGATTGTTCCTGCTGTTCGGTGTGGCCGGGATCGCCTCGATCATCTCGGTCGTCGTCCGGTGGCGACGCGCGATCGGCGACGAACGGCAGCAACTCCGCTGGTTCCTGATGGCTGCCGCCGTGGCGGCGGTCGGCTTCCTGGTCGGCATACCGAACAGCTCGAACTACCTGCTGCTCTTCGCCGGGATGTTGCTCCTCCCGATCTCGATCGCGGTCGCCGTGATGAAGTACCGCCTCTACGACCTCGACGTCGTGATCAAGAAGACCGTGGTGTTCACGGTGGTGGTCGTGGTGCTGACCGGCCTCTACCTGTCCGTGCTCGCGCTCGCGACCACGGGGACGGGCGTGGCCAGATACCTGCTCGGCGCGCTGCTGCTGCTCGTCACGTTCGGGCCCGTGCGACGCGGCGCCCGCCTGGTGGCCGACCGGTTCGTCTACGGGAGACGGGCGTCGTCGTACGAGGTGTTGTCGGCGTTCTCGGGACGCATGGCCGACACGTACGCGACCGACGACGTGCTCCCTAGGATGGCGCAGATCCTGGCCGCCGCGACAGGGGCTGCGCGGAGCACCGTCTGGCTGCATCTCGGGGGGGAACTCCGGCCTGCCGCGAGCTTCGACGGCGAGACGGAGGACGCCTCAGATGCCAAGACGGGCCACGGCGTTGCGACCTCCGAAGGTGACGATCTCTCGGTCGAGGTCCGACACCAAGGCGAGCTGCTCGGGGCACTCAGCGTGTCGATGCCCGCGAACGACCAGCTCGATCCCTCCCGTGAGCGACTCGTTCGAGACCTCGCGGCGCAGGCCGGCCTGGTGCTCCGCAACGTCCGGCTGATCGAGGAGCTGAAGGCCTCGCGTCAACGCCTGGTCGCCGCCCAGGATGAGGAGCGCCGCAAGCTCGAGCGGAACCTCCACGACGGCGCGCAGCAACAGTTGGTGGCGCTCCAGGTCAAGCTCCGCCTCGCACAGACGCAGGCGAAGAAGGAGGGGGCCACCGGCACCGCGACGTCGCTCGAGACGCTCGGTGCCGACGCCCAAAGTGCCCTCGAGAACCTGCGGGACCTCGCGCGCGGGATCTACCCGCCACTGCTCGCCGACCAGGGGCTGGTCGCCGCGCTGGAGGCCCAGGCCAGGAAGGCGGCGGTACCGACAACGGTCGAGGGCAGCGGTATCGGTCGGTTCAGCCAGGACTTGGAGGCCGCGGTCTACTTCTCGTGCCTCGAAGCCCTGCAGAACGTCGCGAAGTACGCGGAGGCTTCGCGGGCCATGATCGTGTTGTCCAACGGCGACGGCTCCCTGATGTTCACCGTGACCGACGACGGCGCGGGGTTCGACGCGGCTCAGGCCTCGTACGGGACAGGACTCCAGGGCATCGCCGATCGGCTCGCGGCCCTCGGCGGCACGCTCGACGTCCGGAGCGAACCCGGCGGCGGTGCCACGGTCGCGGGCCGACTGCCGGTGGAGGCATCGGCGTGAACAGCTCCGGCCGCGCGAAGTCCGTCGCTGCCTGGTCTGCGTTCGGGGTCGCGATGCTGGTGGCCACCCTCGCGGGCTGGCTCTGGCTGGTCAACGAGCGATCCACTGACGGTGTGTTCCCCCCGCAGCTCTTCGTCGTGCCCGGGTTCGGGCTGGTGGGCGCCATCATCACGTCGCGCAGCCGCAACGTGATCGGCCCGCTATTCCTCGCGCTGGCCCTGGTCGGCGCCGCCACGGCGTTCACGTTCGAGTACGCCGTGCGCGCCTTGGGCACCGCGCCCGGCTCGCTGCCTTTGGGCGGCTACGCCGCTGCGCTGTCCAACGGCGGGTTCCCCTTCAGCTGGTTCGCGCTCGGCCTCACGCTCGTGTGGTTCCCGGACGGCCACCTGCCATCCCCTCGGTGGCGGGCTGTGACATGGGCCTTCGCCATCGTGTGGGGCGTCGGCACCTTCCTCAACCTGTTCGTCCCCGTGCTGTTCCTCTCCAGCTTCGAGTTCCCGAACCCCGTCGGCGTCGCCGGGCCCACGAGGCTGGTCGACCCTGGTCAAGACCCGGTGAGCGCGGTCGTGTGGAGTGTCGCCGGATTCCTGTTGCTCGCGGTGATGGTGTCTGCCCCAATCGTGCGACGACGGAGCGCGGCGCCCGAGGTACGACAACAGCTCCGCTGGTTCGCGATCGTCATCGAGGCGATCCTGGTGCTCAGTGCGATCGCGTCGGGCCTCGCGTTCATGCATTCGGACCTGGGAGGCACCGTGGTCGGTGTGACGACCCTCGTCCTGGTCGCCGTCGGGATCCCGGCGGCGATCGGCATCGCGGTGATGAAGTACCACCTGTACGAGCTCGAGGTGGTCGTGAACAAGGCGCTCGTCTACACGGGGCTCGCGGTGTTCATCACCCTCGTCTACGTCGCGATCGTCGTCGGGATCGGCGCGCTGTTGGGATCCGGCGATCAGGCCAACGTGCCGCTGTCGATCGCCGCCACCGCGATCGTGGCGGTTGCGTTCCAGCCGGTGCGCGAGCGAGTCCAGCGCTTTGCGAACCGGCTGGTCTACGGGCAGCGGGCGACCCCGTACGAGGTGCTCTCTGAGTTCTCCGAGCGGGTCGGCGACGCGTACGACGCCGGGGACCTGTTGCCACGGATGGCGCGGATCCTGGCCGAGGGGACCGGGGCGCAACGCAGCGACGTCTGGCTCGTGGTCGGCGGCCGGCTCCGCCCGGAGGCGTCCTGGCCCGATGATGCCCCGGCCCTCGACCACTTGCCGCTGGAGCCCTTCCCCGACGGACTCGTTCCCGTGCGTCACCAGGACGAACTCCTCGGTGCCCTCTCGCTGGAGAAGCGTCCAGGTGAGTCGCTCACCGCCACCGAGCAGTCGTTGGTGGAGCACCTCGCGGGCCAGGCGGGGCTGGTACTCCGCAACGTGGGCCTGACCGAAGAGTTGCTCGCCCGCCTCGAGGAGCTCCGCGCCTCCAGACAGCGCCTGGTGGCTGCGCAGGACGAAGAGCGGCGAAAGCTCGAGCGGAATCTCCACGACGGCGCGCAGCAACAGCTCGTGGCGCTCAGCGTGAAGGCCCGCCTCGCGCAGCAGCTCGCCAGGCGCGATCCCGCCAAGGTCGCGCAGATGCTCGAGCAGATCCAGTCCGATACGGCCGATGCGCTGGAGAACCTCCGCGACCTCGCCCGAGGGATCTACCCGCCGCTGCTCGCGGATCAAGGACTGGTCGCGGCGCTGGAGGCGCAGGCGCGCAAGGCCGCCGTGCCCACCATCGTCGACGGCCGCGGCATCGGTCGGTTCGGCCAGGACGTCGAGGCCGCCGTCTACTTCTCCTGTCTGGAAGCCCTGCAGAACGTCGCGAAGTACGCGGGGGCATCTCACGCGACGATCGCCTTCGCCAACGATGACGGCTCGCTCAGGTTCACCGTGACCGACGACGGTGCCGGGTTCGACCCTGCCGCGACGGGCTATGGCACTGGATTGCAGGGCATCGTTGACCGGTTGGCGGCGCTCGATGGGACGCTTGCCGTGCGCAGCGCGCCGGGTCAAGGGACCACCATCACGGGCCACCTCCCTGCCACCACCGTCGAGGGTGCGTCGTGACCGCACAGACCACGCGTCGTCTGGCATGGGGGTTCTGGACCCTGTCGATGACGGGAGGTCTCGGCGCATTCATGTGGGGTGCCGTCGGTCCCGACTCGTGGCTGTCGGAGTGGTCGAGCGCAGTGGTGTTCATCGTCGAGCTCGTGTTCGTCTCTGTGTTCGCCACTGTTGGCGCGGTGATCGCTTGGCGTCGTCCTGACAACCCGATCGGCTGGCTGCTAAGCGGGACCGCCCTCTGCTACTCCGTGGGTGCCGTCTTGATAGAACTTGGGCCTCGTTGGCAACGCTACAGCGACTGGCTCGGCAACTGGGTCTGGCTCGCAGGGATCGTGCTCGGCGTCACCTTCGTGCCTCTCCTCTTCCCGAACGGCCACCTGCCGAGCCGCCGCTGGCGCCCGGTGGCATGGCTCGCGGGCGCGGGTCTCGGGGTCTTCGTGGTCGGTAGCGCCTTCCTCCCCGGCGTGATCCCGGACACCGGCAACGCCTCCGTCAACCCGTTCGGGTTCGGCGGGTCGATCGGCCGCACCGTCTTCGGCGTCATGCGACCGCTCGGGGCGTTCCTGCTGCTGCTCGCAGGACTACTTTCGCTGGCCTCGCTCGTTTTCCGCTACCGATCGAGCGATCGCACCCAACGAGAGCAGCTGCGATGGCTGATCTTCTCGGGCATCGTCGTGGGTCTCGGGATCCTGGTCGGCGTGTTCGTGGGCGCGCTCGTGACCGATCCCACAGCGGCCACCGAGATCGCCAACGCGATCAGTAGCTTCACCGTGATGACCGTTCCGATCGCGATCGGTATCGCGATCCTGCGCCACCGGCTGTACGACATCGACCTCGTCCTCAACAAGACCGTCGTATACGGTGCGCTCGCAGCCTTCATCACCGGCGTCTACGTCGCGATCGTCGTTGGCCTCGGAACGCTCGTCGGCCGCGGCGGGCGGCCCAACGTTGCTCTGTCGATCCTCGCGACCGGCGTGGTCGCCGTGGCCTTCCAGCCGGTGCGCGAACGCGTGCAGCGGTTCGCG
>JANLXF010000017.1:0-14979 GCA_031364965.1 Actinomycetes bacterium | reverse complement strand
CGTGAGCGCCCACCGCACGCCCGACCTGCTGTTCGAGTACGCGTCGTCGGCCGCTGACCGTGGGCTGCAGGTGATCGTCGCGGGTGCCGGTGGCGCGGCGCACCTGCCCGGCATGACGGCCGCGAAGACGCACCTCCCGGTGCTCGGTGTGCCGGTGGAGTCCAAGGCGCTCAAGGGCATGGACTCCCTACTGTCGATCGCCCAGATGCCGGCGGGCGTACCCGTGGGCACCCTCGCGATCGGACGGAGCGGCGCGGTGAACGCGGCCCTGCTCGCGGCCTCGATCGTGGCGCTGCACGACGAGGGCATCCGCGAACGGCTGCTGGCGTTCCGCGCCGCTCAGACCGGCGATGTGCTCGCGAACCCCGACCCCTCGGCGTGACGATCCGGCTCGGCATCGTCGGGGGTGGTCAGCTCGGGCGGATGCTCGCGCTCGCGGCGCTCCCGCTCGACGTGCGGTGCGTGACGCTCGATCCCGGGCTGGACACGCCCGCCGCCCAGGTGGCCCCGTCGATCGTGGGAGCCTACGACGACCTCGAGGCGCTCGCACGTCTCGCGACCCAGGTCGACGTGCTGACGTACGAGTTCGAGAACGTGCCGGTCGAGGCGGCGCGGTTCGCCGAGGAGCGCGTCCACGTGTTCCCGCCGCCGGCCGCGCTCGAGGCCTCGCAGGACCGGATCGCCGAGAAGGCGTTGTTCGATGCCGTGGAACTGCCCGTGCCGCGGTACGCGGCGGTCGATTCGCTCGCGTCGCTCGACCAGGCGCTCGCGGCGATCGGGACCCCGGCCGTGCTCAAGACCCGGCGGCTGGGTTACGACGGCAAGGGCCAGGCCGTCGTCCACGATGCGCTGCGGGCCGAGGACGCGTGGCGCTCGATCGGCGAGGTGCCCTCGATCCTCGAGGCCCTCGTGGCGTTCGACCGCGAGCTGTCGATCGTCGCCGCTCGCGGCCGCGACGGAGCCTTCGCCTGCTATCCGTTGGTCGAGAACCACCATCGCGACGGGATCCTGCGGCGCACACGCGCTCCGGCGCCCGGGCTCACGCCCGAGCTCCAGGCGCGCGCGGAGTCGTACGCCCGCGCGGTGTCGGACGAGCTCGCGTACGTAGGGGTGCTCACGCTCGAGCTCTTCCAGGTGGGGGAGGAGCTATCCGGCAACGAGATGGCGCCGCGCGTTCACAACAGCGGCCACTGGACGATCGAGGGCGCCGAGACCAGTCAGTTCGAGCAGCACGTGCGCGCCGTGTGCGGGCTGCCCCTGGGGCCGGTGAGCCTGCGGGGCGCCTCGGCCATGGTGAACCTGATCGGCGAAGTCCCGCCGACAGACGCTGTCGCGGCGATCCCGGGCGCCCACCTGCACCTCTACGGGAAGTCACCTCGCCCGGGGAGGAAGCTGGGTCATGTCACGGTCCGCGCCGACGATCCCGAGCAGCTCGATCGATCGCTGGCGAGGGTCGAGGCGCTGGTGCGTGAGGGGTAGAACGCCGATCCGCGCGCCGGTTCAGACCGTCAGGTTGTCCCACCGCGAGCCGCCGTCGTCCTCGTCGAACAGGTACTTGGCTCGCACGCCAGCGTAGTCGCCCGATCCGAACGCCGCCAGGTCCTGTCCGGATAGGCGATAGCTGATCGTGTGGGAAAACGGCACACTTGCGCCGATGACGGTGAACCTGGCCACCCCGTCTTCGACCGCGAGCGTCACGTGATAGGTCTCTCCGGCTTTCAGCCCGCCGCGCGAAACGGCGAGAAGGCTCGTGCCGTTCCCGCCTCGTTCGCGGCCGATCGTCATCAGGCCGCCCGGATTGCCCGGCGAGATCTCGAGCTTGGCCCACAGGTGGTTGCTGTGATCCTTCCAGAGCACCGTCAGGCCCGCGTTCGAGCGGCCGGACGACAGCGTGAGATCGGCCTCGGCGTGCGGGATATCGGCGTGTCGGACCATCTCGACGGTGCCCATGTTCGACGTATACGTGTGGGCGAGTCGCCCGTCGTCGATGAACCACCCCGCGCGGCCGCCGGTCGCATAGCCTGAGATACCTGACGAGGAGAACGTGTCCGTGGTGCTCGCCAGCGCCGACGTCGTCAGCGCGGCGACCAGCAAGAACGATGTTGCGATCTTCTTCACGATCCTCACCCCGCAGATGGCGAAACCCCCGCAAACGGTCATGAACGGGGCGGCCAGGTCACCCACACTAGGGGTCCATAACGGACCGAGTAACCCCGACTTTCGACCTATATGCCCAGATCGGGACGATCGCAAACGCGCGCCGGGCAGGATTCGAACCTGCGACCTAGGGATTAGAAGTCCCCCGCTCTGTCCGGGCTGAGCTACCGGCGCCGCGCGCAAGCCTACCGTCAGGGGCACCCCGGTTCGCCCGGCGGGGTCCCGACGATCCTTCGGAGCGGGTGACGGGAATCGAACCCGCATAGCCAGCTTGGAAGGCTGGAACTCTGCCATTGAGTTACACCCGCGTGCGGCGCGCGCACGCGCCCACGCCACAAGCCTAGCAACCGCGGCTGCGATACTCCCGCCATGCGCGTGCCCTTCCGTCTGCTCGACGTGTTCACTGAAGTGCCGTTCGCCGGGAACCAGCTGTGCGTCGTGCCCGAGGTCCCCGACGGGCTCGACCAGGACGCGATGCTCACGCTGACCCGCGAGATCAACTTCAGCGAGACCGCCTTCGTCACGGCCGTCCGCGAGGGCGGGTACGACGTGCGGATCTTCACTCCCGAGAAGGAGCTGCCGTTCGCGGGGCACCCCACGCTGGGGACCGCCTACGTGCTTGCGGCCGAGGGGCGCGTGTCCTCCTCGGCCGTGCAGACCAGTGCAGCCGGCGACGTGGGAGTGGAGATCGACCTCGAGCGCGGCTGGGGGCGCATGCACCAGCTCCCGCCGGCGTTCGGCCAGCCCCTGGAGGATCGGGCGCTGGCGGCGCGCGGCGCGGGACTCGAGGTCGCCGACCTCGTCAACGACCTGCCGATCGTGCCGGTCTCCACCGGCATCCCCCACCTGATGGTGCCCGTGCGTGACGAAGCCGCGTTGCGCCGTGCCGAGCGGCACGACGAGGCATGCCGGCTCGCGTGCGAGTCCGCCGAGCACGCGGAGTCGCTCTACCTGTTCACGATCCGAGGCGACGGCGACGTGATGGCGCGGATGTTCGACCGGTGGCCCTCGATCGGCGAGGACCCTGCCACCGGGTCCGCGGCCGGCCCGCTCGGCGCGTACCTCGCCGAGCACGGCCGCGCGGGGCTGCCGGGCCATGTGACGATCGCCCAAGGCGAGGTCGTCGGGCGTCCGAGCTTCCTCCACGTGGACGTCGAACCGTCCGGACCGTCGTGGACCGCGTTCGTCGGAGGCGGAGTGCGGATCGTCGGCGAAGGCGTGCTCGTGCTGTGAGCGGTTACGCCGCGTCGCACGAGACGCTCGGTCTCGACACGATCTTCGTCCCGGCGCTCGGGCTGACCTGGATGAAGAGCTTGATCACGCTTCGGGCTTCGATCGGCGCGGCGCTCACGTAGAGGTCGTCACCGTTCGCGAAGAGGGCCGCGGTGTCGAGGCCCGGCGTGACCTGGCACCGAACCTGCCTCGCCGCATCGCCGACGTTCGTCACATCGACGGCGTAGCACACGGGCACGCCGGTGCCGGTCGGGCACTCGACCGCGGTGGGGGTCGCGGCTTCGAACCGCCCGTAGGAAGGTCCGCGCACCACCAGGTAGAACAGCACGGCTCCGGCCGTGATCGCGACGATCAGCAGCGCGGTGAGGACCGTCATGGCCTGGTTGGTCGCCTTTTCCCCGAGCACGGGCGGACGCTAGCGCACGGCCTCGCCGCAACGCAACGGCCGGAAGTCGGTGATCTGGGCGGGTAGCATCGGGGCCACGGGGCGTAGCGCAGCCTGGCAGCGCACGTGCTTTGGGAGCACGAGGTCGCGGGTTCGAATCCCGCCGCCCCGACCGCCAGAACCGGCTCCGCGCGCCGATGTCCGGGCGAGCTAGGTGCGGGAGCCGAAGAGCCGCTGCAACGCGCCCCGGAGCCACCCGACACGGCTGAGGGTGGTGTCCGCCGAGACGGCGGCCCGGTCGAGCATCTCGCCCACCACAGGGTCGTCGTTCTCGGCGGCGGCCTCCGCGATCGCATCGGCGGTCTCGGCGGATGCTGCCACCGCGGCGGACCCCATCATTTCCACCTGGCGCTCGCGTTCCGACATCGGATCACCTCCCCGTTTCGATATCCACCTTCGGGGAAGAACGGTACACGAAGAGTGCAGAAGGGAAGCCGTGTATATGAGTCTTCGACTCAAGAGCACGCCGGAGGCTGCCGGCGTGGCCCGTCGTGCCCTCGGCGGGTCGCTCGATGCCGTGATCGGCGCGGAGCGAGGCTCCGACGCCCGCCTCGCGGTCAGCGAGCTCGTCACGAACGCCGTGCGGCACGGCGGCCTGGGATCGGGCGACGAGATCGAGGTCAGCCTCAAGGCCGCTGACGGGACCGTCCACGTGACCGTGGAACAGCCGACCTCCGCCGCGAGGGCGCGCAAGCTCGAGGGAGCCGAGCGCGGATCGATGGGCGGCTTCGGCCTCTTCCTGGTGGACCAACTCGCGGACCGGTGGGGCGTCGACCCAGGTCCCCCGGGGCGGGTTTGGCTCGAGATCTGCTGAAGGCGCGGGTCGCGGAGTCGCTTGCCCGAACACGGGCGCGGACGTACGGTCGTTCGCATGACGTCGACCCCCCGCCGACCTGACACGGCCGAGCTTGCCGAACCCATGACTCGACGGGCCTTCCTCGGCCGGGCGGCGGGAACGGCGGCCGTGGCGATGACGGCCGGACTGCTCGCGGCGTGCGATCCGAGCAGCGAGTCGGCGTCCGGCGACCCCACCCAGAGCCTCACCCCGGTCATCGACTGGGAAGCCTGGTGGGCGCGGCAGCGACAGACCGGCCGCATGAGCTTCGCGAACTGGCCGTATTACATCGACACCGCCCAGGGGAACCGCAAGCCCTCGCTCGAGCGCTTCACGCAGGAGACCGGCATCCACGTGAAGTACTTCCACCCGATCCAGGGGAACGCGAGCTTCCTGGAGTCGATCCAGCCGTACCTGGAGGCCGGGCTCCCGCCGTTCTACGACCTGATCGTCATGACGAACGGCCCGCAGGTGACGGCGCTGATCGACGCCGGGTGGGTCACCCCCCTCGATCAGACGCGATTGACCAACTTCCGCGCGCAGGCGAGCGATCTGGTGCGGGATCCGAACTGGGATCCCGGGAACCGCTACACGGTCGCCTGGCAATCCGGGCTCACCGGTATCGGCTTTCGGCCCGAGGCGGTCGAGGCGCTCGGGCGCCGGCCCACGAGCGTGCAGGATCTCTTCGACCCCGCCCTCGAGGGCAGGGTCGGGATGATGTCGGATCTGAACGATCTGGGAAGCCTCGGACTGCTCGCGGTGGGCGTGGAGCCCGCCGACTCTACGGAGGCCGACTGGCAGCGCGCGGCGGACGCCTTGCGCGAGCAACGAGCGGCAGGTCTCGTGCGCAGCTACTACGACCAGTCCTACGTGCGCGCCCTGAAGCGGGGCGACATCTGGGCGGGGCAGGCCTGGTCGGGCGACATCTTCCAGGCCCAGCAGGCGGGAGACGACCTCGAGTTCGTGGTCCCCGACGAGGGCGCGATCCTATGGACCGATAACATGATGATCCCTGCGAACGCGCGTCACCCCGCGGACGCGATGGCGTTCATCGACTTCGTGTACCGGCCCGAGATCGCCGCGATGATCGCAGACTGGGTGTGGTACGTGAGCCCGGTGCCGGCGGCCAAGGACATCGTGGCGCGCGACCTGGGGGACCCGGCCGTCGCCGAGAGCCCGCTCGTGTTCCCCACCCCGGAGACCCTCGATGCGGGCCTGCTCAAGCAGTACCGGGTGTTCGAGAACGTGGAGGAAGCGGCCGCCTGGGACGGGATCTTCGGCTCGGTGCGGCTCGGGCTCTGAGAGCCAACCGATCGCTCCTGCGTCGGCGGTCTAGGCCGCCGGCACCTTGAACGACGAGAGGATCCCTTCGATCGCGGGCGTCGTGAGCGCGGGGTCGGCCGTGGCCCGCACGACGATCGCGAGCGTGTAGGTCCCCGTGGAGGTCTGCACCCCGATCGCGACGTATCGGAAACCCTCGCCGCTGGGAACCGTGCCCGCTCCTCCCACCGACACCGCCGGCGCGGCGCCGACCAGGCGCTGCTGAGGTGACTCCGCCACGACGTCGGACCACCCTGCGGTGAGCGACCCCACGCGCGAAGTGGCCGCGGCCTCGAGGTCGCCGGTCGTCGCGACGTCGACCGAGACGGTCACGTCGCTGTTCGGACCCGTGAGCACCGTCGCATCACCCTCCTGCAGGATGCTCCACCCCGCAGGCGCTCGGAAGGCGTAGCCCCCCTCCAGGTTCTCGACCCGCACGGTGTCCGGGCCTTGCGCCCCGTTCGACAGGAGCGTCGTCGATGACGACTCGTTCAGCGTCAGCGCGATCGTGGCTCCGCTCGCGATCGCGATCGCCAGCACGAGGGACGCCACGACCCACCACCTCGTCGTGGCACGACGCCGGAACTCGTGCTGACGCTCCTCGAGCGCCTTGAACTCGAACCAGGCGTTGCGGCGGCCGCGGGCGCCTTCGAACGTGCGCACGACAGTTCGGTCTCGTGCGTCCCATATCTCGTGACGCTCGCCGCGCCTGCCCACCACGTAGCGATCGCCCGACGCGACGACTTCGAAGCCCTCGTCGCCATCGAGGTCGATCACCTGCGCGTCCTCGGTCGGGTCGGGGTCGTGTGGCATCCGGCCGTCAGCCTGTCACCGAGGCGCGTGGCTGTCCAGGGCAGGGGAGCCCGCGGGCCGTTTGGGGGCGCCGTGGGCGGGTAGAGGGAGCGTGTCCTGTCTTCTGACCGAAAGGGGTTGCACCATGTTCAGCACCGCGCTCGCCGTGCTCGCCGCGAACGGCAACGGGAACGGCGCACTCGGTACCGTCCTGTGGATCATCGCCGCCGTCTTCGTGATCGCGGGGATCGTGACCATCGTCCGCGGCGGGATCCTCTGGGGGATCGTCTTGATCGTGATCGGACTGCTGATCGGGCCCGGCGGCGTGAGCATCTTCAACTAGCAGGCCCACGGCCGTACCGAGTCATGATCTCGATGAGCCGCTCGTGGTCCAACGCGTGCGCGGTGATGCCGTCGCGGCCGGTCATGGTGTCGGTGGCCACGAGCGCGTTCAGGATCGCTTCCTCGGTCGACTCGATCGCCCCCCAGAAGAGCGCGCTGATCGACCCCTCGGGGATCATCGACACCTCGAGCGGCGACGTCGCACCCTCGATCTTGTAGCTCTCGATCTTGCCGCGGTTGCCGGTCGAGAACGCGAGGAAGATGTCGCCGCTCGAGTGTTCGCCCGCACCGCCCGCGCGCGCGATGCCGAGACCCGCGCGCTGCGCGAGCCGCTCGAGCTGGTGAGGCAACATCGGCGCGTCGGTGGCCAGGATCACGATGATCGAGCCCGTCCCCGGATCGGCCCGGCCCGGGAGCAGGGCCTCGTCGTCCCACGGCGACGGTACGTCCGAAGCCGGGATCTCGCGGCCCACCGGCACGCCGTCGACCGTGAGACGCGTGCGCCCTCCGTAGTTCGCCTGCACGAGCGCGCCCACCGTCCAGTCGCCGACGCGCCGCGACGCCGACCCGGTCCCGCCCTTGAACTCGTGACAGATCATGCCCGTGCCGCCGCCGACGCCGCCCTCGGCGACCGGTCCCGTCGAGGCGGAGTCGAGCGCTGAAAACAGGTGCTCGGGCCGCACGTGCATCCCGTTGATGTCGTTCAGCGTGCCGTCGTAAGTCTCGCCCACCACCGGCAGGCTCCAGTACGCCGTGGGGTCGGTGCGCCCGCGCATCTCGGCGGCCACCAGCGCGTCGCGGACGACGCCCACGCTGTGCGTGTTCGTGAGCGCGATCGGCGTGGTGAGCTGGCCCGACTCGCGGATCCACTCGAGCCCGGTGAGCTCGCCGTTGCCGTTCAGACGATGGCAGCCGGCGAACACCGGCTCGGCGCCGATCCCCGGGTGGGGCACGATCACGGTGACGCCCGTGCGGATCGGACCGACCCCGATCTGCAGCGGACCGTCGCCCTCGATCAGGGTGATGAGGCCGACGGCCACGCCGTCGACGTCGGTGATCGCGTTCAGGGGTCCGGGTGCGAGTTGACCCACCGTCAGGCCGAGGTCTCGGTAGCGCGTCATGGCGCGGGACGGTATCAGGCGCCGAGGGCTCGGGCGAGCGCCGTGGTTCCGGCCGCGAGCACGATCACGAGCAGGACCGGGGCCTTGCGCCAGGTGGCCACCGCGGCGGCCGCGACACCGAGCACGCGGGCGTCGACGGCGAGGCTCTGCCCGTCGGCGAACGTGTTGATCGCGACGAGCGCGGCGAGGAGGGCGGGGGCGAGGAGGGCGACGAGCGCGCTCACCCCACGGGGGAGCGGCTTGCCGCCCAGCAGCATCGGCCCCAGGGACTTGATCGCCACGGTCCCGAGACCGACGAGCACGACGATCGTCCAGGCGGCGGTCACGACGTCGTCGTCCCGCGTGCCCGGCGCAGGCCCACGAGACAACCCGCGCTCGCCGCGATGATCGGCACGCCCGCGGGCGTGAAGGGGGTCAGCACCAGCGCGATCAGCGCCCCGGCCAGTGCGGCGAGCCGCGCGTCGCGGGTCGTGAGCTGGGGGACGAGCAGCGCCAGGAACAGCGCCGGGAAGGCCGCGTCAAGTCCCCAGGTTGCCGGGTCGCCGATCAGGTCGCCGAACGCCACCCCGATCGCCGTGCCACCCACCCACGCCGCGTACAGCGTGAGCCCCGCCCCCAGCAGGACCTTCGGGTTGAACCGGCCCTCGCCCTCGGCCGCGACGGCCCAGGTCTCGTCGACCGTGAGCTGCGCGTGCACGAACCGCGACCAGGGGTTCCCGCGAAGGTACGGCGCCACGCTCACGCCGATCGGGCCGTACCGGGCGTTCAGCAGGAGCGCCGCGGTGACGGCCGAGGTGATCCCGCCGCCGGCGCCCAGGATCGACGCCGCCGCGAACTGGGCTGAGCCGGCGAAGGTGGTCGCCGACATCACGATCGGCGAGACGACGCCCATGCCCGCCGCGCGCGCGAGGACTCCGAACGACGCGCCGAAGCCGACCACGGCGATCGCGAGCGGTGCGACCTGACGTACCCCGTCGCGGTGGGAGCGCTCCGGAGCAGGCATGCGCCGATGCTACCGTTCGCTCCACGATGCGAGGCCGGCCGTGAGCACGTTCGACCACGCCTGGGCGGCGTTCGCGCTCGGGATCGCCCTGGGGGCGGCGCCGGGTCCGGTGCAGTTGCTGATCGTGTCCGAGTCTGCGAAGGGCGGACTCGGCCGGGGGCTCCGCGTGATGCTCGGGGCGAACGGGATGCTCGTCGCGATCTTGCTCGCGCTTGCGTTCGGCCTGTCGGCCATCGAGCCCGGGGAGACGGCGCTGCGGTTGCTGCGGATCGCAGGCGGGTTGTTCCTGGTGGCGCTCGGCGCGATAGAGCTCCGGTCGCTCGCCCGTCACGACCCCGATCAGCCGCTGCCGCCGCCGGTGGGACGGCCGTCGCTGCGGGGGGTCATGCTGGTGATCGTGAACCCGGGCGCCTGGATCTTCATCGCGACGACGGCGAGCGCGGTGATCGCCGACGCCACCTCCGGTGGCGGGCGTGCCGCTGGTGTTGCAACGGCGCTCGCCCTCGGGATCGGGGTGTCGTGCGCGGACCTGACGTTCACGCTGCTCGGGAGCGGTGGCCGCAAGCTGGCGGGGGAGCGCGGCGTCCACCGGATCCGCGGTGCGCTGTCGGCTGCGCTCGTGGCGATCGGGCTCTGGTTCGTGTGGCAAGGGGCAACGGGATGACGCTGACCTCGGCGGTCCCCGAGTTGCCGCCCGCCGAGATCGCGCGCCTGCTCGATGGCCTCCCGCCCGCCGAGGGCTATGACCTGCACGTGAAGTACCTGCGCTACCGCGAGAAACCGCATCTGTCGGCCTGGACCGACTTCACCGACCGCTCGATCACGCTCCAGGTGCCCGAGCCGTTCCTGCCGTTCGGCGAGGTCGTGCCGTACGGGGCGATGCGCCGCCCCGGCGCCGCGAAGGGGAAGATCCGCTTCATCTGGCTCACGGAAGGGCTCACGTTCCGCGAGCCGCGCGAGGTGCTGCGCTTCCTCTACTGCCACGAGTGGATGCACTGGTACCTGCGCGAGCAGCTCGGCAGGAAGGGCGCGGCCGAGACCACCTGCGACCGCTTCGCCTTACGGAACTACCTGAAGCACGAGGTGACCGAAGCGGACGTGAAGGAGGCGCTCAGCCGACGACGAGCCCCGACCTGAGGGCTACCTGCGCGGGATGCGCAGGCGCCCCGAGATCTCGTTGCACCGCTGACACTGGATGTCGCTCAGCCCGATCTCGTGGCTGTTGGGCTTGCCCGACAACGCGTTCACGTACCCGGCGTAGTCCTCGTGGTGTTCTCTGGAGGAGGGCGTGCGGTGCGTGGTGCGCCAATGCGTCCAGGTCGAGAGGCGATCGCCCAGCTTCATCCGTCGAGCGTATGCCGGGAGCGAGGGCTTGTCACCTGAGCCCGTCGGTTCGCGGCGGCGGTCTCGGGCGCGGCCGCCTCGCGCATGGCCGCCGTGCCGATCGCGCTCCGAAGCAGGATCTCGAACTGCTCGATCCGGACCTTCTGTCGCTCGGGCTGGTGCCGCCAGCGGTGGAACAGGCCGGGGTCGCGTTCCTCGGTGACGAGCGCGTCCTGCAGCCCGCCCGACATCCAGTCGACCATCGAGACGATCAGCTCCATGTCGATGTCGTCGCGGACGTCGCCACGCCGGATCCCGTACTCGACGAAGTCCATCGTGCCGTACGGATCCTCGCTCACCATGAACCGCAGGATGTCCCGTTTCAGCGAGAGGTCGTCGGTGCCGAACTCGCCGATCAGCACGACCCGGTAGGGCACGTAGTCCTCGCGCACCAGGTGCTCAGTACGCTGCAGCCAGTAGCTGACGACCGCGAAGAACCCCTGCTCAATGATCTCGGGGGGCGCGTCGAGCCAGGCGGGGAGCGAGGTCACCGCCCGCTTGTACGTCTCGAAGAACAGGCCCGCCTTGGAGCCGAAGTGCTGGAAGATCGAGCCCTTGGCGATCGCGAGCTCGTCGGCGATCGACTCCACTTTCGTGCCGAGGTAGCCGTACTCGCTGAACCTGCGCATCGCGGCATCCAGGATCTGCTCCCGTTTGGCGGCGGTGCGTTCGCTGCGAGATGACTTGGGGTCAGCCACGGAGCCGAGCGTACCGGCGGTGGTCCCGGGGATGTCGCCGCGCGCCTGACCCTGGGTCACGATTCTCAGCTGGATGACGTTCCTGTTCTCGGCCGCAGTTCCTATCCTGGTACGACGCGGATCGGCCCCGAGCGCCGAACCTGACGTCATCCCGCCTGCGGCCGAGGAGGCCCCGTTGTCCGAAGACCTCGAACTCCTGAAGCAGGCGCTGATCGTGGCCGACATGGATATGGGGGTCGGCGCGGCCGAACGGCTCACCGCCGCGAATGAGGACCCGAAGTGGATCCTGGAGGACGGCATGGCGGTGGCCATGTTCGACCTGGGGGAGATGTGGAAGCGCGGGGAGGTCTTCCTGCCCGAGGTCGTGGCCTCGGCCGAGGTGTTCAAGGCGTGCAACGCGATCATCGAGCCCGCGTTGCTCGCGCAGAAGGATCCGAACGCCCAGGCGAACGTGCTCGTCTTGCTGTGCACGGTCAAGGGAGACCTGCACGATCTGGGAAAGAACATGGTGGGCGCCATGCTTCGCACGAGTGGCTTCGACGTTCACGACATGGGCAAGGACGTGGGCGCCGACCGCATCATCGAGGCGATCAACGAGTTGAAGCCGCAGATCCTCGGCATGAGCGCGCTGCTCACGACCACGGTTCCCTACCAGGAGACGGTGATCAAGCGGTTGGAGGCGGCCGGCATCCGCGACACGGTGAAGGTGATGGTGGGCGGGGCGCCGGTCACCCCCGAATGGGCCGAGAAGATCGGCGCCGACGGCTACGCGAACAACGCCCCCGAGGCGGTCGAGATCGCGAAGAAGCTCACGGGGGCCACGGTGTGACCGATATCGCGACGACGGTGCTGAGTGGGCCGGGCGGCGAGGTCCGCATCGGCGACGCGTATCCGTTCAGGATCATCGGTGAGCGGATCAACCCGACCGGCCGGAAACAACTCACCGAAGAGCTGAAGGTCATGGATATGACCACCGTGAAGCGGGACGCCCTTGCACAGGTCCAGGCCGGCGCGGCTGTGCTGGACCTCAACGCCGGCATCCCCGGGTTCGACGAGCCGGCGATGCTCTCGGCCATGGTGCGTGCCGTGCACGAGGTCGTCGACGTGCCGCTCTGCATCGACTCCTCGACGCCCGAGGCGCTCGAGGCCGCGGTGCCGCTCGCCCAAGGCAAGGTCCTGATCAACTCGGTCACGGCCGAAGACCATTCGCTCGAGCGCTTGTTGCCGCTCGTGAAGCGGTTCGGCGCCGCGGTGATCGGCATGGCGAACGACTCCGCCGGCATCTCGATGGACCCGGTCGTGCGCCTGGCCGCCGCCCGCAAGATCGTGGAGGCCGCGGCCGACCACGGGATCCCGCGGGAAGACGTCATCATCGACCCCCTCACGATGCCGATCGGCGCCGCGCCCGACGCGGGCACCTCGATGTTCGAGACGGTGCGGCTCTTGCGCGAGGAGCTCGGGGTCAACGTCAGCTGCGGGGCGTCGAACATCTCGTTCGGCATGCCGGATCGGCGCGGCATCGACGCGACGTTCCTGTCGATGTCGATCCTCGGCGGCATGAACATCGCGATCACGAACCCGCTGCACGAGCAGGGCCGCAAGGCCATCTTGGCCGCCGACCTGCTCCTGGGTCGCGACGAGTACGGCGCCGCATGGATCGCGTTGCATCGGGCGCAGCTCGCCGCCACCGCGGAAGAGGCCTGATGGCGAGCGGCAAGGTCGAGATCACCTACCTCCCAAGCGAGAAAACCGTCCGGGTTCCCGAGGGCACCACGCTGTTCAACGCAGCCCACTGGGCCGGCCTGCCGATCGAGTCGACGTGCGGGGGGCGCGGCACGTGCGGCAAGTGCGGGGTGAAGGTGCTCGAGGGCGAGGCCGAGCTCTCGCTCGCCGACTACCGCCACCTCGCCGACAAGCTCGACGACGGCTGGCGCCTTTCGTGCCAGTGCCCGATCAGCGGCCCCATGACGGTCGAGGTGCCGCGCCTGATGAAGATGCCGAAGGCCGCGACGATGGGCGTCGGGCGTTTCGTGCTCCTCGAGCCGAACGTCGTGAAGCGCTACTTCGAGCTTCCTGAGCCCTCGCTCCAAGATCACCGCTCGCACCTCGCGCGGATCCTCGACGCGATCGAAGAGGAGGGCTACACGCGCAACCACGACTGGGAGGTGTTGCCCCGGATCGCGCGCGCGATGCGGACCACCACGAGCGTGACCGCGACCCTGGTCGGCGAGTACCTCGTGGACGTCGAGCCGGGCGACACCACCGACCGGATGTTCGGGGCGTCGTTCGACATCGGGACCACCACATGCGTGTGCACCCTGGTCGATCTCCGGAGCGGCGCGGCCGTGGCCGTGGCGTCGACGATCAACCACCAGACGCCGTTCGGGGCCGACGTGATCGCCCGCATGGCGCGCGCGATGCAGGACGACGAGGACATCGCGTCGCTGCATGCGGCGGCGATCTCGACCGCGAACGAGTTGCTCGCCCGCGTGAAGGAAGAGTCCGGAGTCGCCACCGAGGAGATCTACGAGGCGGTCGTCGCCGGCAACGCCACGATGCTGCACCTGCTCTGCGGCGTGAACCCGGAGTCGATCGCGCTCGCCCCGTACGTCGCGACCTTCACCGAGGCGCAAGACCTGCGCGCCGACCAGATCGGGTTCGACATGCACCCGCTCGGGTGGGTGGCGCTGTTCCCGTCGATCGGCGCGTACGTAGGCGCCGACATCGTCGCCGACATCGTGGCGACGGGACTCGTGCGCGACCCCGAGATGCGGCTCCTCGTCGACGTCGGGACGAACGGCGAGATCGCCTGCGGCTCGAGCGAACGCTCCGTCGCGACGGCAGCCCCCGCCGGCCCGGCCTTCGAGGGCGGCGAGATCCTGTGCGGGATGCGCGCCACCGACGGTGCGATCGAGGGCGTGGTGCTCGCGAACGGCACGGTGGAGCTCCAGGTGATCGGTGGCGACGAGGTCGAGCCCCGCGGGATCTGCGGTTCGGGCCTGATCGACATCGTGGCGCAGCTCCGGCTCGCGGGGCTGCTCGACGACGGCGGCAAGATGACCTCGCGCGAGGACGCCGAGGCAGCGGGTCATCCGCTCGCCGAGTACCTGACCGTCCGCGACGAGGTGAAAGCATTCGTGCTGACGGGCGATGTGATCCTCACCCAGACCGATGTGCGCGCCCTACAGTTCGCGAAGGGCGCGATCTCGACGGGCATCGAGACCGCGATGCGCGCCTTGGATCTTTCCGCCGCCGACCTCGACGAGGTGATGCTCGCGGGATCGTTCGGCTCCTACATCAATCCGGAGAGCGCCCGGGTGATCGGCCTGGTCCCACCGGTCCCCGTCGACAAGATCAAGGCGGTCGGCAACACCGCGAGCGAGGGAGCGAAGATGGCGCTGATGTCGTTCCGCGAGCGGGAGGTCGCGTTCGAGATCCCGGGCATCGTCGACTACATCGAGCTCTCGGGCGAAGTGGACTTCAACGACCGCTTCATCGGGAACCTGGGGTTCCCCACGCCCGATGAGCTCACCGACGCGGAGGCCGCGCACGCGGCGCGCGTCGCGGGAGACGGCGGGGCGTGACCGCATGACCTCCACCGGCGCGAAGGTTGCCTTCCTGGCCTGCGGCGCCGTGGCTCAGGACACCGC
>JANLXF010000006.1:0-2834 GCA_031364965.1 Actinomycetes bacterium | reverse complement strand
CCGTCGAACAGATCGAATGCGAGCTGCGAGCCATGAGCGACCATCGCCTGGCCAGGACCAATAGTCGTACGGTGCTCGGCTCAATGACGGACTTCATTCGGATGGCGGATTGGCAGATCTATGAAGGTCCGCATCCGCCCGACCTGTTGGTGGCTGCGCTCCAGCTCGCGGAGGCCCCGTGCGGTCCCATCAACTATGATCGCCCGATGGACGTGGCTCGCACATTGTTGCGCCGTGTTGTATAACGCGACTCAATGAGATTGAAAGTCATGCGCAGCTCGAGGTCTTCAGCATCTCGCTGAGGCGTCCTCGCGGTCGCAGCTTCACCGCAACCTGTGCGGGAGGCATGCATGCCGTCCGTCGGATTCGATCTCCATAAGCGGTACATCACCGCGTGCGCACTCGACGCCACCGGTGCGAGCATCGCCGAGATCCGGCAACTCTCCACCGCGCTCGAGGCGGTCGTGACCTGGCTCGGCGCGTTGCCTGGGCCGGTGACCGTCGGGATGGAAGCGACGCTCTACTGGGAGTGGCTGGCGACGCGTCTCGCGGAACACGGCTATGCCGTGCGGGTCGCATCCACGCGAAGTGTCGCGTCTCACTCTCGGCCGTGACGACGTGCCGCACTGGATCGGGCTCGAGCCCAATCACCAGAGGCTTGTGATCACCGGCTACGAAGCGATGAAGACGCGCGTGCTGATCGCGCGGTTCGACGAGACGAACGGAATGTTGACACTGGACGAGCGGTTCCGGGCAGCCGGAAGCGCCGAGCCGGGCGTTCGGATGGAGGCCGTTGCGTGGCCGCACGGCGGAAGCGGCGCTGCAGTGCCGCATGGAGTGGTGTTCAGTCGGCCGTAGCGAGGTGGGGCTCCAGTGACCGGGCTGTGCCCACTTGCCGTCTGACACGCGCTTGCTGCTTGCCGCCGGAAGCCGTCTCAGCCCCGTTGAAGGTGATGGGCGATTTGATGAAGCTCGCTGCGCTCGCATTTTATGTGATTCGCCCGCAGCTTGACTGAAGGCGTCATGCAGCAACAGGCACCGTATTCTGGTCACGCCAACGCAACTCAGTTCGATCACACGGAGTGGGAATGTCCGAGCGTGTGTGAAGGCAGGCTCGTCGTGGCCGGTTTGAGGCCGTCGCCTTTCCCGAGCGACACTAGGATCTGGTGATCTGAACTTGCCGATAGCGTGGGCGTACCCGACCGGAGAAGCGACGAAATGACGGACAAGAAGCTCGACCGAAGCAACGCGATGAACGTCACGTGCTCGCGGCAGGCCCGTTCGATTCCGTGGCTGCCGACAATGCCCTGCGAGTAGGCAAAGAGCACGACCTGGGAGGAGGCACACGATGAACATCCTGCTGTGGGTCCTTCAGGTCCTCGCCGCGCTCCTGTACGGAGCGTCGGGCGTCATGAAGGTCTTCATGTTCGACAAGATCAGCGCGGATGTCCCGTCCTTTGGCGCATTGCCGCGGGAAGCCTGGATGGCCCTGGGCGCCCTCGAGCTCGTGTGCACGGTCGGGCTCATCGTCCCCGCCGCCCTCCATTGGCAACCGCGGCTGACGGTCCTGGCTGCCACGGTCCTGGCGATCGAGAGCCTCGTGTTCATCGGGGTCCACGTCAAGTACCACGAGATCACGCCGATGATCTTTAGCGGTGTGCTGGGCCTCCTCATGGCGTTCATCGCGTACGGCAGGATGGTCATGAAGCCGATCCTCTGAATCCGCTGGCCGAGCACGTCGCATTCGCGCACCACGGCTCCGCTCGGGAAGACGGTGGCATTGATCGGCCTGCAGCGTCAAGCGGACCGTGATTCCATTCGTACCGTCCTGGCGGGTCATCCACTCGTTGCGCGGGCTCCGCACGCGCTTCCATTTGGCTCGTTCGCAGCTAAACTCGGGCGTCAGACGGCCCCCGACGCTTTGGATGCTTGATGAATCCTCGCCGACAATCTATCACCCTGCTGGCGCTGAACGTTCTCGTCGCCTGTGCCCAAAGTGGAGTTCCCGCCTCGACTGCGAAGTCGGGTGAGCAAATCTTCCGCTCCGTGCAACTGAACATCGGGCGCGTGAATCTCGCCGAGCAGCTCCCGTACGACGTGCGGGCAGCCGCCGCGGCAGCTCCTGGGGATACAGTCGTCCCTCTACCGCGTGGATCGTTCGTCGGTGCGGAGCGGATCACACTTTACCTTACTCCTGACGGGTGGCTGAGGGGCGCGGTCTTCGATTACCCAACGCGCATCGACTTCGAGGCTATGCTCCGTGAGTACGCCTCCCTTGGGCCGCCCACGCGTACACAGGAGCAACGCCGAGGCGAAGAGCCGAGCGCGGTGGTGAGTTGGCAGGATGCGCGCACTACGTTTCGACTGCGTCGAGATCCAAACCGAAGCGCTTGGACAGTGCGTGGCGAGTTGTGGGACCGCGCACTTATGGAACGAGTGCGCTGATGGCGCTGTCTGACGAATCGCACCAGCCGGGAGCTTCAGGAGTGCCAGGGCGTTGCACGACTGCCGAGCACCTGGGATGTCGAAGCGCATGACCGCTCGAGCACTCGCACGCCGCGTCCGCAGCTGGGCCGTTCTCGGCGTCCTGTGCGCACCGACCTTGCCCGTCCGCGCTCAGGAGGCGCGGCTCAAGGCTGCGCCAGCCGGGGCCACCCTCGAGCTGCTCGCGACCGCCGTCGGTGTCGCGAGCCGTCGCGAACCGATCTTCGTGTTGGGTCGAGCGCTCAATTGCGACGCGTCGTCCGCGGCGCTCGACAGCGCCTCGGTCCAGGCGTGCGTCACCCTCCTGCCATACGAGGCGACCCTGCTCCTCGCGACGTACGCCCGCGCGC
>JANLXF010000283.1:0-20942 GCA_031364965.1 Actinomycetes bacterium | reverse complement strand
GGGTCGGAACGCAGTCGAAGGATGACCCCGGCTGTTGACGTGGTTCCTTACCCGTCCGCGCACTCCGAGAGCTCGCCGAGCGAGGACGACCCTAAGAGGAACTCGACGTTGGACGCGGGTCCGTTCATGAACGCCTGGGCGGCGCGGTCGTTCAGCCTGCCGGTGATCTCGTCGTAGCGGGCGCGCGCCTCGTCGAGCCGGGCGCGGGTGTCCAGCAGCTGCGCCGTGAGGGCCTCGAGCTTGCCCTCGGCGGCGTCGACCTGCGCGGTGGCCGTTGCCAGGCGGGCATCGATCACGGAGAGCTGATCGCGCGCGTCCGCGACCTCGGCGAGCAGGGCTTTGACCTTGGTCTGCGCCTGCTCCAGGTCCTGCTTCGTGGGGGCGGCGCCGGCGCCCGAGGGCGCGACAGCGGTCGCCGCGAGGGCCAGCGTGACCGCGAGCAGCCGGAACGCCTTGGGGAAGGAGGGGTGCGTTCTCGTCATGTGGGGAGCATCCATAAAACCGGAAAGGTCGCCCCGTTGGCAACCCGTGCCGGCCCGGGAAGCCTCCCCCGGACGGGCGGGCGATGCAACCACCCCCCCGCCGGGCCGGGTTCGGGGCCTTCAGCGCGCCAGGCCGGCCGCCTGCGCCGGCTCGACGAGCGCCTGTCGCCACCCGTTGCGCTCGAGCCGCTGCCGGGCCTCCTCGAGCGCCTCGGCCCCTCCCACGTGCTCGGCTCCGAAGCGAGAACCCGTCCACCACACCTGAGCCGCCAACGCGTTCGGCTCGCCTCGCGCGCCACGCTCCACGTCGATCGAGGCGAGCGATTTCGACAGAGCGGTCTCGTGATCGTCCTCGATCATCGCCACGATTGCCTCGGCCATCAGCAGGGCGGTCGCCGAGCCGGGCTCCCCCTCGGCCGTGCGCGCGACGGGGTCGTTCAACACCTGCCGTGCCGCGGCTGTGTCGCCCCGCAGCGCCTGGACCTTCGCGAGCTCGGCAGCCGTCCAGGTGACCAGGGCGCGCTCCTGCAGGTCGCGGCACAGGATGAACGCCTCCCGGAGGTCACGCTCCCCCTCTTCGAGCCGGCCGGCCAGCCGATGGATCGCGCCGCGGTCGCCCAGGGCGCTCGCCAGCTCCCAGCGCGCGCCGAGCTCCCGCAGCGTCGAGACGGCCTGCTCCGCGTGCTCGAGCGCCTCGTCGAGCCGCATCATCCGCCGCAACGATGCCGCGACGGTCTCGTGGGCGACGGCGGCCGTGAAGGCCTGGCCGCCCTCCTCCCCGATCACCAGGGCCTCGAGCGCGATCGTGAGGGCGTCGGCCTCGGCGCCCACGGCCGACGTCACGCTCGCGAGGCCGACGAGCGCACGCGACTCCGCCCAGGCGTCGCGACGGTCCTGCGACCGTGCGACGTCGAGCGCCTCGCGGAACATCGATTCGGCCTCTGTGAGGTCGTTGCGCCAGAAGGGGACCCACGCGGCCATGAGGAGCGTGCGCGACAGCACGTACGGGTCGCGCAAGCGGCGCGACGCCTCGAGCGAGCGGCGGACCAGGTCCGCCGCTCCCTCCTCGTCGCCGCGGATCGTGAGCGTGATATCGGCCAGGAAGCGAGACGCGTGCGCGATCACCCGATCGCTCGCGTCACCCGCGACCTCGAGCGCCCGGTTGAGCGCCGATTCGGCGGGCTCGAACTCCCCGAGCCAGTACCGGGACTCGCCGAGCATCGAGAAGCACCAGGCTTCGCGCTCGCCCCACCCCTCTTCGGGACCCGAGAGCGCCAAGGCGCGCTGGTACAGGTCGGCCGCCGAGCGGGACTCGATCCGGCGCCGAGCGAGGTCGCCGGCCGTGGCGAGCGCGTCCGCCGCGCGGTCGGCGAGGCCCCGGTCGCGCGGGTTCAGGTCGAGCGAGGCCAGGGCCGCGTGCTCGAGGTGGAACGCGATCGTGCGGGGATACCGGTCGGCCGTTTCGGGCGCCGACAGCTTGTTCGCGACGCGCAGATGCAGCCGCTGGCGCTCACGCTTGGCCAGCGAGTCGTACGCGACGTCGCGCAGCACGTCGGATCCGAACCGCCACACGCCGGGCCGATCCTCGTCGCGGACCAGGAGCTCCTCGTCCTCCGCCTCGGCGAGCAGCTCGTTGCGCGGCTCGACGATCAGTGCGAGCTCGTCGAGATCGAACCGCCCCCGGGGGAACACCGAGGCCCGACGCACCAGCTCGCGTGCATCGGGGTCGAGCTGATCGATCCGGGCGGCGATCACCGCCTGCACCGTGGGCGGCAGGAGCCGGCCGCTCGGCGCCGGACCTATCGGCGGCAGGTGCCGCTCTTCACGGCGGATCATGCCCGTGATCTCGACGATGAAGAACGGGTTCCCGCCCGCGTGATGCGCCACCCGCTCCGCGTCCTCGCGCGAGAGGTCGCCGGTGAGCATCGCGAGCTCGATCGCATGCGCGGGAGCCAGTGGTTCCACCCAGAGGGTCACCGCATCCGGGATGCCCCCCGCCCAGGTGGGGCGCTCTTCCAGGAACTCCCACCGAGCGACGCAGATCACCATCAGCGGGAACGCACGGGCTTCGCGCATGAGCTGTTCGATCAGATCGAGCAACAACGGGTCTGCCTGTTGCAGGTCCTCGAAGACGAGCACGACCGGCCCGCTGGACGCGAGGCCCGCGAGCATCGAGAGCACCCCGCTGCGCACCTCGGCGGCGTGATAGAGGTCGTCGCCGTCATCCGCCCCCAAGCCAAGGGCGAACCCCAGCCGGCGCGCGGCGCGCTCGACCTCGTCGGGGTCCACCCACTCGCCCACCCGTTCGCGCAGCCGCCCGAGCACCTCGTCCTCGGGGGCGCCGCGCTCCTCGCCGATCTCGCGGTAGACCATCTGCGCGAGCGGCCAGAAGGTGACCTCTTCCTCGAACGCGCTCGACCGACCGGAGAGCACGCTGACGCGCTCGGGGAGATCGGCCAGGAACGCCTCGGCGACCCGGCTCTTGCCGATGCCGGGCTCGCCCAGGAGCGTCACGAGGTGCGCGCGTTCGCGTTCCTGCATCCGCTCGAAGGTGTCCTCCAACAGCGCGAGCTCCCGACGGCGGTTCACCATAGGGATCGACGCGCGCGATGAGCCGCCGGTCATGCGGACCACCGGCCACGCCTCGATGTCGCCGTCGAACCCTTTCGCGGGGACCATCCGCAGCTCTCCGTACTCCACGCCCTCGGCGGTGAGCTGATGCGTGGTGCGACCCGCGAGGATCTCCCCGGGGGTCGCCGCCTGCTGCAGACGTGCGCCGATGTTGACCTCCGCACCGATCACGAGGTTGCGGTCGGTGGCCGTGCCGATCGCGACCTGTCCCGTGTTGACGCCGATCCGCACCTCGAGCGGCAGGCGGAGGCCGAGCCGCGACGAGAGCCGCTCGGCGCGGTTCACCACGTCGAGCGCGGCCCTGATCGCGCGGAGCGCGTCGTCGTCGTGCAGAGCCGGCACGCCGAACACCCCCAGCACCGCATCGCCGATGAACCCCTCCGCCCGCCCGCCGAGGCCGGTGATCGCGTCCGTCACGGTCCCGTGGAAGGCGGCGAGGACGTCGCGGAACCGTTCGGGATCCAAGCGGGCGGCGAGCTCGGTCGAGCCCGCGAGGTCGACGAACACGACGGTCACGACCCGTCGTTCGGATGCCGGCGGCACCGCCACGGGAGCCCCGCAGTTCGGGCAGAACCGGGCGCCGGTCGGCAGCGGCTCGCCGCAACGAGGACAGGGGTCGGGACTCACTCGCCCAGCATAGGGTGCGGCGCCCCGGCCCCCGCCGGCCCACCCGGCGCGACCTCAGCGGCGGTATTCGATGATCTGGACGGGGTTCGCATCGGGGTCGCGGAAGGTCGCGAACCGCGCGAACCCCTCGACCTCTCCGACGTAATCGTCGAATCGGACGCCGCGCTGCTCCAGGGTCCATCTGGTCTCGTCGAGATCTTCGACACGGAACACCACGGTGCCGCTCGCGACGGCCGAGTCGCTTCCGTGGAGTGCCAGCCGGACCGGACCGGCCTCGAATTCCGCCCATTCGTCACCGTCGCGCCGCACGAGGGTGAGCCCCACGACGTCGGCGTAGAACGCCACGGCGGCATCCATGTTCCGGGTCCAGTAGTACACGTGGTCGATCGGACCGATCATCGCGCTTAGGAACCGCCCAGGATCCGGGCCTTCTGCGCCTGGAACTCGGCTTCCGTGAGGACGCCCTTGGCCCGGAGTTCTGCGAGGCGTTCGAGCTCGGTCGTGACGTTGGGCGCGGCGCCCGCGGGCGGGCGGGGCGCGCTCGCCGCGGCCTGCGACATCTGCCCGACGTTGCGCTGGATCTGGCGGTCCTGCTCGGTCTCGCTCGCCTCGTAGATCGTCTTCTGCACCTCTTCGGGGTGACGGATGAACACGAACTCGTTGCGCCCGGTTTCGCTCGCCGATTGGATGATGAGCGTGCCGGCCCCCATCACCCGTTCGAAGATGCCCTGCTCGAACCGCACGTCGTTGATCTTGTCGAGCGGGATCTCCATCGACCGCTTGGCGATGAAACCCTCCCGGTGGATCACCCGGCTCGTCGTGACCACGAACTGCGAGGTCGCCCACCAGAGCAGCTTGCGCAACGGGTACGCGATCAGCACGACGACGATCGCGAGCACGGCGAGACCCTTCACGGCACCGTCGGCCGATGCGACGAGCCACCCACCGAGGAGAACGGCGGCGAGCGCGACGAGCGCCGGGAGGGCGAGGGCCACCCAGTGCGGGCGGAGCTCCAGGACGATCTCCTCGCCGGCGATCAGCAGCTTCCGTGGGAACGCCATGCGCGAACGGTACCGCCCCGTCTCCGGGAGCAGCAACACGATCAGGTCAGATGCGCGACTTCCCCGAACGCCACCACCGCGAGCCCGTCGCGCGTATCGAGGACGAGCCCGCCCCGCGCGTCGACGTCGACGGCGCGCCCCCGGATCGGCACGCCGTCGTTGCGCGTGGCCTCGACATCACGTCCCAGGGTGGCGCTCACGGCCCGCCACCGCCCCCGAACCCCGTCGGACAGCTGCGCGGCCCCGACCTCGTAGCCGGCGCGGAATCCCGCCAGGAACCGCCCCAGCAGCGCGATCCGGTCGACGTCGGCACCGAGCCCCGCCACGGGTCGGTCCAACCCCGAAGGCGGCTCCAGGTTGATCCCGGACCCCAGGACCACCAGGTCGAGACGACCGTCGGCGATCCGGCTCTCGGCGAGCACGCCACCCGCCTTGGCCTCCCCCACCAGCAGGTCGTTCGGCCATGTGCACGTGGCCTCGACGCCGGCGACCTCGCGCGCGGCCTCGGCCCACGCCGCACCGGCGAGCAGCGTCAGCAGGCCCGCGTCCTCGAGCGGGAGCGAGGGTCGCAGCACGAAGGAGCACAGGATCGATCCCCCCGCCACGTCATCCCAGGTGCGACCGAGCCGGCCGCGGCCCGACGTCTGATGACCCGCCGCGACGAGGGTCCATTCCGGCGCACCCGCGATCGCCAGCTCGTACGCCGTCGCGTTCGTCGAACCGGTAGTCTCCTCCCATCGCACGGGGGCTCGGAGGCCGGCGGCGGCCAGCGCCTGTTCGAGGTCATGTTCGGACCGCACGACGCTCCCTTCACTCGACCGGATACCGCAAGATACGCCGATGGCCAAGAAACCGAAGGTACTGATCGCGAACCGGGGCGAGATCGCGGTGCGCGTGATCCGCACCTGCCGCGAGCTCGGCATCCAGAGCGTCGCCGTGTACTCCGACGTGGACCGCGATGCGCTGCACGTCGAGATGGCCGACCAGGCCTTCCGGATCGGTCCGGCCCCCGCCTCGTCCTCCTACCTGTCGATCGACGCCCTGCTCGAGACGGCGGTGCGCGCCCGGGCCACCATGGTCCACCCCGGCTACGGGTTCCTCTCGGAGCGCGCGCAGTTCGCGCAGGCGGTGGAGGACGCGGGGCTCATCTTCGTCGGCCCCTCGGCCACCGCGATCGAGACGATGGGCGACAAGTCGGCGGCCCGTCGCGCGGCCGATGCGGCAGGCATGCCGATCGTGCCGGGCACCCCCGGGCCCGTCGACCTGAAGACCGCTAAGAAGCAGGCCGAACGGATCGGCTTCCCCCTGCTGGTGAAGGCCGCCTTCGGCGGCGGGGGCAAGGGCATACACGTCGTGCGCGATGCCGCCCACCTCGAGGAATCCCTGAAGCGTGCGGCGCGCGAGGCCCAGTCCTACTTCGGGCGCCCGGAGGTCTTCCTGGAGCGCTACGTGGACCGCGCGCACCACGTCGAGGCCCAGGTGATCGCCGACACGCACGGCAACGTGTACTTCCTGGGCGAGCGCGACTGCTCGGTGCAGCGCCGCCATCAGAAGCTGATCGAGGAGACCCCGTCTCCCGTGATGACCGACGAGCTCCGAGGGCGGTTCGCCGAGGCGGCGATCGCGCTGACGCGCGAGGCCGGCTACGTGAACGCCGGCACGTTCGAGTGCATCGTCGGCGAAGACGGCGACGTCTTATTCCTCGAGATGAATACCCGGCTGCAAGTCGAGCACACCGTCACCGAGATGGTGACGGGCCTGGACCTGGTGGCGCTGCAGCTCCAGGTCGCGATGGGCGAGCGGCTCGACCTCGACCCCGCTCCGCGAGGACATGCGATCCAGTGCCGCATCAACGCCGAGGACCCGGGGCGCAACTTCCTCCCCGGGCCGGGCCGGGTCACGCGATTCGATCCCCCGGGCGGGCCATTCGTGCGCACCGATGCGGGCGTGACCGAGGGACGAGAGGTGCCAGGCGACTACGACTCGATGTTCGCCAAGCTGATCGTGGCGGGGCCCGACCGCGAGACCGCTCGCCGCCGGATGTTGCGCGCCCTCGACGAGTTCCACGTCGAGGGCGTTCCCACCACGATCCCGGTCCACCGGTGGATCCTCGAGTCGAAGGCCTTCCGTGACGGCTCGCACACGACGAACTGGTTGGAACGCGCCCTCGCCGATGCCACCCTGCCCGCGCAGACCGACCTCCAACCGGCGGCCTCGTCGCGCGAGGGACTCCCGGCCGACATCCTCGTGGAGGTCGACGGCCACCGGGTGCCCGTGCGGATCTTCGACGAGCGTCGCGAGGTCGCGCCGCGTCCCCCGGCCTCGCCCGGCGGACATCACAGCGAGCACGTCCACGGCGAGATCCGGGCGCCGATGCAGGGCACGATCTTGAAGGTCCTCGTGGAGAAGGGTCAGGAGATCAGGGCGGGCGAGGTCGTGTGCATCCTCGAGGCGATGAAGATGGAGAACCACATCGCGTCGACGCGCGACGGAGAGGTCACCGACGTCCCGATCCGCGTCGGCCAGGTCGTGGAGACCGGTCAGACGCTCGCGGTCATCGACTGACCGTCGTCATCGACGGGCACGGGAACCGCCGGAGCGTGCGTCGGGATGAAGAGCGCGAACTCGGATCCCGACTCGTCGGATCGCGCGAGCCACAGGCGCGCGCCGAGGGTCTCGGCCATCCGCCGGCAGATATAGAGCCCGAGGCCCGTCCCACCGACCCGGCGCGTGGCCGATTGGTCCACCTGGTAGAACCGCTCGAAGATCCTCTCGTGCGCCTCGGGGGGGATGCCCGGACCCTCGTCGGCGACGGCCACCGCCACCCCGCGCACCGCCGGATCGGCCTTGATCGTCACCCGGGTGTCGGGCGGCGCGTACTTCAGGGCGTTCTCGACCAGGTTCGACAGGATCTGATGCACCTTGCCGCCGTCGGTCTGGACCCGAGGCAGGTTCCCCGCGATCCGGAGCTCGAAGACATGGCCCTGCGCGCGGGGGTCCAGCTCGTCCACCACATGCGCGACGACTTCCTCGACGCTCACCCAGTTCAGCGAGAGCGGCTCGACATGCGAATCCAGCCGGCCGACCACCAGGAGCTGTTCGATCAATCGGCGGAGCCGGTCTCCCTGACGGTCGGCGGCCTCCAGGAACGCCGTGCGCTGCTCGTCGGGGAGCTCGGGCGAGAGCTGGAGCAGCGTCTTGACGTAGCCCTGGATCGAGGTCAGGGGGGTCCTGAGCTCGTGCGAGACCACCGCGACGAAGTCGTCCTTCAAGCGGTTCAGCTCTCGCTGATGGTTCAGGGAGCCCTGTAGCTCGCCGGCGAGCCGGGCGTTCTCGACCGCGAGACGCGTCCCCCACCACACCGCGATCGCCGGAGCGGTCGCGAGCGGCGCCAGCCACAGGCTCTCGTCGACCGAGGCCGCCACCACGGGCGCGAGGGCCAGCAGCGGCAGCGTCGCCTGCGCTTGGAACACGAGGTCGTTCTTGATGTACGCGCGCAGACCAACACCGCTCGACATCCCGACGGCGACATCGGTGATCGCGGTGTTCAGGATGAAGAAGACGGCGGCGGAGAGTGCGAACGGCGCGAGGTTGCCGATCCCGGGCTGGAGGTCGCCGCCCATCACCTCATAGAGCCCGCCCGCGGCGCCGAGGGAGATCGCGTACTGCCCGGCGTTGAACGCCATCTTCCACACGTTCTTGCGCAGGATCAGATCGGCGATGATCGAGGACACGACCTGCGCGAGCACCGCCGGCGCCGTACCGAACGCCAGCATCAGCGCGAAGGCGAACGTGGTGGAGGCGGTGACCTCGTCGACCTCGCCGCCCCGTCGGGGAACCGAGATCGGGAAGACCTCGCCGAGCAGCAGCAGCAGGGCGAAGAGCCAGAACGCCCGGACGTTGACGGCCACCTTGACCTGCTCGGACCCGGTGAGCCAGACCAGCAGCGAACAGCCCGCGACGGTGACGAGCGTGACGTACCAGTCGACGGTGCGAGGTCGCGTGGTCATGGTCCCGATACGCTCATCGGCCCGTTCTCCGGCCGACCTGAGTGGATCAGGGATGGCGTTGCAGGAAACTGCGCACCACGGCAACGAAGAGGTCTTGCTCCTCAACGAACATCATGTGGCCGCTCTCCTCGAAGACCACCGATTCGCTCCCCGGGATCCCCGCGGCCATCGCCTCGGCGGCCTGCACGACGCAGGTGCGGTCGTACCGGCCCGCCAGCACGAGGGTGGCCGACGCGACCTCCTCGAGCCGGTCCTCGACCTCGATCCCGCCGTACCCGGCCGCCGAGAAGTGACGCAGCACGTCGGGCGCGTACACCGCGCCCGAGGATCGCTCGAGGTACTCATCGATCCGGGGGTCGAGCGGGTCGGCGAAATGGAACGGGAACTGCTCGCGCATCAGCTCGGCGAACCCCTCCTGGGTGTCGACCTCGTGCTCCCGAGCCCATGAGGCCGTCACCTGTTCTCGGAGTTCCACCGGCTCGAACGCTTCGAGGTTGCGGTCGACGGCCTCGAGCCACCGCATCGACGGGACGCCGCCGCTCACGATCGTCTGCGCCGCCATCCCGGGGAAGTCCACGGCGTTCTGGAGCGCCACGAACGCTCCATAGGAGTGGCCGAGCACCCCATACCGTTCGAGCCCGAGCGCGCGCGCCAGCATGATCACGTCCTGCGCGTGCCGCTCCAGCGTCCAGGTGTGCGGCGGGCATGGTTCCGACAGTCCGCAGGCCCGCAGGTCTACGAACAGCAGTCGGAACTCGTCGGTCAGCGGATCGAGGTAGTCGGCGAACTCATGGTGGTCGAGACCGGGGCCGCCGTGCAGCACGAACACCGGGTGCCCTTCCCCGCGCGACTCGACGTAGAGCGCCGTGTCGTCGATCCGGACGAGCTCGCCGCTCAGGGTCGCCCCCAGGCCTCGCGACCTTCGATCCGGAACCCCGACTCCTTCACCTTGTACTGGCGGTTGATCGAGATCAGCAACGCGGTGAGCGTCTCAGTGATCCGCGCCATCGAGAGCGCACCGCAGTCGATCCACCGCATACCGGGGATCTGCTCGATCACGCCGCCGACCAGGGCCTTCGCGTCGGCGTCGTCGCCGCAGAGCATCACGTCGGACTCGATCGGTGCGGCGAGGTCGGTGAGCGCCTTCGCCGCGATCGTGTGGAACCCGGCCACGAGCCGCGGTCCCGGTCCCAGGATCGCGGCCGCCTGCTCGGCCGCCGAGCCGTGCCAGGGACGGACGACCTGCCACGCCTTCCCGCCCACCGCGGTGGCGAGCGGGCTGGTGGCGTCCATCACGACGGCGCCCTCGTCGACGCGGCCCTTCAGCGGCCGGTAGATCTCGGCCTGCCCCGCGAACGGCACCGTGACCACCACGAGTTGCTTGCCCGGGACCGACTCCTCGTTGCTGGTGCCGTCGATCTCGCCGCCGCCGAGCGTCTCGACCGCCCGGGCAGCGGCTTCGGCGCCACGGGTCGCGTCGCGCGAGCCGATCGTCACGTGGTGTCCCGCGGCCGCCAGGCGCAGCGTCAATCCGAACCCCTCGGCACCCGTCCCACCGACCACGGCGATGTCCATGGCCAGAGACTACCCGGGGGCACGATCCGGGGTCACGGGTAGCCTTGGCCGATGCGCGATGCGGTGACGTTCACGATCGAGCTGGCCGTCGGCCTCGGCTGCCTCGGCGCCGCGACCGGGCTCCGACGTCATCCCTCGCTCAGGGTCCTCGCCTTGTTCTTCACGATCGGGGGCATCGCGGCTGTCGGGCACGCCCTGTGGGCGCTCGCGACGGGACGCTGATCGATCGATGGCTGGTCGGCTACGAGCTAGCTCGTCGGGCGGTGCTCACCGAACTCCCCTCTGAGCACGTCCGATACCTCTCCGAGCGTGGCACGTACGCGCAGGGCCTCCCGCATCGGCGGCAGCAGGTTCCCGGTGCCGGCCGCCGTCGCGGCGACCTCCGCGAGCCTCGCGTCGACCATCGCCTGGTCGCGCGAGGCGCGCAGCGCACGCACCCGGGAGGCCTGCGCGGCTGTCTCCGCGTCGGACACACGCTGGAGCTCGATCGCGCGCTCCTCGGCGTCGGCGAACCGGTTCACGCCCACCACGGCGCGTTCCCCCGACTCGATCCCCTGATGGATCGTGTAGGCCGCGTCGTGGATCTCGTCCTGGAAGAAGCCGGCTTCGATCGCGCGTACCGCGCCGCCCATGGAATCGATCCTCGCGAGGTAGGCGACGGCGAGCCGTTCGAGTTCGTCGGTGAGCGTCTCCACGAGGTACGAGCCGGCGAGCGGGTCCACGACGTCGGCGACCCCGGACTCGTACCCGATCACCTGTTGGGTGCGCAGCGCGATCGTGGCGCTGTGCTCGGTCGGCAGGGCGAGCGCCTCGTCGAAGGCGTTCGTATGCAGGGACTGGGTGCCGCCGAGGACGGCGGCGAGCGCCTCGAGCGCGGTCCTCACGATGTTGTTCTCGGGTTGCTGCGCCGTGAGCGTCGCGCCGCCCGTCTGCGTGTGGAACCGCAGGGCCTGGCTCCGCGGATCGACCGCGCCGAACCGCTCCGTCATGATGCGCGCCCAGAGCCGGCGGGCCGCGCGGAACTTGGCGACCTCCTCGAAGAAGTTCATGTGGCACGCGAAGAAGAAGCTCAGGCGCGGCGCGAAGTCGTCCACGGCGAGGCCCACGTCGACCGCCGCCTGCACGTACGCGATCCCATCGGCGAGCGTGAAGGCGATCTCCTGCGCCGCGGTCGAGCCGGCCTCGCGCATGTGATAGCCGCTGATAGAGATCGTGTTCCACTTGGGGACCCGCTCCCCGCAATAGGCGAAGAGATCCGTGATCAAGCGCATCGAGGGGCGCGGCGGGTAGATGTATGTCCCGCGCGCCGCGTACTCCTTCAAGATGTCGTTCTGCACGGTGCCGCTGATCGCGTCGGCGCCCACGCCCTGCTCCTCGGCCACCAGCTCGTACAGCAGCAGCAGGATCGGCGCGGTGGCGTTGATCGTCATCGAGGTCGAGACCCGGTCGAGCGGGATCCCCTCGAAGAGGCGCCGCATGTCGTCCACGGAGTCGATCGCGACGCCCGTCTTGCCGACCTCGCCCTCGGCCCGCGGGTGGTCCGAGTCCAGCCCCATCTGCGTCGGCAGGTCGAACGCCACCGAGAGCCCGGTCTGGCCCCGGTCCAGCAGGTAGCGGAACCGCTCGTTCGTCTCGGCGGCGGTGGCCATGCCCGCGTACTGCCGCATCGTCCACAGGCGCCCGCGGTACATCGAGGGGTACGGCCCTCGCGTGAACGGGAACGAACCGGGATCGCCCAAGTCCCGGGCCGGGTCGAACCCCTGCGCGTGGAGGTCGCCCGGCCCATAGGAGGCCTGCAGCTCGATCCCGGAGTCGGTGCGGCGCTGGTCGGTCATGCGCCCCAGCCTATCGCCGGGCCCGCCGCCCCGGCGGTCGGGGTAGGCTCCCGCGATGGACATCGTGGACCCCAGGATAGAGTCGTACACCAGATCCCTCCACACCCGCTACGACGAGCCGGTGCTCCTGGAGATGGAGGCCGAAGGCGAGCGGCGCGGCTTCCCGATCGTCGGACGGAACGTCGGTGTCGTGCTAGAGATGCTCGCCCGGTCGATCGGCGCCCAGCGCGTCGTCGAGCTCGGCTCCGGTTTCGGCTACTCGGCGTACTGGTTCGCGCGCGGGATGACGTCGGGCGGCGAGCTGCATCTCACCGACGGCGATCCCGCGAACGCCGAGCAAGCCGACGCGTTCCTCGCGCGTGCCGGCGTGATCCCCGCGGTCACCTTCCACGTCGGAGACGCCGTTACGTCGCTGCGCGAGCTCGTGGGTAACTTCGACATCGTGTACGACGACATCGACAAGGACGGGTATCCCGAGGCGTGGCGAGCGGCCCGCGATCGCATCCGCGTCGGCGGGCTCTACGTCTGCGACAACGTGCTCTGGTACGGACGGGTGCCGCCCGATGGCGAGCCGCCCGACGACGTCACCGAGGCGATCCGCGAGCACAACGCGATGATCGCGGCCGACGAACGCTTCGTGTCGTCGATCCTGCCGATCCGCGACGGCGTGATGGTCGCCCTGCGGATCGCATGAACGGCACAGCTTCGCCGGCCGGTGTCCCCGTGATCACGGGCGTGTTGTGGTTGACCGTGGACGCGTGTCTCGCCGTGTTGATGCTGCTTCGCGCTCGGCGCGAGGCTCGCGGCCTGGGCGGAGACCGCTGGCGTTCGGTCCGTGACGGGGGGGCCGCGTTGTTCTTCACCGTCGTCGTCGTAGCCCAGATCCTTCGATTTTTGGGAGCCCTCGACGGCGGCAGCGCGGTGCTCTTCGCACTCGGCGTGCCTGGCTGGGTCGGGCTCGCGGGTGTCGTGCTTGGGGCGGTCATGGTCTCCGTCCAGAGGCGCAGGGCGAGTGAGGGTCCCTCGGCTGACCAGGTTGGGGCGGTAGGGCGGCCGCGGCCCGTCGGAGAAGACCCTGGGTGGCTGCGGGTCACCAACGGGGGGCTGAAGGGCGATGGTCTCACCGCACAACGGACGCTGTTCCTCGCGTTCCTGTCGAGCCTGGCCCTGCTCCTGCTCCCGCTCTCGGCCATCGTCCCCTTCGACGGCAACGCGAGGCCATGGTTCCCCGTCGGGCTCGTCGCGTGGGGCGTCGCCTGCAGCGTCGCAACCCGTTGGATCGTTCAGCGCCCACTGATCACGAGCGACGAACGGGCCTTGGCGGGCGCGTATCGCACCCGCATGTTCCTCGGCATCTCGTTCGCGCAGTCGGCCGCCCTCATGGGATTCGTGGGTCCCCTCGCCGGCGGCGGGCTCTGGCTCTACCTCGTCGGTCTCGTATTCAGCCTCCCGCTGATGCTGTGGATCGCCCCCGGTCGCCGGGACATCGCGGCGCAGGAGGCGAAGATCACCGCCTCTGGCTCCCCGCTCGACCTGACGCGTGCGCTGATCGAACAGAGCGGGCCTCCGCAGCAGCAGCTGCCGCCGCCCCCTCCATAGGGTCGGGCCTGGACGTTCCGGAGTAGACTCCGCGCCGTCCGATGGACGGTCGGTACACCGGCGTCGGAACCGGCCGAGATAGTCTGGGAGTCAACGTGGCGACCCGAGCGAGCAAGCGTAAGAGCGACTACGGTTCCGTGTACCGGGGTCACCCCGGGCAATGGTCCTGGCTCTTCCACCGCGTGACCGGCGTCGCGATCATCCTGTTCCTGTTCGCCCACGTCGTCGACACCGCGGTGATCGGATGGGGGCCCGAGGCCTACAACCGCGTGATCCAGGCCTACGAGAACCCGCTCGTCCGTCTGCTCGAGCTCGGTCTCGTGACCGCCGTCCTGTATCACTCCATCAACGGGATCAAGATCACGCTGATCGACTTCTTCCCGAGACTGACCCGCCACATCAAGCCGATCAGCATCGCGACGCTCGGCCTGTTCGTCGGCTCGATGATCCCGATCGCCCTGATCATGGGCAAGCAGGCGCTCGACCTGTGGAACGCGTGATGGCGACGACGACGGAACCGACGACGACCGGCCCACGCGGCGGAGGCGCGTCCCCGAGCCGCGACCTCCGGATGGGGCGCGAACGTCCGCTCGGCGGGTTCGAACTTTGGATGTGGCTCTTCATGCGGATCAGCGGCCTCGTGCTCTTGATCCTCGCGGTCGGCCACGTCCTGATCATGCACATCCCGGGCGGTGGCGTGTCGCGTATCGACTTCGGCTTCGTAGCGACCCGCTGGGAAAGCCCCTTCTGGCAGACCTGGGACTGGATGCTGCTCTCGCTCGCCCTCGTGCACGGCATCAACGGCCTGCGCAACATCACCCTCGACCACGTGGAGCGCACCGGAGTCAGGTTCGCGGCCAACATGTTCTTCTACGTCCTCGGGTTCACGCTGTTCGTGCTCGGCACGATCATCGTGGTCACGTTCGATCCGTCCAAGTGGCCGGGCGCCGTCTGATGGTCACGACGCACACGTACGACGCGCTCGTGATCGGCGCCGGCGGTGCCGGGATGCGGGCCGCGATCGAGTCATCCGAGCACTGCAAGACCGCGGTGATCTCCAAGCTGTACCCCACGCGATCCCATACCGGAGCGGCGCAGGGCGGCGTGTGCGCCGCGCTCGCGAACGTCGAGGAGGACTACCCCGAGTGGCACGCCTTCGACACGGTCAAGGGCGGCGACTACCTCGTCGATCAACCGGCCGCGTCGTTGATGACCGAGGAGGCCATCAAGGCGATCATCGAGCTCGAGCACTTCGGGCTCCCGTTCAACCGCACGCCCGAGGGCAAGATCGACCAGCGCCGGTTCGGCGGGCACACCGCGAACCACGGCGAGCGCCCGGTCAAACGCGCGTGCTACGCCGCCGATCGCACGGGCCACATGATCCTGCAGACGCTCTACCAGCAGTGCGTGAAGCGAGACGTGCGGTTCTTCAACGAGTTCTACTGCCTCGACCTCCTGCTCGACGACACGGGCGCGACCGCCGGCGTCGTGGCGTACGAGCTCGCCACGGGCGAGATCCACGTCTTCCGCTCCAAGGCCGTGCTCTTCGCCACCGGCGGCTACGGGCGCATGTTCCGGGTCACCTCGAACGCCCATGCGCTCACGGGCGACGGGCCGGCGGTCGTGTTCCGTCGGGGCATCCCGCTCGAGGACATGGAGATGTTCCAGTTCCACCCGACGGGCCTCGCGAAGCTGGGCGTCCTGCTGTCCGAGGCCGCGCGCGGCGAGGGCGGCATCGTCTTGAACAAGGACGGCGAGCGCTTCATGGAGCGCTACGCCCCCACGATCAAAGACCTCGCCCCCCGCGACATGGTGAGCCGGGCGATCTACCAGGAGATCAAGGAGGGCCGCGGCGCAGGCCCCAACGGCGACTGGGCGTTCCTGGACATCTCACACCTGGACCCCAAGGTGATCGAGGAGAAGCTCCCCGATATCACCGAGTTCGCGCGCATCTACCTGAAGGTGGAGCCCACGAAGGAGCCCGTGCCGATCCAGCCCACCGCGCACTACGCGATGGGGGGCATCCCCACCGACATCGACGGCCGCGTGGTGCTCGGGCCCGACGAGACCCCGGTGCCGGGGCTGTATGCGGCGGGCGAATGCGCGTGCGTGAGCGTGCACGGCGCGAACCGGCTGGGCACCAACTCGCTGCTCGACATCGTCGTGTTCGGCCGCCGCGGCGGCGCGCACATGGCGCGGTTCGTCAAGGGCGCCGACCTCCCGGCGCTTCCCGGGGAGCCGGCCGCGCAGACGCTCGGCATGCTCGACGCGATCCTCACGCGGGATTCGGGAGACAACGGGGCCGACATCCGCAAGGAGCTCCAGGACAACATGTTCGACCTGGCCTTCGTGGTGCGTAGCGAGGAGGGCCTGTCGAAGATGGAGGAGATCTTGGGGAACCTCCGGGAGCGGCACGACCGCGTGGCGATCACCGACAAAGGCAGCGTGTACAACACCGATCTGATGGAGGCCGTCGAGCTCGGGTTCCTGCTCGACTGCGCCGAGGCGCTGGTCGTCTCGGCCCGCGCCCGCACCGAGAGCCGTGGCGCGCACTTCCGCGACGACTACCCCCTGCGCGATGACGTCGATTGGCTCAAGCACACGCTGGCGTACCGCAACGACGACGGCTCGATCAGGCTCGACTTCAAGCCCGTGAAGATGGGACCCTACGTCCCGATGGAGAGGAAGTACTGATGGCGACGGCAGCCGACGTCCTCAGCGAGTCCGACGGCCGCGAGGTGCGCGCGCAGAGCGACAAGGTCCGACTCACCGTGAAGATCCGTCGCTTCAACCCGGAGATCTCCGACGACTCCTGGTGGGACGAGTTCGTCGTCGAGACCGATCCCCTCGAGCGGCTGGTCGAGGTCCTCCACGAGATCAAGTGGCACCAGGACGGCACCCTGAGCTTCCGGCGCTCGTGCGCGCACGGGATCTGCGGCTCCGACGCGATGATGATCAACGGCAGGAACGCGCTCGCCTGCAAGGTATTGGTCGCCGACGTGGGCACCAAGGTCACGATCGAGCCGATCCGTGGCCTCGCCGTGCTCAAGGACCTCATCGTCGACATGGACCCGTTCCTCGATGGCTTCAAGTCGGTCCTGCCCTACCTCGTGAACGAGGGCGGCGAGCCCGACAGGGAGCGGTTCCAGTCGCCGGAAGATCGCGCGCGCTACGACGACACGACCAAGTGCATCCTGTGCGCCGCCTGCACGACCTCGTGCCCCGTGTTCTGGGGCGACGAGGGCTACGTCGGGCCGGCGGCCATCGTGAACGCGCACCGGTTCATCTTTGACTCCCGCGACGAGGCGGGCGCCACCCGCATGAAGATCCTGTCCGAGAAGACCGGGGTCTTCCGTTGTCGCACGACCTTCAACTGCACCGACGCCTGTCCGCGCGGCATCCAGGTCACGCAGGCCGTGCAGGAGGTCAAGCGCGCGATCCTGTTCGAGCGGTTCTGACCGGCCGCCTCAGCGCCGCCGACCCCGTTCGGTAAGGTTCCCGCGATGGCGCATCGAGTCACCCTGATCCCCGGCGACGGCATCGGCCCGGAAGTGGCCGCGGCCGCCCGCATCGTGCTCGACGCCGCCGACGTCGGGATCGAGTGGATCGAGCGCGAGGCCGGCACCGCCGCGCTCGAGGAGTACGGCGAGCTGATGCCCGAGGCCACCCTCGACGCGATCCGGGATTCCCGCGTCGCGATCAAGGGGCCCATCACGACACCGGTGGGCAGCGGGTTCCGCAGCGTGAACGTCGCTCTGCGCCAGGGGCTCGACCTGTTCGCTGCGGTGCGGCCCGCGCGCGCCCTGCCCGGCGTGCCGATCCGTCACCCCAGTGTCGACCTCGTCGTGATCCGCGAGAACACCGAGGACCTCTACGCCGGGATCGAGTTCGAGCGGGGGTCCGAGGGCGCGGCCGGTCTCCGCGAGGAGTTGAAGGAGCTCGGCGGCTACGACGTCCCCGCCGACGCCGGCATCACCGTGAAACCGATCAGCGTGTCCGGCACGCAACGCATCGTCCGGTTCGCGTTCGAGTACGCGAAGGCGAACGGCCGCAAGAAGGTCACGGTCGGCCACAAGGCGAACGTGATGCGGTACTCCGATGGGCTCTTCCTGCGGACGGCCGACGAGGTGGCGGCGCAGAGCGGCAGCGGGGTCGAGTACGAGGCGATCCAGATCGACCATCTGACCAACCGTCTCGCGCACCATCCGGATCGGTTCGACGTCCTGCTGCTCCCGAACCTGTACGGCGACATCCTCTCCGACGTCTGTGCGGGGCTCGTCGGGGGCCTGGGACTGATCCCCGGAGCGAACATCGGGTGGGAGTACGCGGTGTTCGAACCGGTGCACGGGAGCGCGCCCGACATCGCGGGCCAGGGGCTCGCGAACCCGATCGCGATGATCCTGTCGGGGGCCATGATGCTCCGCCACCTGGGCGAGCCCGCGGCGGCCGAGAACGTGGAGTGGGCGGTCGACGAGGTGCTGCGGCGCGGGGAGGTCCGCACGCCCGACCTCGGGGGGCAGGCCACCACGACGGAGGTCGGCGAGGCGATCGCGATCACGGTGAGCGCCTGGGAACACGGCGCGAGCTAGGCTCTCCGTCGCGCCGTCGCGCCGTCGGGAAGAACCCGCCTTGGGGAGTGATGTTCGTCACAGAACCGGATGGCGTACCCCGGTACCGTCGAACACATGCTCAGAGAAGATCTCGTCGCAGCAGCGGATGCGGCCAACGCCCATGCGGGAAGCGCCCAGCGTGACCTGCTCGGACTGATCGCCGAGATCGATCGGTCGGGCGCCTGGCAGGACGACGGCGCTCGCGACGTCGCCCACTGGGTTTCGATGCGCTACGGGATATCCGCGTGGAGGGCCCATCGGTGGGTTGCCACGGCCCATGCGCTGGCCGACCTGCCGCTGATCGCGGAGGCGATGTCGTCCGGGCGGCTCGGGATCGACAAGGTCGTCGAGCTCACCCGATTCGCGACCGCCGAGACCGAGGGCGACCTCATCGGCTGGGCGACGACCGTCTCGTGCGGCGCGATCCGCCGGCGAGGCGACCTCCTGGCACGCCTCGAGCTTCAGGAGGATTGCGACGCCGACCGAGACCGGACCCTTTCGTGGTGGTTCACCGAGGAAGGACGCCGGTGGAACCTGCAGGCCGAGCTCCCTGCCGCCCAAGGGGCCGTCGTGGTCCGCGCGCTGGAACGCATGGCGGCCCGGGTGCCGCAGATGCCCGGCGAGGACGAGACGCTCGATGCCCCCGCGCGTCGGGCCGATGCCCTGGTCGCGCTCTGTTCTGCCCGGATCGCCTCGGACCCCGATCCCGACCGGGCCACCGTGGTCGTGCACGCGCGACTCGACGGCCTAGTGAGCGGCTCGAGCGGAGCGGAGCTCGAGGGCGGCCCCGTGATCCACCCGGACACCGTCAGGCGCCTGCTCTGCAACGCGAGGGTCCAGACCGTCATCGAGAACGAGGGCGGCGACGTGATCGGCATGGGTCGCCTCACGCGCGAGCCCTCGGCCGCGATGGTGCGCCAGATCCGTCACCGCGACCGCGAGTGCCGCTTCCCCGGATGCGGGGCACGCGCCTTCACCGAGGCGCACCACGTCACCTTCTGGCGCCACGGGGGCCGCACCGACCTCGACAACCTCGTGTTGATCTGCTCGTTCCACCACAAGCTGGTGCACGAGCTCGGGTGGCGGCTCGCCCGGGAGTCCGACGGGCAGGTCCGGTGGTTCAGGCCCGACGGGACCCGCTACCGCGCGGGGCCGTCACCAAACGTCGCTGCCCAGGATGCCCGAACCTTGGAGCTCGACACCGCCTGACGTTCAATGGGCGTGCCCGTGGTCGCCGTCGCCCCCGTGCTCGTGGTGCTCGTGCGGGCCCCGACCGGAGCCCCGTGGGAGCTGTCAACAGCCGGGCTGGCCGTGGTTCCCGCAACAGCCCTTGAGCGTCACGACCGAGCGCGTGCGGTTCTTCACGGTGAGTCCGACCTTGGTCCAGAACCCGGCTTCGTACTCCTGCCAGTTGGTGAAGAAGGCGCGCACGTGTTCGCGGAGCTGGTCTGAGAAGGATCCTCGGTCGCTCATATCACCCATCGTAGCGACGCCCGGGGCGCCCGAGCGTGCTTGGACCGGGATGCATGGGATGCGAGACTCGGCCGCATGAGCGATGAGCCCGGGCAGACGAGGCAGGACGCCGACGCGATCGAGGGAAGCGGGCCCGACCATGGTTCAGGGCGTCTGCGGAGCGCCGCCTTCCTCTGCACCGTGATCGCCGGCTTCGTTACGGGGATGGGCGCGCTCCTCACGTGGACCACGTTCGGCCTCACCGATCGGAACGCGGCCGTGCTCGATCAGGTCTACAAGGGGGTCGATCTCACCGAGGGCAAGATCGCCCTCGGAGGTGCGCTGGTCATGCTGGTGGGCGTCATGGCCTTCCGGGGGCTGGCGCGGCCGGGCCGCATCGCGGTGTCCACGCTGATCATCGTCGCCGGGATCGTGACCGTGGGGGTGTCGGGCGCCACGCTCGTCACGGCGGGGAGCCGTCTTCGGAACGGGTTCGTCGACGACATGATGGCCGCGAGCCCTGGCAGAGGATCCGGCACGGCCGATGGCGACGCGCAGCGTCGGCGTCTCGAGGATCTCGTGGAAACGTCCCTCGGCGCCGGCGTCTGGCTCGCCCTCGCCGGCGGGTTCCTGGGTTTCGTGGGAGGCACCCTGTCGCTCGCCTATGCCACCCGCCCGCACGGCGATGACGACGAAGGCGCCGTCGCCACGATGTGACCACGGAACGCCTCTTACAGCTTCGCGAGGTCCTCGCACTTGGCGCGGATGCCCTCGGCGGCCCCGCGGAGCGCCGTGAGCTCGGCCTCGTTCAGCTCGAGCTCCACGATCTCCTCGACGCCCTTGGCTCCGAGCCGCGCGGGCACGCCGACGTAGACATCCTCGATGCCGTACTCACCGGTCGCCCAGGCGCAGACCGGGAGCACCATCTTCGAATCGGTGGCGATCGCCTCGACCATCGCGACGACCGAGGCGCTCGGCGCGTAGTACGCCGACCCGGTCTTCAGCAGGGCCACGATCTCGGCGCCGCCGTCGCGGGTGCGCTGGAACAGTGTTTCGAGCG
>JANLXF010000275.1:0-4839 GCA_031364965.1 Actinomycetes bacterium | reverse complement strand
CCGAGCGCGGCGAGATCGGCCACCGTCACGTTCGGATTCGCGATCGTCTCGGTGTAGAAGACCGCCGCGCCGGGGAGCGCGGCTCGCACCGCGTCGTGGTCGTGCGGGCTGACCATCGTCACCTCGACCCCGAACCGCGGGAGGAGGGACGTCGCGATCGAGTAGGCGCCGCCGTAGAGCTCGTTGCTGATCACGACGCGGTCCCCGGCGGCGACGTGCGACGTCAGCACGGTGTGCACGGCGGCCATCCCCGACGCGAATCCGAAGGCCGTCTCGGTGCCCTCGAGCTCGGCCATCTGCGTCTCGAAGGCGTGGACGGTGGGGTTCCCGTAGCCGCGCGAGTAGGTGTAGCCGGGAGCGCGGAACGCGATCGTCTCCGCGTACGCCTCGGAGCTCTCGAACCGGAAGGTCGAGGTCTGGTAGATCGGGACGCTCGGCGTGTCCTGGTCCACCGCCGGCATCACGCCGTGCACCGCCCTGGTCGTGAACCCGCGCCCGGCACCCATGGCGACCCAGCCTACCCGTCGTGCGACCAGCGCTCGGGGTACCGCGCTCGCAGGTCGAGCACCAGCTCGGTGAGGCGTTCGATCAGCTGGGCGGTCATCGCCTTCACGGCGTCGCGGTCCTCGGCATCGGCGCGACGCGCCGAGAAGTCGATCGGCTCCCCGACGCGGGTCCACACCGGGCGCCCGAACTTCAGGCTTCCCTTCCCCGATTTCTGCCAGACCGCCTGGGATCCCCAGCTCGCGAGCGGGACGATCGGCACGCCCGAGGACAGCGAGAGCCGCACCGCGCCGGTCTTGCCCTCCATGGGGAGGTGGTCAGCGCGCTTGGTCACGGTGCCCTCGGGATAGATCACGACGACCTCACCCGCGGCGAGCGCCTCCTCCGCGAGCAGGAGCGGCGTCGCATCGCCCGTGCCCCGCTGGACGGGAATCTGGTGCGCGCCACGGAATGCCGCGCCCACCATCGGTACCTCGAACAACTCCCGCTTGGCCAGGAACCTCGGTCGTCGGCCGGCCCGCATCACGGCGTCGGCGTTCGTCAACGGATCGAGGTACGAGAGGTGGTTGCAGGCGACGATCGCCGGGCCGCTCGGCGGGATGTGCTCCAGGCCTTCGATGCGCAGGTCGAACCAGAACCGCACTTGCGGGATCGTGACCGCCTTGGCGATCTGGTACCAGGGTTCCGCCAGCGGATCACACCTGCCCGTCGCCGCCGGGACCGACCTCGTCGCGAGGACGGAATCGCGACATCGCGGCCCACGCCAGCGGAAGGAGACCGGCCGCCGCGAGCAGCTTGAGCAGATCGCCGATCACGAAGGGATACATCCCGAACTCCAGGCCTTTGGCCAGGGGCAGGTCGGCCGCGGCCATCAGCCACGGCACGCCCACCGCATAGATCACCACGGAGCCCAGCAACATCGCGCCGATCGCGCTGCCGAGCGTGCGGTCCCAGCCTCGCCGCGAGAGCCAGCCCACGAGCCCGGCGGCGAGCGCGAATCCCCAGAGGTAGCCGCCCGTGACCGACAGCGCGCGCAGCACCTCGAGACCGCCGGCGTGCGCCCCGGTCTCGTCCGGTGCCAGCACCGGCAGCCCGGCCACCGCCATCGCGAGATACACCAGCACCGTCGTCGCGCCGAGCCCCGGCCCGTACGCCGCGCCCACGAGCAGCACGCCGAGTGTCTGCCCGGTGATCGGCACGGGCGTGAACGGTAGATGGATCGAGAGCTGGGCGAGCCCGGCGATCAACAGGCTCCCGGCGAGGGCGCAGGCGGTCTCGAAACCGAGCCGGGCGGCGGTCCTCGAGCGGGGCGGTGCGAGGGTCAGGGCGAGCGTGGACACCTGCGATCAGCCTCCCGGGATCGGTGAAGCCGTGAGGTTACTACCCGCCGTGGGCTACCCTTGCGACCCGTGCGTGTCATCGCCCTCCCCGTGAAGTCGCTCGACGACGCCAAGACCCGACTCGGCCCCGTGTTGGCGCCGATCGAGCGGGCGTCGCTCACGCTGGCGATGCTCGAGGACGTGATGGACGCCACCCAGGCGCTCGCCGGCTGGGAGACCTGGGTGATCTCGCCGGACGAATCCGTGCTCGAGCTCGTGATGCAACGGGGTGCCCACGCGATCGCCGAGGTCGCACCTCCGCTCGGCACCGCGATCCGCCAGGTGGAAGAGGAGGCGGCGGCCCGGCAAGCAGAGGCGCTCGCCGTCCTTCTTCCCGACACGCCGCTCGTCACGTCGGAGGCGTTGACCCGCGCGCTGCACACCCTCGGGCCCGTGGTGCTCGCCCCCTCGGCGGACGAGGGCGGTACGAACCTGCTGATCCGACGGCCTCCGACCGCGATCGGCGCGCGGTTCGGCCACGACTCGTACCGGCGTCACCTACAGGCCGCCGCCGAGGCCGGCCTGCCCACCTCGATCGTGCATCGCCCCGAGCTGGCCTTCGACCTGGACCTACCGGGCGATATCCTGACCGTGCTGGAGGCCCGGCGGCCCGGCCGCACGCTCGATGTCTGCCGGGAGCTCGAGCTCGGCGCGCGCATCGCGACCCGGACCTGAAGCCGAACCCGAAGGAAGGAGCGCAGCGACGTGGCACAGGGAACGATCAAGGACTACGACGACGGCACCAAGACGGGGGCGCTCCTGCAGGAGGATCGCGTCGAGGTGGCGATCGACCCCTCCTCGATCGGCGACCCGGCGATCCGGACGCTTCGGCTCGGGCAGCGCGTCAGGTACGAGGTCGAAGAGCTCGACGGACGGCTCGTCGCGCGCGCGCTCGCGCTCGTGACGTTCGACTAACCGCCGAGGCCGTCGGGGTTCGGCCCGGACGCGAGCACGTGTTCGCGGAACTCCTTGCCGGGGGTGAAGGCCGGCAGATCTCGCGCCGGCACCGTGATCGGGATGTCGGGCTTGCGTGGATTGCGCGCGACGCGCTCGTTCCGGTGCTTGCGTTCGAACGTCCCGAAATCGGCGAGGGTCACCCGCTCCCCACCCACCACGGAATCGCGGATCGAATCGATCGCCGCGTCGACGACGCGGCCCACGTCGGCCTTGCTCAACCCCGTCCGACGGGCAACCTCGGAGACCAATCCACCCTTATTCATCGGCACTCCCTTCCCGGTCGTGCGGCGGTCCCACCGTAGCCTTCGGATCGGGTCGCGGTCAACCGGAAGCCGTGCGGTGAAGGCAGAGACGGGGTTCGCGGGGCGACGCCGACACGGGAGCCTGTTACCATCGTCCGGCCGGTGGCCCGTGGTGTAACGGTAGCACGACTGCCTCTGGAGCAGTTAGTCTTGGTTCGAATCCAGGCGGGCCAGCACACACCATCTGACCAGCGGTTTCTCCCCTATCCTCCCCCGTTCGGCCAGGGGTTCAGGATCAGCGGCGGGATCGGTTCCTGCGAGAAGTCGAAGTCCTCCGCGAGGTCACCCAGGCGTCGTACGTCCTCCCGCACCGTGGGCCTCGAGTCGGGCCACCCGTCGGTGGCCGGGTCGATCCGGCTTCCGCCCAGGAACCGATCTTCGATCAGCTTCAGGTAGGCGTCGTAGGACAGGGTCTGGTGATCGATGCCCGGCTTCGCCCATGGGCTGATCAGCAGGCTGGGCACGCGGAGACCCCAGCCGTTCTCGTCGACCACGGGCGGCTCGACGTGGTCGTAGAAGCCGCCCCAGTCGTCCCACACCACGAAGATCGCCGTGCGCATCCACTGCTCGCGCGGTCCCTGCATCACGGCGTTCACGACGTCGGTCACCCACGCCTGGCCGGTCCGGATGTCCTGCGGCGGGTGCTCCGAACCGTCCTTCATGGGCATCACCCACGACACCGACGGCAACGTCCCCTCGGAGGCCGCCTCGAAGAACTCCGTGTTGGGCCGCACGTTGTCGAGCTGCCCCGTCACGTGCACGGTGCGGAATCCGGGGAGCGGGTTCTGGACGGGCGCGGTCTCGGTGCCGTTGAGCGGACCGCAGGGTGGCACGACGCACGTGCCCGGCCCAACGAAGTATCCCCAGCTGACGCCTCGCTGGTACAGGAGCCAGGTGATGTCGGCCCACAGGTACGGGCGCGGCTCGCCCTTGCCGGGGCTCCAGATCTTCGAGCCGTCGGCGGCGTTGTGCCCGGGAAGCTCCAGGTTCGACGTGCAGGTCATCGGATCGTTCAGATCGGCGCACGTCGCCGACCAGCCCGAGACCAGGAACAGATGGGCCGGCAGCGTCCACGAGTCGGTCGGGGCGAACATCCGGTCGTGCAGGGTGTAGCGCTTCGCGTACGCCCAGTAGTTCGGGATCTCGTGGGCGGTGTGGTACCCCATCACGTCGGGCTGCCCCTGGGGGCCGTCGGTCGCCTGCGGGCACGGGGGCATCTCGGGGTTGTGGTAGCAGTTGTTCTTGATGATGCGCAACGCGTTCACGTAGCCGTCCATCGACCCGCCGTCGATCGCGAGCTGCGACCCGTACTGGGAATGCGGCCCGCCCTGGTCGAACGTGTTGCGGTCGTGATACGGGGTCCGGCACGGTCCGAGCGGGTCGGGGACGCAGACGTCGAAGGACCCGTCGGGGTTCCGTGGGAGCCCGTCGGCCCCGGGGAACGTCCCGAAGTAGTGATCGAACGATCGGTTCTCCTGCACGACGAAGATCAGGTGGTCGAGGTTCATGATCCCCGCCGCCGGGTCGAAGGGGCGGTTCGGATCGGCGACGGGCTGCGGCGCCGGCGGCGACTCGAGCGACGACGTATCGATCCAAACTGCATGCGGTTGCCAAAACGCACCGATCATGTTTTTGGCACTGGGTAAGTTGATACCTGTCTTGCCACCCACGCTGCTGTCGACCTGAGCCAGGAGCGT
>JANLXF010000212.1:0-3742 GCA_031364965.1 Actinomycetes bacterium | reverse complement strand
CCCAGTAGCGCGCCTTGGGCTCGAGCACCACCACCGGGTCGGGGTCCGCGATCGCGAGGCGCAGCAGCAGGTACCCGTCGAGCGGCGACGACGGGACGACGACCTTCAGCCCGGCCGTGTGCACGTAGTAGGTCTCGGGGCTCTCGCCGTGATGTTCCTTCCCCTTGATCCCCCCGAACGAGGGGATCCGGATCGTGATCGGCATGTCGACGCGGCCGCGCGTGCGCTCGCGCATCTTCGCCACGTGGTCGATCACCTGCTCGAGCGCCGGATACGAGAAGGCGTCGAACTGCATCTCGATCACCGATCGCCATCCGGCGAAGGCGAGCCCGACGGCGGCGCCGGCGATGCCCGCCTCGCTGATCGGCGTATCGAACACGCGCTCGGCGCCGAACTTCGCCTGCAGGCCGTCGGTCACGCGGAACACCCCGCCGCTGCGTCCGACGTCTTGCCCGAAGACGAGCAGCCGCGGGTCGTCCTCGAGCGCGTCGAGCAGGGCGCGGTTCAGCGCGGCCGAGAGCGTCCAGGACTCAGCCACCCAGCGCCTCTTCCCGCTGCCGCGCCCACGAGCCGCCCGGCGGCTCGGCGTACGTCCAGTCGAACATCCATTCCGCGGGCGGCGCCGGCGTCGCGATCACGCCTTCCCGGGTCGCGAGCGCGAAGGCGTCGGCCTCCTCCTGGCAGGCGGTCACGAACGCGTCGTCGACGTGCCCCTGGGCGCGCAGCCAGGTCTCGAGCCGGGGGATCGGGTCGAACGACCGCGCGGCCTCGACCTCGTCGTCGCCGCGGTAGCGGCCCGGGTCGTCCGCCGTGGAGTGCGCGCCGATCCGGTAGGTGAGCGCCTCGATCAGCGTGGGGCCTTCGCCGGCGCGCGCCCGCGCGACCGCGTCGCGGGTGACGGCGTAGACCGCGAGCAGGTCGTTGCCGTCGACGCGCACGCCCGGGAACCCGTAGCCCTCGGCGCGCTTCCAGATCTCCCCGGCGGTCTGCTGGGCGGTGGGCACGCTGATCGCGAATCCGTTGTTCTGGCAGAAGAGCACGGCGGGCACCTGCCAGACGCCCGCCAGGTTCGCGGCCTCGTGGAAGTCGCCCTCGCTCGTGCTGCCGTCGCCGAAGTACGCCACGGTGACCCCGCTCCCGCCGTCGAGCTTGGTCCCGAGCGCGTGGCCCACGGCGTGGGCGATCTGCGTGGCGATCGGGATGCAGATCGGGCCGAAGCGGGTGGCGCGCGGATCGTAGGGGCCGCCGTGCCAGGTGCCCCGGTGGTACTGGAGGTACTGCACGGCATCGACCCCGCGGACCATCGCGACGGCCAGCTCGCGGAACGTCGGGAAGACGAAGTCCTCTGATCCCAGGGCGATCGCGCTCCCGATCTGGGCGGCCTCCTGCCCCTCGAACCCGGGGTACACCGTCAGCTCGCCCTGGCGTTGGAGCGCGATGCACTCGCGGTCCAGCCGGCGCGCCACGATCATGCGGCGCAGGGCGTCGCGGAGGGCCCCGGCGTCGAGACCTACCTGTGGATCACCCACAAGCGTGCCGTCGGCCGACAGGATGCGGAACGGCTCGGTCCCGCCCCAATGCTCGGGTGACTGCACGGCCCTCAACCCCCTCGTGCGAACGCCGAGAGCATAGGGGATGGCGGCGCCAGCTAGACTCGACAGCGTGATCCCGAGCGCCTATCTCCGCGTGTTCCAGCCGCTCGACGCGTTCGAGCGCGAGGAGCGGCTCCACTGGGAGCGATACCTCGTCGACGGAGCGCGGGGCATCTCGCGTGGCCACCGGTACGCCGATCATCACACCGTGGGCAAGCTCGGGGTGCTCGCGCCCGCCGACGGCGAACACGCCGAGGTCCGCATGATCGACGGGCGCATGTTCGTGAGCCCCTGGCGGATGCGGATGCGGGTGCTCGCGGCGATGCTCTCGTTCCGTGACGCCGAGCCGATGGAGCTGTGGGATCACTTCGTGCCCAAGGCCGACGGCAAGCGCGCCGCGAAGGACCTCGCGAAGCTGCGCCGGCGCGATCCGCACTCGGTCGCGTTCTGCCACCAGAGCCCCTGGCACGTGCCGATCCGCTGGTTCGTGCTCTTCCGCGACGAGGAGCGCTGGCTCGGCGAGGACGAGTTAGGACGGACCCGCATGCGCTACCGCACCAGCACGCGGCGCGCGATGCGGCGCGCCGAGCAGGCGGTCGGGCCCCTGCGGCGCTCGGAGCTGGGGCCGATCAGCGACCTGATCGTGGACCTGCACCAGTGGATGGCCGCCTTCGACCGATCGTCGATCCTCGAGCTCGACTACGGCAGCCTGTGCGACGTCATGCGGTGGGACGACCTGGACGACGACCACAGCGCGCGCGAGATCCATGAGGCCCTCGAGGCGCTGGAGCGCGAGGAGTACGTGCACAGCGCCGACATCTACCAGGGCGTCCTGACCCATTGGGCCGAGATCCGCAGCCGCGAGGCGATGAACTAGGTCCCGGCGCACGAGAGCCGCCCCGAGTGGGACGGCTCCGTGTCGTTCGCATCCGGTGGCCAGGGGCAGAATCGAACTGCCGACACCGCGGTTTTCAGCCGCGTGCTCTGCCAACTGAGCTACCTGGCCCGGAGCGGTGGAAGACCGGCAGCCGATCGCTACCGAGGTCATCACCGGCGCGTTGAAGTGTAGCGAGTGGAGGTGTGTCCGACAGCCGCGAATCTTATTGGGGTGGTGCCGGAAGTGCGTCAGTCAGGCGGCCGCTTCGAGGCCCTCAGCGCCTCTGTCGCGGGCCATGGCCGTTCACCACCCCCCCAGCCCGGCTGTCGACCGGCTGACACGCATCTCCAGATGTGAGCTCTGCCGAGGAAGAGCGTGTCCTCCAAAGCATGAAGCTGGGTCGAATACGAAGCCGTGGCACGCCGGTAAGGGAGTGCCTATGCTCACGGAACCCGAGAAGTGGGGGCCGCATGGGAACCCGGGGGGACTCAGCATGGTGATGTGGATCCGGATGGTGAACCGTTCGATCGCCGGGCACCCGATCCGTGCAGCGCTGTTGTTGGCGGTGGGCGCCGCTATCGCATATGTCTCCTACGTCACCGGCCTCGCGATGTTTGGGACCAACGAAGAGGCGACCCTGTTCGGGCGGTTCGTCGCCTGGCCTGGAGGCACGTTCCCTCCCCTGGCCTTGGGGGCGGCCGTGCTCGGCGTGCTGCTCATACCCGATGGCCACCTGGATGGCAGGTGGCGATGGGTGATCGCGATCGCCACGTGGTGGATCGCGCTGGTGTTCGCCCTCTTCCAGCTCCTTGACGATCACCTGATGGGCCACGCGGGGACCGAGAACCCCCTCGGCGTTGCCATACCCGCTCCATATCAAGATCTTCTCGAGCTCCCGATGATCGCGACGCTCACGGGTGCGTTGGGGGTCGTGGTCCTCACCCTGCCCTTCCGGCTGTGGAAACGGATCCGCGCGTGAGCCCCTCCACCACTCGCCGACTCGCCCACGGGTTGTGGCTCGCCACGGGCCTGTTCCTCGTCACCGGCGTCGTCCTGCACACGCTCGAGGACGCTGGTGGAATCGTGACTGGCATCTCCGTCGGACTTCCGGTCGCGATGTACGGGACGGTCGGCGCGCTTGTTGCACGCCGGCGACCCGAGAACCCGATCGGGTGGCTGTTCTGCTCGATCGCGCTGTCGCTGGCGTTAGGAGTCTTCGGAAGTGCGTATGCAGGGTTCGGCGCTGAGGCGGAGAGGTTCGGCTCGCTCTTGG
>JANLXF010000201.1:0-4404 GCA_031364965.1 Actinomycetes bacterium | reverse complement strand
TCGTCGCCCACATCCACTACGTGCTGTTCGGCGGCGCCATCTTCGGGCTGTTCGCGGGCATGTTCTATTGGTGGCCCAAGATCTTCGGGCGACAGCTGAACGAGCGGGCCGGCAAGTGGCAGTTCTGGCTCCAGATCGTGGGGTTCAACCTGGCGTTCGGGCCGATGCACGTCCTCGGCCTGAACGGGATGATCCGTCGCGAGTACACCTATCCGGCCTCGCTCGGCCTCACGTTCTGGAACCAGGTCTCGACCGTGGGGGCCTACCTGATCGCGGTCGCGATCTTGATGTTCATCGTGAACGTGGTCCGCACCCAGCGAAAGCCCAAGGGCCTCGAGAACGAGGATCCGTGGGATGCGCGCACGATCGAGTGGATGACCTCGTGCCCACCGCCGGTGCACAACTTCGACGAGATCCCGACGATCCACTCGATCGACGAGTTCTGGCACCGCAAGTACGTCGAGGATCACAAGACCGGAACCCTGGTGCCGGTCCAGGCCGGGGCGGCCCCGACGCATGCCGATGATGGTGGTGCGCACGGTGCGGGCCACGGGATCCATCTGCCGAGCCCGTCGTTCTGGCCGCTCGTGGCGGCGATCGGGCTTCCGGTCATCGCGTACGGGGTGCTCTATTCGTGGGTGCTGGTAGGGGCGGGCGCGTTCGTGATGCTCGTCGGGTTCTACGGATGGGCCCTGGAGCCCTCGGTGGCGGAGGGATGAGCCGTGGCTGACGTCGCGATCGAGCGCCCGGGGGGCGAGCCCGAGACCACCACCGGACTACCGAGCACGAAGCTCGCGATGTGGCTCTTCCTCGCCTCGGAGTGCCTGCTGTTCGGTGCGCTGATCACGACCTATGTCTTGTACCGGGGCCGCAGCGACGTGGGCCCGTATCCGGCCGATGTCTTCGATATCGCCTACACGTCGGTCTCGTCGTTCGTGCTGCTGGCGTCGTCGCTGACGATGGTCCTGGCGCTCTCGGCGGCGCAGAAGCGTGACATGGGCCGGATGCGTCTATGGCTCCTGGCCACCGCGATGCTCGGACTCACGTTCGTGGGCGGCCAGGTCTACGAATTCACGACCTTCTATCACGAGGGCCTGGGCATCTCGACGAACCTGTTCGGCACCACGTTCTACGTGCTCACCGGCTTCCACGGCGTCCACGTGACGGTGGGCGTCATGATGCTGCTGTCGCTCGTGGGGATGTCGATGGCGGACCGGCTTCCCGACGAGCCCGCGTTCCCGGTGGAGATGATCGGCCTGTACTGGCACTTCGTCGACATCGTGTGGATCGTGATCTTCACGATCGTGTACCTGATCCCGACCGGCGTGGCACCGAAGTAGGGGGAGACCGTGGACGAGATGCACGATCGAGGCGAGACCGCCGGACTCGGCGCGTCCACGTCGCACTCGGCGCACGACACGCATCCCAGCCCCAAGGAGTACGTCCGGATCGGCGTGATCTTGGCGGTGCTCACGGGATTGGAAGTGACCACCTACTACGTCAAGGTGCGCACGTCGATCCTGATCCCCACGCTGTTCGTGCTCGCCTTCGTGAAGTTCGTGCTGGTGGTCATGTGGTTCATGCACCTGCGCTTCGACGACCGCCGGTACGCGCGGTTCTTCGTGATGGGGGTCGCACTCGCGTTCACGCTCTTCCTGATCGTGCTGATCTCTTTCCGGACGTTCCTGGGGTAGCGGCATGCCCGGCTGGCACCCTCACCCCGATGTCTGGCTCCTCTTCGGTTCGATCATCGCCGGCTACCTGATCGTCTGCCGTCGCCATGAAGCCGCGACCGGTACCCCGACCGAACCCCGGAAGCGGCGGCTGTTCCTGCTGGGGATGGCGGTGCTCTGGGTCGGGGCCGACTATCCGATCCACGACCTGGCCGAGAACTACCTGTACTCGGTGCACATGGTCCAGCACATGCTCTTCACGCTCGTCGCCGCTCCGATCCTGCTGGCGGGGATGCCCGCCTGGCTCATGCGCGACCTGTTGCGACCGCGCCCCGTTCGCTCGGTGTGGCGGTTCCTCACGCGCCCGCTCGTCGCGCTCGTGTTCTTCAACACCGTGCTGCTGTTCAGTCACTGGCCCGCCGTGGTGGAGGCGTCGGTGGGGTCGGCGCTCACCCACTTCTCGCTCCACGTGCTGATCGTGCTCTCGGCGCTCGTGATGTGGTGGCCGGTGGTCTCGCCGCTCCCGGAGATGCCCGCACTCCCGGCGCCCGGGCAGATGATGTACCTGTTCTTCCAGTCCCTCGCGCCGACGATCCCGGCGTCGTTCCTGACCTTCGGGCACCATCCGCTCTACCCGATCTACGGCACCTTCCCGCGGATCTGGGGCGTGAACGTGCTCGACGACCAGTTGCTGGCGGGCCTGATCATGAAGCTCGTGGGCGGGATGATCCTGTGGGTCGTCATCGCGGTGGTCTTCTTCCGCTGGGGTGCCAGGGAGAACCGCGAGGGCTTCGACGCGCTCGCGTATCGTGACGTCGAACGAGAGATCCGGGCGGAGCTGAGTCGATGAGCGACAGCAAGAAGCGGGAAGGGCTGCTCCTTCCCATCCTGATCCCCTTGGGGGCCTTGGGCGTGATCGGGCTCGTCCTGTTCGGGTTCTCGAGGATCCTGCTCGCGATCTCGCACAACGCGGCCACGGTGGTGGCGCTCGTTGCGGCCGCCGGGATCGTGGCCACCGCGACGATCGTCGCCGGACGCAAGAAGGTGACGGGCGGGTCGCTGGCATCCATGGTGGGCATCTCGTCGGGCATCGCGATGATGATCGGTGGGCTCGCCGTCGTGGCGGTGGGTCCGCAGAAGGAAGCCGGTGAGGGCGGGAACGCCCAGGTAGTGACGCTGGCCGCCCCGGCGGGCGCGGCCGCCAGCGGATTCAGTACGGGGTCGCTCGCGGTGGCCTCGGGCGAGCCGATCTCGCTCGAGTTCGACAACCAGGACCCCAACGTGTCCCATAACGTGGTGGTCTTCGCCGGCAAGGACGACACGGCACCCGAGCTGTTCAAGGGGGAGCTGGTCGCGGGCCCGAAGATGGTGCCCTACGACATCCCCGCGCTCGATCCCGGGAGCTACTTCTTCCACTGCGAGGTGCACCCCGCGACGATGCAAGGGGTCATCGAAGCGAGCGAGGGCGGAGGCGGCAGCTCCGGAGGGCCCGGCGTCACCCTGGTCGCCGAGGGGATCGCGTTCGACACGAACAAGCTCCGGTTCCAGGCCGACACCGAGACGGTGCTGACCTTCGATAACCGGGACGCCGACATCCCACACAACGTGGCGATCTACAAGACCCCCGAGGACACGAGCCCCTTGTTCTTGGGCGAGCTCATCACGGGCCCCGACACCACCGAGTACACGATCCCCGCCCTGGCCGCCGGGAAGTACTACTTCCATTGCGAGATCCATCCCAGCATGGAGGGCACGATCCGGGTGGGCGAGAGCGGCGGCGGCGGCGGCGGTGGCGGCGGGCCGTCCGCGTCCCCGTCGGCGTCCCCCGTCGACGGCGGGGGTGGCTCCGGCACGGCCTCGATCGCGGCCGCCGGACTCACGTTCGACACGTCGTCCCTCTCGTTCCCTGCGAACGAACCGGTAACCCTGACGTTCGACAACACCGACGACGTCGGCACGACGGGACCGCACAACGTGGCGATCTACAAGGACGACACGCTCGCCGAGGTGCTGTTCCAGGGAGAGCTCGTGAGCGGTCCCGCGACGGTCGACTACCAGGTGCCCGGCCTCCCGCCCGGGGAGTATTACTTCCAGTGCGACGTGCATCCGCCGATGAACGGGACCGTCAGCGTCGCCTGAGTCGCCGGGGACCATCCGGGGCCCGCTGGTAGCGTGGCCCCCACGATGCGCAAGGTTCTCGCCGCCGTCCTGATCGCGGCCGCCGCGAGCGGGGCGTACGCGCTCTTCCTGTCGCGCGATGACGACGGCGCGACGAGCGGGGGTCCGGTCGCGATGAACGTCCCGCTGCCCGCACTGAGGGGCCCGTCGGTCTTGGGTGGCACCGTCGACTTCGCCGATCTGCGCGGCCACGTCGCGGTCCTCAACGTGTGGGCAACCTGGTGCGACCCGTGCCGGGCGGAGCAGCCGGGCCTCGTCCGAGCCGCCCGGGCGTATGCCGGCCGCGGCGTGCGGTTCGTCGGGCTGAACTACCAGGACAACACCGCGGCCGCGCGCGCCTGGATCGACGAGTTCCACGTGCCCTACGACAGCCTCGTCGACGAGCAGGGCCGGTACGCCGACGACCTCGGGTTCCCCTACCTGCCCGACACCTACATCGTCGACGCGCAGGGGGCGATCCGCTGGGTGATCTACGGCCAGACGAGCGAGGACGAAGTGGTGAGGCTGCTCGATCAGGTGCTGGCGGGCAGCCGTGATGCCGGCCGGCGGAGCG
>JANLXF010000168.1:0-26815 GCA_031364965.1 Actinomycetes bacterium | reverse complement strand
GTCCAGGTGGCGGTCGAGATCAGGTCGCCGCCCACAGGGTTCGAGATGCACTCGAGCGTGGCGTGCTGTTCGACCTGCGGGAGCGCGAGCAGCTCGTCATACGTGAGCTCGAAGGGCGCGTCGACCGCGCCGTCGATCCGGAGCCGCCACGCAGCGATGTCGACGAACGGGTCCACGATCTCCTCGTCGACCGTGTAGAAGTCGTCGTTCGAGGTCACGAGGGGCGCCAATCCCGGCACGTCGAACGCGGGCGCGGGCCGGACCAGGCCGGCCGACCGTGCCACGGTCGCCGCCGCGAGTGGGCGATCCACATCGGCCGCCGCCGGGAAGAGCGAGCGCCCGAGCTGGAGCCACCCGGCGGCGAATCCCACGCCGCCGACGAGCCCCGCGCGCAAGAGGATCCGCCGGGTGGGATCGTCCGGCTGCGCCGCCGGGCTCCCCGTGAGCGGCTCCCGCAGACGGCGATACGTGTTCCCGGCCACGATCCCCCCGAGCGCCGCCGACGCAGCGAGCGCTGCGGCGTACGCCGGGAGCGACGCCGTCACGGAGGAGGGCGCGAACGCCGCGACGGCGGCGAGGTACAGCGGCAGCGACAACGCCAGCCCCGCCGCGACGGGCCCGACCCGATCCGCCGTGGCCGGCAGGAGAGCGGCGAGCGCCAGCGTAAGGGCGATCGCCCCGGCCGCCACCAACAGCACGGTCAGCGGGAGCGCGAGGTGATGCAGGAGCTCGATGAAGAACGTTGCCACGCCCCCGGGCGTGAGGTTCGCCACCCGCTCGGCGACCTGCACCGGCGGGAACGGGAATCCCGGCCACACGGTCGAGACGACGGCCGTGGCCGCCACGCCTGCGGCCGCCCCCCACAGCGAGGCCGCTCTCGCCGCGCCCCGCCGGTCGACCTGCATGACCGCAACGATACGGCCGTATCGGTGAACGGTTCCTTACGGCCACGTGTGTGAACGTTCCGTCGCGATGCGCCGGCCTTCCTGTCATAGCGCCGAGGCGGTGGGAAGATTGGTCACATGCCCGACAACGACAGTTCCGGCCGCCGCGGCGGGTCCGACGGACCCACGGGACCCAGCCTGCCCCGCTCCCGGCTGATGCCCTGGCTCCTCGTGCCGCTCCTCCTGGTCGGTCTCATCCTGTTCAACGGTTGGCTGACCAGCGCGAACACCAAGTCGATCAGCTACGCCGAATTCGTGACGGCGGTCAACGACCACAAGATCGCCGAAGGCTCGACCGTGAAGGTCTCGGACACCTCGATCACCGGTACGCTCGTCGACGACCAGGGCCAAGAGCAGAAGTTCTCGACGACCCTGCCCGCGAACTTCCAGGTCGACCAGGCGTTCACCGAGTTCCTCGGCCAGGGCGGGTTGAACTACGAGTTCCAGCCCCCGAACGTCTTGATGCAGCTGATCCTGAACATCCTGCCGTTCGCGCTGATCATGGGGCTCGTCTACTGGTTCGTGTTCCGGCGGATGGGCGCGGCCGGCGCCGGCCCGATGAACATGGGCAAGAACAAGGTCAAGATCTACGACCGCAAGGAGCTCAAGACCACGTTCGCCGACGTCGCCGGCGTCGACGAGGCCAAAGAAGAGCTCCGCGAGATCGTCGAGTTCTTGTCGAATCCGAAGAAGTATCAGCGGCTCGGCGGGCGCATCCCCAAGGGTGTGCTGCTCCTGGGGCCGCCCGGGTGCGGCAAGACGCTGCTCGCTCGCGCCGTCGCCGGCGAGGCCAACGTGCCGTTCTTCTTCATGAGCGGCTCGGAGTTCGTCGAGATGTTCGTGGGTCTGGGAGCCGCGCGCGTCCGCGAGCTCTTCCAGCAGGCCAAGGAGAAGGCGCCCGCCCTGATCTTCCTCGACGAGATCGACACAATCGGCAAGGGACGCGCCGGCGTGAGCGGAGCGGGCTTCGGCGCGCACGACGAGCGCGAGCAGACGCTGAACCAGCTCCTCGTCGAGATGGACGGCTTCGACGCCTCGAAGGGCGTGATCATCATGGCGGCGACGAACCGGCCCGACGTCCTCGATCCCGCGCTCGTGCGGCCCGGTCGCTTCGACCGACAGGTCGTGGTCGACCGGCCCGACCTGAAGGGCCGCGAGGAGATCCTGCGCGTGCACGCGCGCGGCGTGGCGCTCTCCTCCGACGTCGACCTGCACACGATCGCCGCACGCACGCCCGGATTCACCGGAGCCGACCTCGAGAACGTCGTGAACGAGGCGGCGCTGCTGGCCGCCCGACGTGAGAAGAACTCCGTCACAGAGGACGAGCTCGAGGAGGCGATCGACCGCGCGTCGATGGGCCTGGAGCGCAAGTCTCGTGTGATGAGCGAGAAGGAGAAGACGCGCGTCGCGTTCCACGAGATGGGTCACGCGCTGGTCGCGCACTACTGCGAGAACCTCGACCCGGTCCACCGGATCACGATCATCCCGCGCGGCACGGCGGCCCTCGGCCTCACGATGACGCGGCCGCTCGAGGATCGCTACCTGGCCACCGAGCCCGAGCTGAAAGACATGCTCGCGTTCGCGATGGGCGGGCGGGTGGCCGAGGAGATCGTGTTCAGCGAAGTCTCCACGGGGGCACAGAACGACCTGGAGAAGGCCACCCAGATCGCGCGCGCGATGGTGGCCGAGTACGGCATGAGCGAGAAGGTCGGGCCGCTCTCGCTCGGCCACGACGACCCCAACGCGTTCTTCGGCAGCGGCCCGCGCATCTCCGCCGGCACCGCTGAGAAGATCGACGACGAGATCTCGCGGCTCCTGAGCGACGCGCACGATCAGGCCGAGCGGCTCCTGCTCGAGCATCGCGATTTGCTCGACCGGCTCTCCAAGCTCCTGCTCGTGACCGAGACGATCGACGGCGAGGACCTCGAGGTCTACGCGTCGGGCGTCAAGGCCATCCCCGATCCCGACGAGGTCGCCCGCCAGCAGGTCGCCGACGAAGAGCAGCGGGTCGCCGCGGCCGTGGCGAAACATCCCGAGCCGCCGAAGCCGCAACCCTCTCGGGACACGCCGTCCCGGCTGAAGCTGCCCCCGGCGCCCCCGCTGCCGACCATCGACTGAGGAACCGCGCTCGTGGGCGGGCCCGGCGACCCCGCTACGACGCGTCGTGGTGGTCGTGGTCCGGGCCGTGGTCGTGCGGCTCCGGCGGATGCGGGTCGAGCACCAGATCCCATCGGTCGCGCCATCGGTCCAGGAAACGGTAGTAGTTGCGCTTGGAGAACCTCGCGCGCGTCTCGGGGTCGCTCTCGAACCACATGCGATGCGCGTGCTTGACGACGGGCACGTCCACGACCTGGGTGGAGAGCCCGATGTCCTTCACGCGGAACGAGTACTCGATGTCGGCCGTGCGGTACCACTTGAACTTCTCGTCGAACAGGCCCGCCGCGATCAGCGTGTCGCGCCGCATCGCCATGAAGTAGCCCTCGACCGCATCGCACGGCCCGGGTGCGGGCTGCTCGTCGAACTGGCGGAGGTCCTTCGTGACGATCCCGAACGGACCGGCGATGCCGACGGTCGGATCGGCGAGCGCGTCTTGCAGCGGGCCGAACACGTCGCCCACCGCTTCGATCGAGCCGTCCATCACGAACGCCAGCCGCCCGGAGCTGCGCCGGAGTCCCGCGTTGCGCGCGGCGCCCCACCCGGTGCCCGCCTCCACCCGCACCACCTCGACGTCGTCGCCGAACGCCCCCGCGGGCTGGTCCGTCGTGTCCACCACCACGAAGCGAAGGTCCCGCCCGCCGGCGTGCGCCCGGAACGACCCGACCGCCCGGGCGATGTCCTCGGGCCATCCCTCGCAGACCCAGTGGATCGCGACGTCGGCCGTGGCCGGCACGTCGAGCACTGAGGGCACGTCGGCCGCGCGCACGATCGGGTCCAGGTCCACCGGGCCGGCGGCGGCCGATTCGAGGCGCCACCCGCCGGGTTCGTCCACGACCACCCAGCCCGCGGCCGCGAGCTCGTCTCGCAGGCCGTCGGCGGCCGCGAAATCCTTCTCGGCGCGGGCCGAGGCGCGTCGCTCGGCCAGGTCGCGGACGTGATCGTCGGGCTGGGGATCGTTGGGCATCACGTCATCGTCCCGCATCCGCGCGGGAACGTTACGGTCAGGAGGTCGCGTTCTTCGTGGCGTTGCGCAATCGCCCGGCCATCGCCTGCAGCGTCTTCACGGCGATGCTCGGATGCTCCTGCATCAGGCCGCGGAAGACCCACTCGGTGAGGCCGAGGAGCTTGACGTCGCTCGTGGCGGTGACGGTCGCCGTACGCGGGCCGCCGTCGAGGAGAGCGATCTCGCCGAAGAACTCCCCCGGTCCTAGCGATGCCTTCTTGACCCCGCCGATCGTGACCTCAGCCGTGCCGTCGGAGATCACGAACAATCCGATCCCCGGCTCGCCCTCGCGCGCGATCACGGTCCCCTCGTCGTGATCGATGTCCTTGACCACCCGCGCGATCGTCAGCAGATCCTTCTGCGTGCAGCCCGAGAACAGCGGCACCTTCGACAGGCGCGTCACGACTTCCTTGGTCGACACGGCGTTCTCTTCCCTTCAGATGGATGGTGCGATTCTAGTCCGAGTCGACCCCGGTCAGTCCACGCGCCATCGCGCCCAGTACGCCGCCATGTCCAGACCGGGGAGCCGGCGGGCCGCGGCGGCCTCGATCCGGGCCTTGAACTCCGCCGTCCGGGCCACGCCGAGCCAGTGGCGGGCCGCGTACGCTCGGAGGATCGCGGTGAACCGCTGGAGGCCGAATCGGTGCACGAGGTTGGCCAACAGACAGCCACCGCCGCCGTAGATCGTGCCGTACTCGCCACGGTGGGCGTCCCAGTACCCCATGTCGTTCGTGATCCGGGCCCCCGCCCCCGGGAACACGTATCGCTTGCACGCGCGCCACGGATCGAACGGCAGGTACTGCGACCACGTGGCGAACGACTCGTCGAGCCAGGGCTCGGTGTACTCGTCGTCGCCAACGATGCCGTACCACCACTGGTGCGCGAGCTCGTGCGAGATCGTGAGGCGGGCGGTGTCGGTGAAGACCACGGTCGGATACTCCATGCCGCCGAAAGTCGCGTGGCCGGCCAGCACCACATCGATCTCCGGGTAGGGGTACGCCCCGAACGCGGCGGAGAAGGTCCGCATCGACCTCACCGCGTCGCGCAGCCGGACCGCGGCCATGCGATCGCTGACGGCCTCGGGCTGGAACGACACGACGACCCGCGTGGCGCCCGATCGGGCGCTCATCGAGCGCAGATGCCCGGCCGCCCAGGCGAAGTCGCGGACATCGCGCACGGCGTAGGTCCGCGCCTCGCGCCCGGCTCCGGCGGCCGTGCGACCGACCAGCATGCCGGTTGCCGGCGTGTCGAGCGCCAGTGGCGTCTCGAGCGTCACCCGATACGACCCGACGACCGAGTAGAAGCTCTCCCCAAGGTTCACGAAGGGGTCGAGATGCCATCCCGCGTCGTCGCGGATCGCGAGCGTGGGCAGCGCGGTCCCGACCAGCGCGAGGCCGCGGTGGTAGCCGAACCGATCGTTCTCGTTCGGAACCGCGATCGAGAGGTCCATCGAGATCGCCGCGCGTTCACCTTGTGCGAGCGGCGCCTCGAGCGTGACCTCGACGGCGGTGCAGCGCTGCGTCGTCGACGCGATCGTGCCGCCCTGCAGGTTGGAGATCTGGATCGAGCCCGCAGCGCAGCCGAGCACTCCGTTCGACCAGAGGCGGAGGTAGATCGTGTCGAGAGGCGCTGCGTCGAGGTTCGTGAAGGCGATGCGGTGGGTGCCCGTCCACACGTGGCCGAGGGAGCCGGTCGACAGGTGGGTGACGTAGCGCGGAGCCCCGGGATCCCGCACGATCGCCGCCGCGGTCGCCGGAGCGGCGGGCTGGAGGGCGAGGGCAGAGGCGAGCGCGATGAAAGCTGCGATGGCTCGGGGGAAGCGACGCATGCCGGCGAGTGTAGCCGTTGGTGGTAGCACCCTCGCCCCCTTCGTGCGTGCCCTCTCGCCGATCACTCGGTTGACTGATCCAATGGTGGACGTGACCACAGACCGAACGACCTTGGCGGCGTCCGGCGCCGGGGTCGAGCCATCGATCCAAGAAGGAGCGGCCGGACGCCGCGTCCCGGCGCCGGTAGTCCTCCTCGGGGGGCTCCTGGGTGGACTCGTGTGGGGCATCGATGCCCGGCTCTGGATTCGGTTCATCACCACCGACCCGGAGTTCTCGTGGACCGGCACGCTGTTCATCGTGATCGGATTCGGCATCGCCGGGCTGGCTCAATCCGGTGCCTATCTCGGCCGTCGCGCAGGCCTGCGGCGTTCACGGATGACCGTCCTCCGAGTGGTGACGTTCGCGAGCCTGCTCCCGCTCGGGATGGCGGCAGGGGGCCCGATGTTCCCGGCCATCGTGCTGGCGCCCCTCGCGATCACCCACGCAGATTGGTCGGGCCGGATGCGACGCTTGGTCGGCGCGGTCGCGCTGATCCCCGTGGTGGCCACCGCGGGGATCCTGCTCGAGGATCTCTCCCCGGCGCGCGCCCTGGCGGGAACCCTGTGGTTCCTCGCCGTGTACGCGGGCATCATCTGGGCCGCCCGGATCACGCTCGCGCCTCAGCTCGACGGCTGGCGGGCACCCCGACTCGCGCGGGTCGGCGGCGTCGTAGCCCTGGCACTCGTCGCCCTCCTCGAAACACTGTTCCTTCTCGGACCGAAGGCGTAGTCGCCCGCAGTCATCGAGGCAGCACCTCCGTGCTGGGGAAATGAAAGAACCCGGAGACCGTGACGGCCCTCCGGGTTCCTTGCGTTTCCGCTGGTAGTGCCTCGTCGCGGGGACAGGATTTGAACCTGTGACCTCTGGGTTATGAGCCCAGCGAGCTACCGGACTGCTCCACCCCGCATGACGATGCTAGCGGAGGGTGCGCGTGAACGGCAACGTGCCGTGTGGGGCCACGACCGGCTGACGACCGCCTCTATCATGAGCCGAGCCACTGGAGCGAAGGGAGGAACGATGACCGAGAAGAAGGCGACGCGGAAGCCCGCCACCCGCACCGGCGCAAACGCGAAGACGTCGACGGGATTCACCGCTGAGGAACGGGCCGCGATGAAGGCTCGTGCCCAAGAGCTGAAGGCGGACGCGCGCGCGAACAAGAACAGGGCGGACGGAGAACGCGCCCTGCTCGCGGCGATCGCTGAGATGAAGGGACGGGATCGCGCCATGGCCACGCGCCTGCATGCGATCGTCACCGGCGCCGCGCCCGACCTGTGGCCGAAGACCTGGTACGGGATGCCCGCGTACGCCAAGGACGGCAAGGTCGTCTGCTTCTTCCAGAGCGCGCAGAAGTTCGGCGCGCGGTACGCCACGTTCGGGTTCAGCGACCAGGCGAACCTCGACAAAGGGGCCATGTGGCCGACTTCCTTCGCGCTGAAGGAGTTGACCGCCGCCGAGGAGGCCAAGATCGCCGCGCTCGTGAAGAAGGCGGCGAGCTGAGCCACGGCGTTCACGCCCCGCCGAGCCGGGCGCAGATCGCGCGCGTGTCGCCGTCCTCGTCGGCTATGACATCGAGCGCGTCGAACCCGGCCCCGTCGAGCAGCCGTCCGATCGGTGCGGCCTGGTCGCCCCCCAGCTCGAGCAGGAGTGAGCCGCCGGGACGCAGCCAGCGGGTGCTCCTTCGCACGACCTCGGCGAGGAGCTCCGTGCCGTCGGCGCCCCCATCGAGCGCGAGCCTTGGCTCGTATGCCTGGACGTCGCGTGGCAACAGACGGATCGCGTCCGTCGGGACGTAGGGCACCACCGCCGTGAGCACGTCGACGCGGCGCTCGATCTCGGCGGGGAGCGGATCGTCGAGGAACCCCTGGAGGGCATCGACGCCGTTGCGGCGTGCGCAGCGCACCGCGGCTCCGTCGAGCTCGGTCGCGAGGACCCGCGCCGTCGGCACGGCCGCCAACAGCACGGCCGCGATCGCGCCGACGCCCGTGCACAGATCCACGGCCACACCCTGCGCCGGGAGGAGCGCCGCCGCTCGCCGCGCGAGCGGCTCGGTCTGCGGGCGCGGCACGTAGACGCCGGGCGCCACGAACAACGGCACGGCGCAGAACGTGACCGAACCGGTCAGCCACGCGAGCGGTTCACCCCGCGTGCGGCGAGCCACGAGGTCCTCGAGGGCCTCCGGGTCACCGGCGGCGGCCAGGATCAGCGCGTCCGATTCCTCGCCGGCGGCGAGGCAGCCGGCGGCAGCAAGCCGCCGCGTCACGGAGTCGCGATCCGCCTCGGTCACTCCACCGGTCCCGGCGCGAGCCCCAGCAGCGCTCCGAGCACGACGAGGGCGGCGAGCACCTGAACGATGATCCGCAAGGTCATGGCCTCAGGGTGCCCCACCCGCGCGACGGAAGGAAGCCTCGCGACAGGAGCCGCACGCGACCGTCACGCGACCGTCACCGAGCGAGGTGCCGTACCATCGCCCGCATGACCCGAACCGTCGCCTCCATGATCGCGGGCCGCGCGCGCACCGACGCACCCGGCGGCCGCCTCGCCATTCCGAACCCCGCCGATCTCTCGCAGACCGTTGCCGAGGCGCTGATCGGCGACGCCGACACCCTCGTCGACGCCGCACGCACCGCCCGCGCGGCGCAGCCCGGGTGGGCCGCCGTGCCCGCGCCCGTGCGCGGCCGCGCGATCCAGCAGTTCGGACGTCTGGTGGAGGACAACGTCGAGGCGCTCTCGGCTCTGATCACGCGCGAGATCGGCAAGCCGATCGCCGAGTCGCGCGGCGAGGTCCAGGAGGTCGTCGACACGTGCAACTTCTTCCTCGGTGAGGGGCGGCGACTCTACGGCCAGACCGTGCCGAGCGAGATGCCCGACAAGCAGCTCTTCACGTTCCGCGTCCCGGTGGGCGTCGCCACGATCGTCACGGCCGGGAACTTCCCCGTCGCGGTCCCCTCGTGGTACCTGGTGCCCGCCCTCCTGTGTGGCAACGCCGTCGTGTGGAAGCCCGCGGAGTACACGCCGGCCACGGCCGAGGCCTTCACGCAGCTGCTGCTGCACGCGGGCTTCCCGGAGGGCGTCGTGAACATGGTGCTCGCCGACGGGCCAGCCACGTTCGAGGGGCTCGAGCGCGCGCTCGACGAGCGGCTCGTCGACAAGGTGGGCTTCACCGGCTCGACCGAGGTCGGACGGCGGATCGGCGAGCTCACCGGGCGTCACCTGCAGACCGCGTGCTTGGAGCTCGGGGGGAAGAACCCGCTCGTGGTGATGCCCGACGCCGATCTCGACCTCGCCGTGGAGGGCGCGCTCTTCAGCGGGTTCGGCACCGCGGGGCAGCGCTGCACGTCGCTCGGCACGGCGATCGTCCATGCGAGCGTGCACGACGACTTCATCGCGCGGTTCGACGCCGCGACACGGAGCGCCGCGATCGGCGACCCGACCCGGGACGTGCTGTACGGCCCGATGATCTCGCAGCGCTTCTGCGACCGGTTCGAGGACTGGCTCGAGCTGATCCAACCCCATCACGACCCGCGCGGCTCGACCGGCACCGGCCGCATCACCGCTGACAACCCGCGCGAGGGGTTCGTGGGCGACCCCGGGGCCGGGCTCTACTACCACCCCACGATCGTCGACGGCGTCACGGCCGAGGACGACCTCTACCGCACCGAGACGTTCGGCCCGATCGTGGGGGTCGCGCGGTTCGACGACTTCGACGAGGCGATGGCCCTCGCGAACGGCCACGGGTACGGACTGTCGTCGTCGATCTACACGACGAACCCCCTGCACGCCTTCCGCTTCCGGGAGCGCGTCAGCGCCGGGATGGTGAGCGTGAACAACTCGACGAGCGGCGCCGAGGCGCACCTTCCCTTCGGCGGGAACGGCAAGAGCGGCAACGGCTCGCGCCAGTCCGGGATGTGGGTGCTCGACCAGTTCACGCGCTGGCAGTCGATGAACTGGGACTACAGCGGGCGCCTGCAGAAAGCCCAGATGGACGTCGCCGACATCACCGCCGACCTCGGGTTCCGGCTCGCCGCCGACTGACCCGATCTGCGGACCGCGCAACCGACCCCCGACCGGCACGTTTCGCTCGCTGCGAGCCTGGGTACCGCGAACGGACGACGACCGATGAGGGGGATCGCGTGGAGACGCGCACGGACAGGAACGAGATCGACGAGGCCGCGCTCGGCGCGTACCTCCGTCACCATGTCGCCGGATCAGACGTCGCCGAGAAGATCGCCCGCTCCCTCCTGGAGCGTGAACCCGAACCTGAGGTGCGGTCGTTCCTGGGGCGATTCCTCGATTCGTTGGAGAACGAACGAGGGATGGTCCTCACGGCGCTGGAGGCGAAGACCGGGGACTGATCGAACGAGGCGTGGGGATCGCCGCGGGTGTCGCGGCCAAGGTCAAAGACGCGGTTCCGGGGGGAGCGCCCAGCGACCTCGAGGGCCTCGAAGCGTTGGCCGTGGGCGTGTGGGGGAAGCGACTGTTGTGGGGAACCTTGCACACGATCGCGGCCTTCCACGATGGCTTCCGTGCCCTACCGCTCGACGATCTGAGCGAGAAGGCGGAAGACCAGGAGCGCGAACTGGTCAGGTTGCGGCAACGCGCCATCGCCACCTCGATGATGCGCGGATCGGGCGGGGACTGAGCACGCGCCGCTAGGCGCTCGGGGAGGCACTCGCCGACGGGGTAGCCGAGGCGGTCGGGGCGCCCGCGTCCTGCGCCGCGAGGTCGTTCGCCTGCTGCACCAGATCTTGCGCCAGCGTGAGCTCGGTCTGGTACACGGCCAGGTTCCCGTCCTTCAGCGCCGCGTCGGCCAGGGTGAAGTGACGGAGCGCCTCGTCGAGGAGCGCGGCCACCTGCTGGCTGATGGTACCGACCGGTGTGCCGCCACCGCCCCCGCCACCGCCGTCCGGCACCTGGCCCTCGACCGAGGCCGCGAGCGCGTCGGAGAGCGAGCTGCCCACCCCGACCGTGGTGCCGTTCACGACGACCACCCGTTTCAGCTCGGGGACCGCCTGGGTCTGCGACGCCCGCACGTAGACCGGCTGTACCCACAGGAACGCGTCGTTCAACGGGATGACCAGCAGGTCGCCGAAGAGCACGGTCGACCCGCCCTGGCCGAGCAGCGACCGCTCGGCCGAGAACGTCGGGTTCTGGTTGATCCGCGAGAACACCTGGGCCGGGCCCTCGACGTTGGCGCCCGCCGGGAACGTGTAGGCCACCAGGTGCCCGTAGTCCTCGGGGTCCGAGTCGGCAGCCAGCCACGAGACCAGGTTGGGCCGGCCCTCCGGCACGAGTGGCAGGACGAGCTGGAACCGCTCGGTGGTGTCGTTCGGGCTCTTGAGCAGCAGGTAGTACGGACGGATCCGAAGGTTCGCCACCGTGGAGGCCGCGGCGGGGTCCTGCGCCGTGGTCGGGTCCTCGGGGATCTGCCAGAAGTCCTGCTTCTGATAGAAGACCTCGGTGTCCTGCACGTGGTAGTTCGCGAACTGCGTGGCCTGGGTCTGGAACAGGTTCTCGGGGTAGCGGAAATGCGCCCGCAGCGCATCGCTCGCCTGATCCATCGGCGTGAAGACCCCCGGGAACGCGGCCGCCCACGCCCGGATGATCGGGTCGCCCTCGGGGCCGTCGTCGGCGTAGTACGTGATCGTGCCCTGGTAGGCATCGACCACGACCTTCACCGAGTTGCGGAGGTAGTTCACGTCGGAGCCCGGAAGCAGGCCGTCGGTGGCGTCGGACAGGTTCACCGACTCCGAGTACGGGTACTGGTTCGAGGTGGTGTAGGCGTCCCAGATCCACAGGGGCTTGCCCTCGACGATGGATAGATAGGGATCCGAGTCGAAGGTGAGGAACGGCACGGCCTTCGTGGCGCGCTCCTGGATGTCGCGGTAGAGCATGATCCGGCTGTCGGCGTCGATCTGGCCCGAGATCAGCAGGTTCACGTCGCGGAAGCGCCAGGCGAACAGCGCGCGCTGGAAGACGTTCCCCATCGGGATGCCGCCCGCGCCGTCGTAGGAGTAGCGATCGGTGGTGGGCGCGCCCTCGTAGTCGAGCTCGGGGGTGTTCGTGTTCGTGAGCACGAACGGGACGTCGCTGACCTCGCCGTAATAGATGCGCGGCTGCTCGGCGACGGGCTCGCCGATCGGCGGGATATCGCGGACGGTGAGCACCGGGGCGCCCTCGGTCGTCGATTGGTTGACCTGCGCGGCGACCGCCCCGAACCCGTGCGTGTAGACGAGATGCTCGTTCTGCCAGGTCCGGCCTTCCGCGGTGATCCCCGACTGCGAGACCTCGCGGCCGGCCAGCATCAGCACCCGGCGATCGCCGTTGGTCAGCGTGTAGCGATCGACGTCGACGTCTTTGAATTCGTAGTACTGGCGGATCCGCTGCGAGGACTGGAAGTTCTCCTGCAGGACCGTCTGGCGCCACAGGCGGATGTTCTGGACGGTGTTCGGGTTGTCCTTGATGTCGCGCGCCGTGAGCACGGGGTCGACGGTGCGGGTAACGCTCTCGATCGAATCGAGCCCGAACGCGCGCCGCGTGCTCTCGATGTTGTCGGCGATGTACGGCTGTTCCCGCTGGTACTCCTGCGGGGCCACGCGGAACCGCTGGACGAACGCGGGATAGGCGCTCCCGAGCAGGACCGAGACGACCGCGAGCAGCAGCACGGCGATGACCGGCAAGGCCCAGATCCGAAGCCGGATGTTGACGAAGAACAGGATCGCGCAGATCACCGCGACGATCGTCAGGAACGTGAGCGCCGGCAGCTGTGCGTTGACGTCGGTATAGGAGGCCCCCTGGACCACGCCGCGCGTGGAGTTCAACAGGTCGAAGCGGCCCAGGTAGTACCCCCACGCCTTCACGAGCATGATCAGCCCGAGCAGCACCGAGAGGTGGGCGCGCGCGGCCGGCATCACCTTGTCGGCGAACATCGCCGCCTGCGGCCGGATCCCGCCCCACAGGAAGTGCGCGAGCCCGACCAGGAAGGTCACGGCCACGAGCGTGGAGAAGAGCCATCCCTGTAGGAACTTCAGCCAGGGCAGCGAGAACACGTAGAACGCCGGGTCGCGACCGAACCGCTGCTCGGGGTTCCCGAAGGCGATGCCGGTGCTGCTCCGCCACAGCAGGAACGTCTGCCACTGGCGGGAGACGCCGATCGCGACGAAGAGCGCGAGGAGCCCGCACGCCAGGGGCAGCAACCACCGGAGCATCGGTTCGAACTGCTGACGGATCCGTTCGACGATCTCTTGGTCGGGGGTCAGGATCCGGGTCTCCGGCTTCATGCGGCGCACGATCACCAGGTTCACGAACAGCAGCACGAAGAACACGACCCCGAAGATCAGTCCGAGCAGCACCTTGGTACGCAGGGTGGTCCAGAACACCGACGAGAGATCGACCTCGCGGTACCAGAGGAGGTCGATGAAGAACTGCGACGCCACCGTGAAGAGCACCGCGAGGACCGCGAGCGCGACGACCAGGATGGCCGGCCAACGACGCTGACGCGGCAGCCGCACGCTCATGCTCGACATCTTCGGGGTGTGCCTCCTCGAGGGCGCGAGGTCGCGCCGCTCCGCCAGCCTAACGCACGCGTCGGCCTACGACGCCGACCGCCTCAGCGCGGCCAGGGCGTCGTCGAAGGTGGCGACTTCGATCAGGCGCATGTCGCCCGTGTCGACGCCGTCGAGCTCGGCCATGTTCTCTTTCGGGACCAGGAACACCGACGCGCCGACGCGCTCGGCGGCCACCACCTTGTCCGAGATCCCGCCGATCGGCCCCACCACCCCATCGCGGTCGATCGTTCCCGTGCCGGCGATCGTGCGCCCGGACGTGAGTTCGCCCGGGGTCAGCAGGTCGTAGAGGCCGAGGGAGAACATGAGCCCCGCAGATGGGCCGCCGACGTTGCCGCTCGAGATCTCGACCGGGAAGGGGAAGTTCGCGATCGGGGCGATCCCGACGAGCGGGTCCTCGCTCCCCGCGCATCGGCGCTTGGCCACCTCGACGTCGTGCGTCTCGCCGCCCGCGCGCACCCGGAAGTCGAGCGGCTCGCCGGTGGGCGCCTCACCGATCAGGTGCGAGGCCTCCTGAAGGGAATCCACCGGCTCGCCTCCGATCGCGAGGATCAGGTCGCCCGCGAACAGCTCGCCGTCGGCCGGGCATCCCGGGTAGGTCTGTTCGATCAGCGCGCCGGCCCCGTGGGTCTTCGGATAGCCCTCGAGCTCGGCGAGCACCACGATCGCCGCGTCGATCTTGCTCTGATCCATCTGCGAGCGGGCACGCCGGGCCTCGGTCGCGTGATCGACCCCGGGCGGGTACAGCACCTCGTCCGCGACGATCGACTTGGACGGGTCGATCCACGCCTGAAGCGCTTGGAGCGTGGTAACCGGGTAGAACGAGACGGTCGTCATGATCAGCTTGCCGGCGGGCGGGAACGTCTGGCGGTCCCCGCCGACGCGGATCAGCGGGACCACCTCGCGCGCGGGGCCGGGGCCGACCGCGTAGTACGGCAGCCGAACGAACCCCACGCCGAAGACCAGGCCGAGGCCGAGCAGGGCGCCGATGATCTTCAGGATGCGTTTCACGGGACTGCGTCAATGGTACGGGCAAGGTGGTTTCGCGCCGGGGTGTGGGCGGGGTAGGCTCCGGGAGCCGAGAGGAGAATCGACCGTTGGGCTACGTGATCGTGGTGGTCCTCGCCGTGCTGGCGGGAGGCGCCGTGTACTGGGCGTCGATGCGGTTCGCGGTGGATCACCCCGCGGGGTCCGAGCCTGCGACGGAGTCCCGGAGCGAGGACGCGGGGCGCTCGACGCGGGAGACGGGCGAGACGCGCGAGCCGGACGCGGGCCCACCTGTCGCCTCGCCCGGCATCGCGTACATCCCCGTGGTCCGCTCACGCGGCTCGTGGCAGGGACGGCTCAGCGGGGCGATGGGGCTCGTGATCGCGGTCGTCGTGGCCGCCGCGACCACCGCGCTCGTGCTGTACGAGGCCGGGCACATCATCTCGAGCTTGGTGGGCCACGCCGCGAACGCCGACTAGGCGGAGGTCCCCGCCTCGTCGGACTCAGGCGTGAGGTCGCGGAGCTCCCGGACGAGCGCCTGCGACAGCTGGTCGTCGCCCCGGAGCCGTCCTTCCAGGTTCACCCGGCCGGCCCACTCGCTCAGCGCTTCCCGAGTCGCGTCGTCGAGGGAACCGGTCGGCTCGGCGCCGTAGTGGCCGAGGGCCGCGAGGCGCCGCTGCACCTCGGCGACGAGCTCGGTGGACGCGGGCAGGAGCGGGTCGTGCCGGATCAACATCGTGTCGTCCCACACCCCGAAGATGCGGCGCAACTCGATGACGGAGTCCACGTGGTCGTCGACCCGCAGGTCGATGTAGCGGTCGTTGCGTCCCTCGTAGCCGCCCGCCTCGCGCACGACGAGCAGGGCCGCGGACTGGCGGCCGCGCCGATCTCCACCGGCGGCGTCGCCGGCTTCGAGCGCGGCCAGGAGGCGGTCACTGAGGTCCCCGTCGGTCTCGGTGAAGGCGCGCGCCAACTCGTCCACGACGTCCGGGCCGGTGAGGAGGTTCCCTTGCGCGGCGAAGACCTCGCCCGTGACGCCGCCTGCCCACTCGGTACACGTCGCCCCGGTGAACGTGGCGACGCCCCCGCGCGCGTCCACGGCACCCACCTGGCGGTCGTCGCGGCCCTCGTCGGCCCGCAACAGCGCATCGAGCGCGCCGGTCGCCGAGGCGCCACCCTCCATCAACGCGAGCCCGTCCGGGCCGAACGCCGTGTTGGCCCACGACTGCGTGGCGACGGCGCCCACGCCGGCCCTCGCCCACGGAACGACCGCGCCCACACACGGGAACTTGGAGGCCACCGCGACCCCCAGGTCGCCGTTGTCGGGATCGAACCCCACGATCGAGAACGTCATCGCTTACCTCCTCGGCGTCAGCGCCGGCGCACCAGTTGGAACGCCGTCCGGAAATCGGCCAGATGCTCGAGCATGTAGCCCGCCCCGATCGCGACCGTCTCGAGCGGCCGCTCCGTCACGTGCACGGGCACCTCGCATTCCTGCGCGAGCAGCATGTCGATCCCGCGAAGCAGGCTCCCTCCGCCCGTCAGGAACATGCCGGTCTCGAGGACGTCGTGCGTGAGCTCCGGCGGCGCCTCCGCGAGGCAGAGCCGCGCGGCATCGACGATCCCCGCGATGGGCACGCCCATCGCCTGGCGGACCTCGTCGGCCGTCACCTTCACCTCGACCGTGTTACCGCTGGAGAGCTCGCGTCCGACCACGATCGCGGCCTTCGAGTCCGGCGAGGGGAAGGCCGACCCGATCGCGATCTTGATCTCCTCGGCGGCCTTCTCCCCGATCGCGACCCCGTATTCGGTGCGGATGTGCTCGGCGACCGCGGCGTCGAGGTCGAACCCTCCCAGCGTGACCGACCGTCCGCTCACGACCCCGCCCATCGAGACCACCGCCATCTCGGAGCGGCCGCCGCCGATGTCGACGATCAGGTTCCCGATCGGCTCGTGCACCGGGAGCCCCGCTCCGATCGCGGCCACGAGGGGCTCTTCGACGAGCGTGACCTGGCGCCCGCCCGCGAACCTGATGGCTTCCTCGATCGCGCGCTTCTCCACCTCGGAGCTCAGGCTGGGCACACACGCCAGCACGCGGGGACGCACGAAGCGCGAGACCCCGACGCGGCGCAGGACCACCTCGAGCATCCGCTGCGTGAGGTCGAACTCGGTCATCGTGCCGGCGCGCAGCGGCCGCACCGCGACCACGCTTCCGGACTCGCCGCCGATCATGTGCCATGCCTCCTCGCCCATCGCGAGGACCTCGCCCGTCCCGCCGTGCATCGCGACCACCGCGGGCTCGTCGAAGATGATGCCGTCGCCCTGGCGGTACACGAGGGTGTTCGCGGTGCCGATGTCGATCGCGAGGTCGCGTCCCATCTAGCTCCCCATGACCCAATGCGCGTCGCCCGAGACCAGGGACTCCTTCTTCCAGATCGGGACGTCCTCCTTCAGGCGCTCGATCCCGTGGCGGCAGGCATCGAACGCGTCGGCGCGATGCGGGGCGCTCGCGGCAACCACGACGCTCGACTCCCCCACCGCCAGGTCGCCGATCCGGTGCAGGATCGCCACCTTGCGCACGGGCCAGCGCGCGTGCATCTCGTCGGCGATCGCACCGAGGCGTTCGACGGCCAGATCCTCCCAGGCCTCATAGCTCAGCCCCCGCACGTCGCCCGCGCCCGAATGGTCGCGCACGGTTCCGATGAAGAGGGCGGTGCCGCCCGCGCCGGGGTCGGCCACGTGCGCGAGCGCCTCCTCGACCGCGAGCGGCTCGGACGTGATGCGGACGAGCGTGCGCTCGGGGCCAGGGTCGGTCACGGCGCCATCGTAGCGAAGGGGCGGTCGTACGATTGCGGGCATGAGCGGCATGCCACCCGGTTTCGGGTTCCCGCTCGGGGGCGACCCCGAGCAGTTCAAGGATGCCCCGTTGTTCCGCGAGCTCCAGCGCGTCATGTCGTCGTCCAACGGGCCGGTGAACTGGGAGCTCGCTCGACAGGTCGCGATCGCGAGTGCGGTGGAGGCCGGCGACGACCGCGAGCCCACCGATGCCGACCGGAAGCTGTTCGAGGACGCCACCCGGGTGGCCGAGCTCCACGTCGCCCGGTTCACGGGCCTCGAGGCGCCGGGCGACGTCGCACAGGTGCGCCCCGTGCGCCGGGCTGAGTGGGTGTCGGCGAACGCGGAGAGCCTGCGCGAACTCCTGGAGCCGGCCGCGACGCGGATCGGCGAGGCGATGGACCGGGCGGCCCGCGAGCAGCTCCCTCCGGAGATGCAGGAGATGGCCGGCTTCATGGGGCAGCTGTCCCCGCTTCTGATGGGAACGCAGGTCGGGCAGGTGCTCGGGTTCCTCGCGCAGCGGGTGCTCGGCCAGTTCGACGTGGCGGTGCCCAGGAGCGGTCCCGCGACGCTGCTGTTCGTCGTACCGAACATCGCGACGTTCGAACACGACTGGTCGCTGGATCCGACCGAGTTCCGGACGTGGGTGGCCCTGCACGAGGTAACCCACCGATTCGAGTTCGCGCGACCGTGGGCGCGCGAGCGGTTCGCCGAGGTGCTCGACGACTTCCTGTCGACGCTCACGATCGACATTGAGGGGATGCAGGCCAAGCTTACGGGGATCGACGCCGCCGACCCCGAGGCCCTGCAGGGGCTGATGGAGTCCGACGAGGGCCTGTTCGGCGCCGACCTCGACGACGAGCAGCGCCTGAAGCTGGCTCGGATCCAGGCGTTCATGGCCGCCGCCGAAGGCTACGGCGACCACGTGATGCACGCGCTCGGCTCTGCGCTGCTCGGCTCGTACGCCCAGATCGAGGAGGCGATGCGCCGCTACCGCGAAGGCGAGGCGGGCGACCCGGTGTTCGAGCGGCTGCTGGGGATCGAGATGAAGCGGGAGCAGTACGTGGCGGGTCGCTCGTTCTGCGACACCGTCGTCGAGCTCACCGACGAGGCGACCCTGACTCAGATGTGGGGATCGGCCGAGGCGATGCCATCGCTCCCCGAGATCGGCGAGCCGCGCCTGTGGCTCGCCCGCACTGTCTGAGCCGTCCCCGTCCGCTATCCTTCCCGCCGATGAGCATCGGGGAACTCGTGGCCGCGGCCGTCGTTGACCTGCGCGTCTGGGAGACGCAGGGCAACACCTCGCCCGACGGCGTCTACCTCGTCGGTCAGCCGGGCCCTGCCCTTGCGTTCGTGCTCTTCCGCGCCTGGAAAGTACCGATCGGGTTCGTGAACGAGGAGATCCGGCTGATCGGGCCGTCAGGCCGCACGATCTTCCGCTGGGGTCCCGAGGTGCGCCGCATGGTCGGCGCGATGGACCTCACCACCGAGGTCGACACCGTGGAGGACGCGGTGTTCGACGAGACCGGAACCTACGTCGCGTCGTTCATCCTCGACGGCGAGATCGTGGGCGAGGTCGCCTTCCCCGTCTACGTGCAGTCCGCGCCGACGAAGCTCGACAAGGCGACCGAGGACGGGCTCAAGAAATCCGACGTGATCTGGATCGGTACCGACCAGGGAGGACGGCGCAGGACCGTGCCGGCGTGGTTCGCGTATCGGAACGGCAAGATCCTCGTGGTATCACAGCGCGAACCCGGCCCGGAAGAACAGACGGTGCCCGGCGTCCCCGACGCGCACGAGTTGGTGGTGGTGACGCGGCGCAAGGGGCGGGACACCTCGCTCGACGAATTCACCGCGGCGCAGCGACGGCTCGAGGGCGCCGAGTGGGAAGAGGCCGCGAAGGTGCTGGTGGACCGGCGCCGGAGCCGGGTGGGGCCGCCGGCCGACTCGCTCGCGCGGTGGCGCGGTGCCTGTGAGATCGTCGAGCTGACCCCGAACGTCTGAGCGGCGGGAGGCGGGGGCGGTTGCTCCCTGACACATCGTTCCGGCCCTCTTCGCCGGAGCTGAACGTCAAGAGCCTCACGACTGCGCCCTAGTGGGGTTACCCCGGTTCAACGGACACTTCGTTTCTTCCGTGAGGCTCTCTCAGCACGTTCGAACTCGACCGGCGAAAGATAGCCGAGGGTCGAGTGACGGCGTTGGCGGTTGTAGAAGACCTCGATCCACTCTGCGATCGCCGAGTGAGCGTGGGCGCGGGTGAGGAAGCGCTCATCGCGCAGCCGCTCGCGCTTGATCGTCGCGAAGAAGCTCTCGACGACCGCGTTGTCGTAGGCCGAGCCTGCACCGCCCATGGACAGGGCGATGCCGGCCTTGCGAGTCCGCTCGGTGAACTCGTCGGACAAGAACTGCGTGCCGTGGTCGGAGTGGTGGATCAGGCCGGGCGCCGGCCTGCGATGGGCCAATGCCATCTCGAGCGCCCCCAAGGGGAGCTCGGTCCGCAGATGATCGGCCGTGGCCCATCCGACGACCTTGCGCGAGTGCAGATCCATCACCACGGCCAGGTGCAACCACCCCTGGGCGGTCGCCACGTAGGTGATGTCGGAGGCCCAGACCCGGTCGAGCGCTCCCGGGTCGAAGCGACGAGCGACCAGATCGGGCACCGGACGTCTGAAGCCCTTGTGACGGATCGAGGGCGGCCGACGTAGGTGTCGGCCCTGCAGCCGCGCGGCACGCATCAGCCGGGCGACCCGCTTGCGGGAGATGTGCACACCCTCGGCTCGAAGCTCCGCGGTGATCCTGGGCGCGCCGTAGGCGCCCCGGGAGGCGCGATGGATCGCGATGATCCGCTGGGTATGGGAGCGATCCTCGATCGATCGCCGAGATGGTCGCCGGCTGGCCCAGTCGTAGAAGCCCGAGCGCGACACGCCGAGCACCTCGCACATCAACGCCACCGGGTAGCTCGCCCGCTCCGCTGCGATGAACCGATAGGCGCTCATCGATCCTCGCTCTCCCGCGCGAAGAAGGCCACGGCTTTTTTCAAGATGTCGCGCTCCTGCTGAGCTCGCCGCAGCTCTTTCTGCAGCCGACGGATCTCGGCCTTGTCGCTGGCCTCATCCACGTGGTTCCCAGCCTCGGCTTTGCGCACCCAGTTCTGCACGGTCGGAGCGGTCACGCCGAGCTGATCGGCCACCTTGCGGAACGACATCCCCTCCTCTCGATAGAGACGGACCCCTTCGGCCTGCAGCTCTTCCGGATACGCGAATGGGTTCGGCATCCGACACCCCTTTCCCTGGCTGAGCCAGTCCTAGGGTGTCCGAGAAAGCGGGTCAACCCCACTAGGCTGCAGTCGTGAGGTGCTTGACGTCCTTCCGCGTGAGGCCCCCAAGGTGCCGCGCCCAGGTTTGTCGTCACCACGCGATAAGACACACCCCTCATGAGCGACGCGCTCCAGCCCACGTCGGCCGACCCGTCGAGCGGGGATCCGCCTTCATACGTCCACATGACCGGATACGACCTCATGGTCGCCCTTCGCCGCACGCAGCATCGCATCGAGGTCTCGATCGACCACGCGCGGTCTGAGTTCGGCATGACCTACGCGCAGTATCGCGCTCTTACCTTGCTCGCCACCGCTAGGTTCGCGATCAACACCTCCGAGCTCGCCCGGCGGCTGCGCGTCACGCGTCAGGCCGCCCACGCGTCGGTCGAGAAGCTCAGATCCCAGGACCTCGTCGAGGTCGAGCACGACGGCTACCGGGCCACGGTCTACGTCACCGAACACGGCCGCGCGCGGCTCGCACGCTGCCGCGAGGCGGCCTCGGGCCTCGAAGCGCAACTCGAGCAGGCGTTCGCGCCTCAGCGGCGTGCAGCTGTGGTCGACCTGATCGGCGAGATCGACGACGCGCTCAGGCCGCCGCCCAGCCCGCTCTGGTGGCTCACCGATTGAGCGGGCGATCCACCGCAGCCGCGACCCGGGCGATCTGCTCGCCGAGCACGCGCATCTCTTCGGGCAACAACGCCTGAGGACCGTCGACGAGCGCCTGCTCGGGCTCGGCGTGCACATCGATCATCACCGCGTCGGCGCCGGCCGCGACAGCCGCGAGCGCCATCGGCGCCACCAGGTCGTGCTTGCCCACCGCGTGCGAGGGATCGACGATCACGGGCAGGTGCGACTCGCGCTGCGCGACCGCCATCCCCGCCAGGTCGAGCGTGTTCCGCGTCGACGGCTCGAACGTGCGGATCCCCCGCTCGCACAGGATGATCTCGGAATTCCCTCGCTGGGCGATGTACTCCGCGGCCTGCAGCCACTCGTCGATCGTCATCGCCAGGCCGCGTTTCAGCATGACCGGCTTGTTCGTCAGACCGACTTCCTTCAGTAGCTCGAAGTTCTGCGCGTTCCGCGTGCCGATCCGGATGCAGTCGGCCACCTCGGCCACACGCTCGACCTGGCTCATGTCGACGACCTCGACGATGAACGGCAGCCCGGTCTCACGGCGGCACTCCTGCAGGATCTCGAGACCGCGCTCCCCCAGCCCTTGGAACGAGTACGGGGAGGTCCGCGGCTTGTAGACATCGCCCCGCAGGATCGTCGCGCCGGCTTCGGCCGCCGCCTTGCACGCGATCAACGCCTGGTCCTCGTTCTCGACCGCGCACGGGCCCGCGATGATCGTGAACGTCGCGCGGCCCACTGCGGTCGTACCCACCATGACGCTCGTGGGCTCGGGGTGCAGGTCGCGCGAGACCATCTTGTAGGCCTTGCCGATCTGGATCACGTGGTCGACGCCGTGGAGCTGACGCCAGTCCACCGCCCGGAGCCGCTCGGTGTCGCCGACAAGCCCGACCACCGTGTGCACGGCTCCGCGCGAGACGAACGCCTCTCCGCCGGAGGCACGCGCCTTCTCGGCGACCACCTCGATGTCGGCGTCGGTCGCGTCCTGCTTCATCACGACGACCATCTGTGGGACCTCCCGTCCTGCCCGGCGGGACCCCGGGGAAGGAAGAACCCCGGGTGCCTCGCCCGGGGTCGCTGTCTGCTCGGTGGCTGCAGGCCGCTACGCCGGGCGGGAGCCCGCGTAGAACCGATAGCCGAAGGAACGGTGCATGAGGCGGACATGGTCGCAGACCGTCGGGCGGCCTGGCAAGCCGGGGCGCTAGTATCCGGCCGATGTCCCTCACCGTGCTCGATCATCCTCTTGCGCACGATCTGCTCTCGCGACTGCGCGACGTCGACACCGACCCCGCGGAGTTCCGCACGTTGACGCGCCGACTGGGGTGGCTCCTCACGACCGAGGCGACCCGGGACCTCGCCACCGAGGCCGTCACGATCGACACGCCGCTCGAGCCGATGCCGACGCGCCGCATCTCGGAGCGTCTCGTCGCGATCCCGGTCCTTCGCGCCGGGCTCGGTCTCCTCGACGCCGTGACCGACCTGTACCCCGACACCGTCGTCGGCTACCTGGGCATGGAACGCGACGAGATCACGCTGCGCCCGCGCGACTATTACGCGAAGCTCCCGCCGATGGAGGGGCGGCGCGCCCTGGTCGTCGACCCCATGCTCGCCACCGGCGGCTCCGGCAGCGCGGCGATCGCCCACGTGAAGGCCAACGCGAACCCGACCTCGATCGCGTTCGTCTGCGTCGTTGCCGCGCCCGAAGGGGTGGCACGGCTCGAGCAGGATCATCCCGACGTGCCGATCGTCGCCGGCGCGCTCGACCGCCAGCTGAACGACCAGGGGTTCATCCTGCCGGGCCTCGGAGACTTCGGGGACCGTCTGCACGGCACGTTCTGACCGACACGCGAACGCGCCGTGAACCTCCCGGCTAGAGGCCGGCCCCGCCGCCCTCGTACGCGCGCCCCGCGGCGGCCGGCGGTCTCACCTTGCCCACGAACCCGGCGAGCACCACGATCGTCACCACGTACGGCGTCATCCGGATGAACTCGGGTGGGATCAGACGGATGATCGGCGCATCGGCCAGCCGAAGCGGGATCGCCTGCGCGAAGCCGAAGATCATCGCGGCGGCCATCAGGCGCTTGGGGTTCCAGTTGGACAGGATCAGCGCGGCGAGCGCGATGAACCCCAGGCCCTGCGTCTGACCTTCATTCCAGCTCAGGTTCACCTCCACGGCGAGGAACGCCCCGGCGAACCCGGCAAGGGCACCGGAGAGCATGACCGCCTGATACCGCAGCGGCGCGACCCGCACGCCGAGCGCCCGCGCCGCCTCGGGGTTCTCCCCGCAGGACCGAAGCCGCAGTCCCCACCGCGTCCGGTAGAGCGAGTAGGTCACGGGAACGACCATGAGGAACGCCACGATCACCATCGGTGAGAGCCCCGAGAAGGCCTTGCCCAGCCCTAGCGGCAGGCTCGAGAGCCCGGGGATGTCGATCGGGTTCAAGTGGGGCTGCCCCGAGTCGGACTGCGTCGCCTGGCCGAAGAAGATGGAGGAGAGGAAGCGCGCGAGACCGACCGCGACGAGGTTGATCACGACGCCGGACACGATCTGGTCAACCCTGAACGTCACCGTGGCGAGGGCATGGATCGAGGCGAACAGGCCGCCCGCGATCATTCCGATCACGATGCCGGCGACCGGTCCCCACGGCAGCCCCCATCCCAGATGATCGGGCGAGGTGAAGAAGAACGTTCCCCACGAGCCCGTGACCGTGCCGATGATCATCATGCCCTCGAGGCCGATGTTCACGATGCCCGATCGCTCGCTGAATAACCCGCCCAGCCCCGTCACGTAGATGATCGTGAAGTACGTGAACGCGATCCCGAACGCGGCACCGACGTCGCCGAGGATCATGGGTTGGCCTCCGCATCCTCGAGGGCGGCCGCGCGCCGGAGCTGCCGCGCGAACAGCCGTCGCCTGGCGACCTGGTACGTGACCACTACCGACAGGATCAAGATCCCCTGCAGGATGATGACGAATTCACGGGGCACGTCGGTCTGGAGCTGCAGCGAAGTCTCGCCCCGGGCGAGCACGCCCCACAGCACCGCGGCGAACACGATGCCGGCGGGGTTGTTCTGCCCGAGGAAGGCCACGCCGATCCCCACGAACCCGATCCCCGCCTCGTACCCGGCTGGCAGGAACCCCTGGTCGGCGAACAGCTGCTGGAGACCGATCAGGCCGGCCAGCGCGCCCGAGAGCAGGAACAGCCGGACCTGGACCTTGCCGATCGAGATGCCCCCCGCCAGTGCCGATCCGGGCGATGCGCCCACCGCGCGAGCCTCGTAGCCCAGCCGCATGCGCTTGAAGATGAACCACACGATCGCGGCGGTCACGAGCGCGAGCGGCAGCACCCACGAGAGCCGCACGCTCGTCCGGATCCCGAAGAGGTGCCCCAGGTCGGGGATCGTCGCGTTGTCGGGGAACGGGTCGGTCCGCAGGTTCACGTTGAAGCCGCTGCCGGTGTCTTGGTAGCGGAGGGGACCGCGGATCACCCACGCGACCAGGCTCGCCGCGATGCCGTTCAGCATGATGGTCGTGACCACCTCGTGCGCGCCGGTCTTCACCTTCAAGATCGCCGGGATCGCCGCCCAGAGCATGCCCCCCAGCATCGCGAACAGCACGACGACGATCATCAGCAACGGGCCGGGGATGAAGGTCAGCGTGAGCGCCGCCCACGACGCCACCGCCATCGCGACGATGTACTGCCCCTCGACGCCGATGTTGAACATGCCGCCCTTGAAGCACACGGCAACCGCCAGCGCCGAGAAGATCAGGGGGCCGGCGTTGGCCAGGACGTACCCGAACCCGTTGCGGTCGCCGAACGAGCCCTCGAGGATGGCGGCGTACACCGTGATGGGGCTCTCGCCGTACAGGACGATGATGATCGAGCCCAGGGCCATCGCGATCACGAGCGCCGACACCAGGGCGACGACCTGCCCGCCGACGTCCTCGAGCCACTCGGGTCGTGCGGGCGCGGGTTTCGGGACCGCCGTCCTCGTGGCCGCCATCAGCCCGCCTCGCGCACGATGTCGCCACCCAGCATGCCCCGTCCGACCTCTTCGGGCGCCGCATCCGGCGCGTACTCGCCGGTGATCCGTCCCTCGTAGAGGGTCACGATGCGGTCCGAGAGCGCGTAGATCTCGTCCAGTTCGGCCGAGATCAGCAGCACGGCCCGACCGGCCGCCTTCTGGTCGAGGATCTGACGCCAGACGAATTCGATCGCGCCGACGTCGAGACCGCGGGTCGGCTGCGCGGCGAGCAGCAGCGCGGGATCGGTCTCGAGCTCGCGGGCCAGGATGAGCTTCTGCTGGTTGCCGCCCGAGAGCGTTCTGACGGAGACCTCGATGCTCCGCGCCCGAACGTCGAACTCGGCGATCAGCCGCTTGGCGAGCTCCTTGATCTTGCCGAGCGCGAGGATGCCGAACCGGCCGGAGAACTCCTCGTCGTCGTGACGGCCGATCAGCGCGTTCTCCCACACCGTCATGTCGAGCACGAGCCCTTGTTCGTGACGATCCTCCGGGATGAACGCGACCCCGGCGTTGCGGATCTCTTCGGTGGTCAGGGTAGCCAGATCGCTGCCGTCGAGCTCGATGCGGCCGCCCTCCACCGTGAACAGTCCCATGATGGCGTTCGCCAGCTCCCGCTGGCCGTTGCCCTCGACGCCCGCGACCCCGACGATCTCACCGCGACGCACCTCGAGGGAGAGCCCATGGAGGCGGCCGCCTCGGAGGTCCTCGACGTGCAGGGCCACGTCGCCGGGCTCGATCTCCGGCTTCTCGAGCCTGAACAGCACGGGACGCCCCACCATCATCTCGGCGAGCTGCGCCTTCGAGGTCTCGGCCGGCGTGGTCTCGCCCACGACCGCGCCTCGGCGCAGCACCGTGATGCGGTCGGCGATCGCGAGCACCTCATCGAGCTTGTGGCTGATGAACACGATCGTCTTGCCGTCGTCGCGCAGGCGCCGGAGGTTCTCGAAGAGGTCGGCGGTCTCCGCGGGCGTCAACACGGCCGTGGGTTCGTCGAGGATCAAGATCTCCACGCCGCGGTAGAGCGCCTTCAAGATCTCGACCCGCTGCTCCTCGCCCACCGACAGATCCTCGACGATCGCCGAGGGGTCGATCTGGAAGCCGTACGAGGCCGCGAGCTCGGCGACCTTGGCCTCGGACGCCTCCGGATCAAGGATCCGCCCGCCCTCCATCCCCAGGATGATGTTCTGGGCGACCGTGAACGGATCGACGAGCACGAAGTGTTGGTGGACCATCCCGATGCCGAGCGCGATCGCGTCGCGGGGCGAGGCGATCTTCACCTCGGCGCCCCGCACGAAGATGCGGCCTTCGTCGGGCGGATACAGCCCGTACAGCACGCGCATCAAGGTGGACTTGCCGGCGCCGTTCTCCCCGATCAGTGCATGGACCTCACCGGGGCGAAGATCGATCGAGACGTCGTCGTTCGCGAGGACCCCGGGGAACCGCTTGGAGACCCCTTCCATGACGACGAGAGGCGGGGCGCTCGTGCG
>JANLXF010000147.1:0-7849 GCA_031364965.1 Actinomycetes bacterium | reverse complement strand
GAGGTGGTCTCCACCCCGGCTAGCCGCCGCCCGCCTGGATCTCGTTCCAGGCGTTCAGCCACAGCTGGTCGACCTCGGGCGTGAGCTCGCCGGGGACCAGACCCTTGGTGAACATCTCCTCGGTCACGACGGCCTTCTCGAGGTCCGGCGGCACGACCTTGTCCGAGATCAGCTTGCCGGGGTTGATCGAGGTGAAGGGTGGCTGGTAGCCGTTCCAGTCGGCGAAGTTCTGATAGCCGTGGGTCTCATCCAGGAAGAAGTTCAGGAACTCGTGCGCGAGCCGTGGGTTCTGAGCCGTGGTCGGGATCACGATCGTGTCGTTGCTGATCAGGCCAACCTTCTCGTCGGGGAACCAGAACCCCAGCACGTCTTCCGGGGTGCCCTTCGGCAGGTACCACTTCGCGCCGACGATGTCGCCGGACCACGATTGCGAAACGGTGAACTCGCCCTCCGGGAGCTTGGCGAAGGTCCCGTTGATCGTCAGGCGACCGTTGTAGTCGTTCAAGATCTCGAGGATCGATCCCTTCGCGGCGTCGATCGACGCTTGATCCCCCGTGTTCGGATCCATGTTGCCGAGGCGGACCAGGGCCATGCCGAGGGCGTCACGGTACGAGTCGTAGTAGCTGATCGCGCCCGAGTAGTCGGGGTTCCACAGGAGGTCGTAGCCCTGCTCCGCCGCGGAGGCGTCGTCGACACGGTCACGGCGGTAGGCCACCCCGGTCGTGTAGATCGTGTACGGCACGGTGTACTGCCATCCCACGTCGTAGAAGGGGCCGGGGTCGGAGAACGATGGCCAGACGTTGCTCTCCATGTTGGGGATCAGCTCGTGCGTGAGCGGGAGCAGCAGGTCCTTCTCGACGAGACGCGAGATGTAGTCGATGGTCGGGAAGAAGACGTCGGGCTTGACCTGGCCCGACACGAGCTTCTGGATGCCCTCCTCCATGTTGTTGAAGGTCGTCCACTCGACCGAGACCCCGTACTCGTCCTCGAAGTCCTTGAGGACCTTCTTGTACATGTAGGAATCCCAGTTGTAGACCTGGAGGGTGGCGCCTTCCTCGATCGGGGTGTCCGCCGCGATCGCCTCGCCTCTGAGAGGCAGCGTGACCGGACTCTCCGGCCGGGCGATCTGGCGTTCCCCGCCTCCGCCCGAGCCGCCGTCGGTCGTGGTGGTGCCGGGCTTGCTGCAGGCGGCGAGGATCGCGGCCATCGAGGGGAGCGCGATCGCGGCCCCTCCGGCGCGCCGCATGAACTGCCGTCGGCTCCAGCGATCCTCCATCGGGTGCCTGCTCATGCCCGTTCCTCCCTTTCGATCGAGCCCCTGGCCTGAGCGAGGGTTCAACTTCGATGGGGCTGAGTACCATAGGCGGCCCGCACTATGCAAGCGAGGGGTTCACATCCCCCGAACTGACTAGTCCGAAAGGTCGCCTCACCGATGGATACGCACGCGAGGGTCATCGTGGTTGGGGCGGGGCTCTCCGGGCTCTCCGCCGCCCTGGAGCTCCAGGAGGCGGGGGTCGGAGTCACGGTGCTGGAAGCGCGCGAGCGTGTGGGCGGCCGGGTGTGGTCCACGACGCTCACGAACGGCGCGATCGTCGAGCTCGGGGCGGAGTGGATCCAGGCGGGCGACCACGCGGTGCATGAGCTCGCGGGTCGGTTCGGGATCCCGCTGGTCGAGACGCGCGCCGACTACCGCCGGCGCGAGCCTTGGGGCAGGGACGCGGCTCCCCTCGACGCACAAGATGCCTTCTTGGCGGCCGCCGCTCAGGCGCGGGCCGCGATGACGCCGGAGGCGATCGCCGCCGGGACGCTGGGTGCGTTCCTCGCCGGCGTACACGGCGACGAGGCCGCCCGGCGGATCGTGTCCAACCGGCTCGCCGGGACCTGCGCGCAGGATCTCGAGCAGGTGGCGCTCAGGGTGTCCGACGGAGAGCGCGCATTCGTCGCCGAGCGCGGGGGACGGTTCTTCCGGATGGGGCCGGGGAACCAGACGCTCGCGACCGCGATCGCCGGTGAGCTCGACGACCTGCGACTCGGCGTCTCGGTGAGCATGGTCGAACACGCCGCCGACGGGGTGCGGGTGCACGTCGGCTCCACCGTGGAGCGCGCCGACGCAGCCGTGGTGACGGTGCCCGCGCCGATCGCGGCCCGGCTCCGGTTCGTTCCCGCGCTGCCCGACGAGCTCGCGAACGCGCTCCGAGAGCTCCCGATGGGGGTGGCCTCGAAGTTCGCCGTCGCCACCAAGCACCGCCCCACGATCCGATCGCGGCAGTCCGACGTCACCTCGATGTGGTGCTGGGTCGCCGACGGCGATGACGGGCCCCGCCGATGCGTCGCCTCGTTCGCGGGGTCGCCGGCGGCGCAGTCCGCCCTCGGGATCGACCGCGATCTCGTGGCGCCCTGGCTCGACCAGCTCGCGGCGATGAACCCCGATGTCACGTTCGAGGGCGAGCCGGTGATGTACGCGTGGGCCGACGACCCCTTCACGCTGGGCTCCTACGCCGCGTTCGACAACCGGTCGTGGGATCGCCATGCGCGCTTCGTGGAGCCGGTGGGACGGCTCGCGTTCGCCGGCGAGCACACGGCGGGACCCGATCACCACGGGACGATGAACGGGGCCCTGCTGAGCGGGCGGCGTGCCGCGGTGCAGGTGCTCGAGCGGCTCCGATGACCTCGAGGCCGTCCACGGTCGTGTGGGACCTCGGCGCCGTCGTGATCGACTGGGACCCGCGGCACCTCTACCGCAAGCTGCTGCCCGATGAGGCCGCCGTGGAGGCGTTCTTGGCGGAGGTGTGCACGCCCGCCTGGCACCACCGTCACGACGAGGGCCTCCCGATGGCCGAGGGGGTCGCGGAGTTGCTCGCGGCCTTCCCCGACCGCGCGGGCCTGATCCGCGCGTACCTCGAGCGCTGGGACGAGATGTTCGCGGGGGAGATCGAAGGGAGCGTGTCGCTGATCGAGGAACTGGCGGCGGCGGGGGTCCCGCAGTTCGGGCTCACGAACTGGCCGGCCGAGATGTTCCCCCGGGCGCGCGAGCGGTTCCCCGTGCTCGCCCATCTCCGCGGCGTGGTGGTCTCGGGCAAGGAAGGCGTCGCCAAGCCGTCGCCCGAGGTCTTCCGGCGACTCCTCGAGCGCTTCGCGCTGACGGCGTCGCGCTGTCTGTTCGTCGACGACTCGGCTCGCAACGTGGAGGCCGCCGCGGCGCTCGGGTTCGCGGTCGAGCGCTTCAGCACGCCCGATGCCTTCCGTGCCCGTCTCGAGCAGGAAGGCCTCCTCGATGGGGAGCCCCCGGCCGGTTGCTAGGCTCCGGGCACCTCTCGCCGAACCGGCGATCGATCAAGGGAAGAGGGATACCCGTGAGTGAGTCGAACCCCGCCGCCGAGCCCGTCGTGCTGGTCGAAGACATCGGTCCGGTCCGCCGGCTGACGATGAACCGAGGCAAGGCCCTGAACGCGCTGAACGGCGAGCTCATCGAGGGCCTGTCGGCGGCGATCAAGGCAGCCGGGGACGACGACGCGGTATCCGTCGTGATCCTGCGGGGCGCCGGGCGTGCGTTCTGCGCGGGGTACGACCTGAACGAGGACGCCGAGGGCGGCGAGCACGACGAGCGGCACTGGCACGAGGAGCTGACGGCGTCGACCGCGCGCATGCTCGAGTTCACCGATTGCCCGAAGCCGACGATCGCGCAGGTCCACTCCTACTGCCTGGCCGGCGGCACCGACCTGATGCTCGCCTGCGACCTCGCCGTCGCGTCCGACGATGCGTTCTTCGGGTACGTCGACATCCGCTTCGGCTCGGGCGTGGTCTCGATGTTCCTGCCGTGGGTCGTGGGCGTTCGCAAGGCCAAGGAGCTCTTGTTCACCGGTGAGGACCGCGTCCCCGCCGACGAGGCACTGCGGATCGGCATGGTGAACCGGGTCGTGCCGCGCGACCAGCTCGACGACGCCACGCTCGCGCTCGCGACCGAGATCGCGAAGAACGAACCGTTCGTGATCCAGGCGACGAAGCGCGCCCTGAATCAGGCGTGGGACGTGGCGGGTTTCCGCGCCGCGCTCGCCGCCAACACCGACCTCGACGTGATGATCGAGACGGCGAACCTGCCGGCCCGGGACGCCTTCCGCTCGATCACGAACGACCAAGGCCTGAAGGCGGCGATCGCCTGGCGCGACGAGCAGTTCCGGGGGCCCGCGTGAGCCGGCACCGCGACCTGGGGCCCCTGTTGGCGCCCCGATCGATCGCCATCGTCGGGGCGTCGGAATCGCCGGACTCGTGGGCGCCCGAGATCGAGCGGTCACTCCGCCACCTTGGCTACGAGGGCGAGCTGTTCCCGATCAATCCGAAGTACGACGAGGTCTGGGGCCGCCCCTGCCTGAAGGCGATCGGCGAGCTCCCGCGCGGCGTCGACCTCGTGGTCTTCGTGGTGCCCGCCCGTGTGGTCGTGCGCATGATCGACGACTGCGGCGCCGTCGGCGCGAAGGGCATCATGGTGGTCTCCTCCGGGTTCGCCGAGGCCGGTGAGGAGGGCCAGGCCCTGCAGGAAGAGCTGCGCCTTGCCGCCGAGCGAACGGGCATCCCGGTGCTCGGGCCCAACGTCGAAGGGTTCGTGAACTACGTCGACCGCGTCGCGCCGTACGGGACAACCCCGCCACCGAACCCGCTGCCGGGATCGATCAGCGTGATCTCGCAGTCGGGCACCGTCGCGTGGGCCATGAACCAGCTCGCATCGGACCGCGGCGTGGGGTTGCGGATCATCCTGGGGGTCGGCAATGAGGCGGTGCTCGGGCTGGGCGACCTGTTCGAGTGGGCGGCCGAGGATCCGCGCACGAAGGTCGTGACGAGCTACATCGAGACGATGCGCGACGTCGAGCGGATCGGCGAGGGGCTCGAGGCGTTGCGCCGGGCGAAGAAGCCCGTATTGATCTGCGCGCCCGAAGGGCGGAGTGAGGCCGCGCGACGCTCGATCGTGGCGCACACCGGCGCGCTCGCCGGGAACACCGGTCTGCGCGACGCATGGCTCAAAGGCCACGGCGTGGTGCTCGTCGACGATCCGGTCACGATGTTCGAGGCAGCCCTGCTGCTCTCGCACGTGAAGAAGGTTCGGACGCAGGGAGTCGCCGCAGCGCTGCAGTCCGGCGGCGCGTGCACGTTGTTCGCCGAGGCGGCGGGTGGTGCCGGGTTGGCGCTCCCCGAGTTCGCGCCCGCAACGAAACGCACGCTCAAAAGGGTGCTCCCGCACTTCGCTTCGCAGAACAATCCGCTCGACGTGACGGGCCAGGCCGCGGTCGAGACGGCCATGTACTGCGACGCCCTCGAGGCGCTGGCCGCCGATCCGGGCGTCGGCCTGATCGCGTTCGACGCCTTCCCGCCGAGGCTCGCGGGCGAGACCCCGTGGGCCGACCCGGTGCTGAAGAAGGCGGTGAAGCTCCAGAAGTCCACCGGCGTGGTGTTCGCGAGCGTCGCGATGAGCCCGCTCGCATACATCCCGGAGGCAACGGCGTTCACGCGCCGATGGAAGCAGCTGCCGTTCCTGCAAGGTCACCGGGCGGCGAGCGGCGCGATCCAGGCGCTGATGCGGTTCCAAGGCGCCAACGCTCGGGCGGTCGCGTCGGTCGCGTCGCATCCCAACCGCGCGAGGGCGATCCGCGTCCTGAAGGGGTTATCGGGCCCGGTCGACGAGGCGACCGGCGCGAAGCTGCTCGAGCTGTACGGGGTGCGCCGCCCGAAGGAGTCGGCGGTCGCCGGGCCCGAGCAGGCCGCGGCGTTCGCGCGCACGATCGGCTTCCCGGTGGCGGTGAAGGCGCTCGCGCCTGAGCTCCCGCACAAGGCGAAGCTCGGCGGGGTGCGGCTCGGGCTCACGAACCCGATCGACGTCGAGGTGGCGGCGGCCGAGGTGCTCGAGGCCGCGCGCCGCGCGGGTGCGGCCGCCCCCAAGGTCCTGGTCCAGCAGATGGTGTCGGGCAGCGAGGTGCTCGTGGGCGCGCTGGTCGACGACCGCTTCGGCGCGATGATCACCGTGCGTCCCGGCGGAGCCCTCGCCGAGGCCGGCGAGGCGGTGTTCGTGCCGTGTCCGCTCACCCCCGCGCAGGCCCTCGCCTACCTCACCGAGCAGGCCGCGCACTGCGGGCTCGATCCCCGTCACCATCACCTGAAGGCGGCTGCGCGAGCGGTCGAGGGGATCGCGCGCGCCGCGCACGACCTGCGGCACCGCGTGACCTCGCTCGAAGCCAACCCGCTCCTGATCGACGAGCGGGGCGCCGTGGCGGTCGACGCCCTGGCGGAAGCTCGGCCCGCGTGATCTTCGGCCTGTCGGCCGCGCTCGGATGGGGCCTCGCCGATTTCGGGGGTGCGGTCTCGAGCCGCCGGATGGGGAGCCTGCCCACGGTCCTGATCGCGCAGGGGCTCAGCGCGATCGTGATGACGGCGCTGGTGGTGGCCGGCGGCCATAACCCCGGCGCGATGTCCCCGTACCTGCTGCTGCTGCTCGCGAACGGAGCCGCCAGCGCGGGGGCCTACGTGAGCCATTACCACGCGCTCGAGCTCGGGCCCGTGGCGGTGGTCTCGCCGGTCGGCGCGACCTACGCGGTGGTCGGCGTGACCCTTGCCGTCGTCTTCCTGGGGGAGCGGCCTGGTCCGATCGCCCTCCTAGGGGGCTTGATCACCGTGGTCGGCGTGATGCTGACCTCCACCGACCTGCAGAAGGTCCGGGCGGGCACGCATATCCGCGCCGCCGGGCTCCCGTGGGCGATCGTGTCAGCGGTGCTGTTCGGTATCGGCGGGTTCCTGCTCGGCTACTTCGCTCAGGAGGTCGGCTGGGTGACCGGGCTGTGGGCGTCGCGGTGCGTGCAGCTGTTCGCGTTCACGGTCCTCGCGATCTCCCAGCGGCATCGGTTCGGGCGGGTGGGGTTCCACGGCGGGCTGCTCATGGCCCTCGGCGTCGGCGCGGCCGACCTGCTGGGCGTGATCTCGTTCTCCTACGGGGCGGCGAAGGGCTTCGTGTCGGTGGTGCTGATCGCGTCGGCGGTGTTCCCGCTGATCGCGGTCGTGCTCTCGGTGGGCCTGCTCCACGAGCGCCCCGCCGTGAACCAGTACGTGGGAATCGGGCTGACCGTGCTCGGGCTCGTCGCGCTCGGTCTGAGCTGACCGCTCGCGACCGGCCGCCGGCCGTGGTCAGTCCTGGTTGCGGTGGCGGTAGAACTCGACGGGCTCGGGCGCGAGCGGCGTGTTCCCCAGGATCAGGTCGGCGGCTTTCTCGGCGGCCATCATCACCGGCGCGTAGATGTTGCCGTTCGTGACGTAGGGCATCACCGACGCGTCGACCACGCGCAGGCCATCGGCGCCGTGGACCTTCATCGTGAGCGGATCGGTCACCGACATCGGGTCGACGCCCATGCGCGCGGTGCACGAAGGGTGGAGCGCCGTCTCGCCGTCGCGCGCGACCCAGTCGAGGATCTCGTCGTCGGTCTCGACCGAGGGGCCGGGTGAGAGCTCGCCGCCGTTGAACGGCGCGAACGCTGGCTGGTTCAAGATCGCGCGCCCCACGCGGATCGCCTCGACCCATTCGCGACGGTCCTGCTCGGTCGACAGGTAGTTGAACCGGAGCGCCGGCTTGCGCGAGGGGTCCGTGCTGGTGATCTTCACCGTGCCGCGCGCGTCGGAGTACATCGGGCCGATGTGCACCTGGTAGCCGTGATCGCCGGCGGGCCCCGAGCCGTCGTAGCGCACGGCGATCGGCAGGAAGTGGAACATCAGGTTCGGGTAGTCGACGTCGTCGTTGCCCCGGACGAAGCCCCCCGCCTCGAAGTGGTTCGTGGCGCCCGGACCCTTGCGCAGGAACAGCCATTCGGCCCCGATC
>JANLXF010000139.1:0-45118 GCA_031364965.1 Actinomycetes bacterium | reverse complement strand
TGCTCGGCGTCGATGAACGCCGCGATGCCGCCGCGGGCCTGCGCCTCGGCGATGATATGCAGCGTGACGGTCGTCTTGCCCGAGCCCTCGGGTCCGTAGACCTCGATGATGCGGCCCCGGGGGATGCCGCCCACCCCCAGCGCGATGTCGAGCGCGATCGACCCGGTGGAGATCACACCCATGCCGGCGTTCATCGGGTGTTCGCCGAGCTTCATGACGGCGCCCTTGCCGAACTGCTTCTCGATCTGTTGGAGCGTGACGTCGAGCATCTTGTCGCGGTCCACGAGGCCCTCCTTCCGACTCAGGCCCGCCGCGGAGGAGGACCGGCCGAGCTCACTATCCGGTGCGAGGCGAAGGCTATTGTGCAGGTCTGACATAAATTACACCCCTGTCGTTCGAGCGGCTTGGCTCGGACAGCCTATCCGAACAGGTGTTCGAACACAAGCAGCGAAGCTCACGACGGTTCGAGGGGCGCCGCCGCGAGCAGCTCGTAGCGCGGCGGTCCCCCGCCGAGGTGACTGCGGTACAACCCGACCCGATCGACCTCGAAGGTGAGACGTTCGACGAGCGTCTGCCCGAACCCCTCGGGGAGACCGCGGGCGGGGTCGCACCGTCCGACGGTGAGATGGGGGTGGATCGGCCGGCGCTCGGGCTCGGCCATCCCCAGGAGCGCCCCGTCGATCGCGAGCGAGAGCCCCGCGAGGCGGCCGGCTCGGTCGTCGAGCCCCGCCCACAGCACGCGGGCGGGTCCGCGCGCCGGGAACGAGCCCAGCCCGGTGACGGCGGTCGGGATCGGCGCGATGTCGCTGACCGCGCCGGCGATCGCCCCCATGAGGGCGTCGACGTCGCCGGCCGGCGTCGCCCCGAGGAACTTCAGAGTCACGTGCCAGTCTCCGCGGGCGTTCCACCGCACCTCGGGGAGCACACGCCGCCACTGTTCGATCGCGGCTTCGACGAGGTCGCGCACGCGCTCGGGCGGGTCGACGGCGACGAACAGCCGGACCCGGGGGCCCGGTCGCTGCTCGGCATGCGATCCGGTCATGCCGGCTCAGATCGCCCGGTCTGATCCGGGCAGCGCCTTGCCCTCGAGATGGCGCCGCACCAGGTCGAGGGCCGCCTGCTCGGTCCAGCGCACGACCTGATCGCGCGCACCCCGCAGCCGCAGGGACCGGGCGTGCATGACCGCCCCCGCGTCGAGCGCGATCCAGACGTGGCCGGGCTCCTTGCCGTCGTGGGGCTCGGGCCCGGCGACGCCCGTGACGGCGACGGCGAGGTCCGAGCCGAACAGGCGCCGCGCGCCGGCAGCCATCTCTCGAGCGCACGTCTCGCTCACCACCCCGGCGCCCGCGATCGTCTCGGCCCGAACGTCCAGCACCGCCTGCTTGACCTCTGGGTCGTAGGCGACGATGCCCCCGCGGAAGTACGCGGACGCCCCCGGGACGCTCGCCACCCGCTTCGCGATCCCGCCTCCGGTCAGCGACTCGGCGGTCGCGAACGTGCGACCCGACCGCCCGAGGAGACCGCCGATCGCTTCCTCGAGCGACTCCCCCACGCCGGAGAAGACGTCGTCTCCGGCTCGAGCGATCACCTCTTCGGCCAGCGGGCGTAGGAGCGCGTCGGCCTCGTCGGCCGTGGGCGCCTTCGCGGTCAGGCGGACCTTCACCTCGCCGCCGGAGGCCAGGTAGGCGACGCTCGGGTTCCCGCTCGCGACGAACAGATCGTCGAGGCGTTCGGCGAGCGCGGATTCCCCGATCCCGGCGCAGCGGATCACCGTGGACCTCAGCACGGCGGGACCCGCTCGATCCGCGAGCTCAGGCAGCACGACCTCGACCATCATCTCGCGCATCTCCGCGGGCACGCCCGCCATCGCGTAGAGGACCGCGCCGCCGGGCAGCGTCGCGACCAGCCCGGGGGCCGTCCCCCGACCGGGCACGAGGTAGCGCGCCCCCTCGGGGACGTTGGCCTGGCGTAGGTTGCTCTCAGGCATCGTCCGGCCGTAGGCGACGAACTTGTCGCGCAGCATCGACTCCAGCTCGGGATGGCGGACCATCCCCACGCCCATCACCGAAGCGATCGCGTCGCGCGTGATGTCGTCGCCGGTCGGCCCGAGGCCCCCCGTGACCAGCACTACGTCGGCCCGTTCCCCCGCCCCGCGGATCGTCGCCTCGATCCGCTCGAGGTTGTCGCCGACGACCGAGTGGAAGAGCACATCGACGCCGACGGTGGCCAGCTCCTCCGACATCCACCGCGCGTTCGTGTTCGCGATCTGGCCGAGCAGTAGCTCGGTGCCGACCGCAACGATCTCCGCCCTCAGGCCGCCGGCGATGCGCTCACCTCCGGATCGAAGGTGTAGGTGTCGGACCACCCCTGCCCCGGTTCGCCCGGGGCGCCCAGGTCTCTGCCGTTCAGGAACACCTGGACGGACCCGCCGTCCCCGAGCTCGATCGTGAGGTCGTCGACGGCGCTGAAGGACCGGGTTTCGCCGCGCGCCATGGCGAACGTCTCGGGCACCCCGTCGACCGTGACCGTCGCCGAGGCGTCTCGCTGCGCGATCAGGATCGCCACGATCGCGCGGTCCTCGGGCGGGGCGGTGGCGGCCGTCGTCGGGATCGCGGCGGGCGGCGGCGTGCCGTTGTCGCGGGCGAGCAGTCCGACGGCGAGCAGGATCACGAGCAGTCCCAGGGCCACGCCCATCAGGAACTTCTGGCTGTCGCGGATCCGGGCGGCGGCCATCGCGAGCTCGATGCGGCCCATCTTCTGGGGCACGGGCAACGGCTCCGGCTGCTCGGCGTGCCGGGCGTAGGCGGCCACCACCTTGTCGGGGTTCAGCCCGAGGTACTGCGCGTACGTGCGGAGCGCCCCGCGGACGTAGACGTCGCCGAGGAGCGCGTCGAAGGCTTCTTCTTCGAGCGCCGTGAGGAGATCGGTCCGGAGCCTGGTGTCGCGGGCAGCCTCTTCGAGCGTGAGCCCCCGATGCTCCCGCGCCTTCCGGAGCGCCGGGCCGACCCCGATCGTGTCGTCGTGCAGCGGTCGGGCCATGGGGTCGTCGCCAAGGATAGCGCGGACCGCAGCCGCTACACTCGGCGCATGCCAGGGACCGAGGTGCTCACGATCGTGGTCGAGATCCCCAAGGGGTCACGCAATAAGTACGAACAAGACCACGAGACGGGCGAGATCTTCCTCGATCGGATGCTCTTCACGTCGATGCAGTACCCCGCCGACTACGGCTACATCGCGGGCACCCTGGGAGGCGACGGGGATCCGCTCGACGCCCTCGTGTTCGTCGGGGAGCCCACCTTCCCGGGGTGCCGGATCCGTGCGCGGCCCGTCGGCCTGTTCCGGATGCAGGACGAGAAGGGCGAGGACGAGAAGATCCTCTGCGTGCCACTCCGCGACCCGATGTGGTCCCACATCGCCGATCTGGGCGGCCTCCCGCTTCCGCTGCTGAACGAGATCGAGCACTTCTTCCAGGTCTACAAGGACCTCGAGGGCCACAAGGTCGCGACCGACGGCTACGAGGATCGCGCGAGCGCCGTCCGGGTGATCGAGACCGCGTTCGCGCGCCAGGAGGCGGCCGCCGCGTCCGCCGGGCCGCACCCCTCGTGACCAAGCCGTCGTTCCCGCGCGGCGAGGTCGTGCACCTGCGCCGCCCCACGGCGGCCGACCGGGATCGCTTCATCGAGCTCGTGCACGCGAGCCGCACCCTGCACGGGTCCTGGGTGCATGCGCCGCGCGACGGTCAGTCCTTCGCGGCGCTGCTGCGACGCGCGCACACCCCCACCGACGAGCGCGTGCTCGTGTGCCGCAACGAGGACGGTGCGATCACGGGGACCTACCACCTGTCCCAGATCTTCCGGGGCCCGTTCTGCAACGCCTATCTCGGGTGCTACGCCTTCGCGCCCTACGCGCGCCAGGGTTACATGCGCGAGGGGCTCTCCCTGCTGCTCGCGCACGCGTTCGGCCCCTTGGGCCTCCATCGCGTCGAGGCGAACATCCAGCCGGAGAACACGGCGTCGATCGCGCTGATGAAGGGCGCCGGGTTCCGGCTCGAGGGCCTGTCCCCCCGCTACCTGAAGGTCGCGGGCGAGTGGCGCGATCACGAACGATGGGCGATCACGGTCGAGGACCTCGACGGGGGGCGTCCGACGGCCTAGGGCCGGGGACCGGAAGAACTAACCCTTCGCCCGCAGCGGCGCCCCGAACGGGTGACTACGCTCCCAGACATGGCTGACGATCGCGAACGGATGGACCCCATGGTGACCACGCCGAGCTGGAGCGAGCCCTCCCCGCTCGGCCAGATGACCGACCCGGTCACGACGCCGGGAACCCTCGCCGAGGGCCCCGTGCGATTCCTGATCGTCTCCGGGCAGCTCGACGACGGCCGATGGGGGCTCGTGGGCGGCTACTGGCTCTCGATCGACGGACATCGCGGGGGGTTCATGGTCGCCCCGAACGCGATCTGGTGCGGGAGCGAGATCGTGCGCAGCTACAAGCACGCGCTCTCCCGCGGGTGGGACCACGAAGGCATCTACACCTACTGGCGGCGCCAGGTGGGGTCGGCCGGCAACGTGATGATCGATCCGCAGCAGCACGCCGACACCCTCTTCCAGGTCGCGCGGCGCGTCGGCGCGCTCTAACGCGGCTCGCTACGCGGTTCGGCGCTCTTCCCACTCGTCGAGCGTGAGGAGCACGTCGCGAGCCCTCGACCCCTGGCCGGGGCCGACCACGCCCTGATCCTCCAGGAGATCCATCAGACGCCCGGCGCGGGCGAACCCGACCTTCAGCTTGCGCTGCAGCATCGATGTCGAGCCGAGCTGCGAGCGGATCACGAGCTCGGCTGCCTGCGCGAGGAGGTCGTCGTCGTCGCCGCTCATGCCGCCGCCGATCCCACCGGACATCTCGGCCTCCGTGGGGGGGCGACCGAGGCCTTCGGTCGTCTGCTCGTACACGACCTCGCGCTGGGTCCGGATGAAGTCCGTGATCCCGTGGATCTCGGCCTCGGTCACCCACGCGCCCTGCAGGCGGGTGGGCTTGGAGGCGTTCGCGGGTGCGAAGAGCATGTCGCCGTGGCCCACGAGCTTCTCGGCGCCGTTCATGTCGAGCACCACGCGGCTGTCGGCCTGACTCGAGGTCATGAGCGCGATCCGGCTGGGGATGTTGGCCTTGATCAGGCCCGTGACCACGTCGACGCTCGGGCGCTGGGTCGCGACGACGAGGTGGATCCCCACCGCCCGGGCCATCTGGGCGATCCGGCAGATCGCGTCTTCGACGTCGCGCGGCGCCACCATCATCAGGTCGGCGAGCTCGTCGATGACCACGACGATGAACGGCATGTGCTCGTACTTGTGTTCATGCCCGACGGGGAGGCGGAGCGTTCCCGCCTTGAGGCCCTCCTCGTAGCCGTCGATGTCGCGGACGCCCACGGTCGCAAGCATCTCGTAGCGCATCTCCATCTCGCGGCAGATCCACTGGAGGGCCTCGGCGGCGCGCTTGGGGTGCACGATCACGGGGCTCAGCAGATGCGGAACCTCGGCGAAGTGGCTCAGCTCGACCCGCTTGGGGTCCACGAGCACCAGACGGACGTCGTCGGGCGTGGTGCGCATCAGCAGCGACGTGATGAAGCAGTTGACCAGGCTCGACTTGCCGGCGCCGGTCGCGCCGGCGATCAGCACGTGGGGCATCGTGGCGAGGTTCACCATCTGCGAGCGGCCGTGGATGTCCTTGCCCAGGGCCACCGTCAGCGGATGCGTCTCGGCACGCGCGTTGTCGGAGCGCAGGATGTCGCCCAGCATCACGAAATCGCGATGCTTGTTCGGCACCTCGATCCCGATCGCCGAGCGGCCCGGGATCGGCGCCTGGATCCGGACGTCGGGCGTCGCGAGCGCGTACGCGATGTCACTCGACAGGTTCAGGACCTTGTTGACCTTCGTGCCGCTCGCGACCTCGACCTCGTACATCGTCACGGTGGGGCCGCGATGGGCGGCCACCACCTTCGCGTCGACCCCGAACGTGAGGAGGGTGTGGCCGAGCGCCCGCGTGACCTCGATCTCGTGCGAGCCGTCGGCGGTCGATGGCGGGGCCGTGCGCAGCAGGTCGAGCGGCGGCAGCTGGTAGGGGCCCTGGGAGGTGGTCACCATCTGCGGCTTCGACGCCTTCTTCGGCGCGGCGGGCTCCTCGGCGGTGATCGGCTCGATCGCGTCGGTGTCGGGCAGCACGACGACCGCTTCGGCCGGCGGCTCGTCGCCCAGCCCGAGCGCCTCCTTCATCCGGGACCGCCGCTTGGCCTTGTGCTCGTGCTCGGGCTCCGGGTCGGGGACCAGCACCTGAGCGGTCTGCGGCTCGTCGAGCGGAACGCGGAGCTCGCGGAGCTTGTCGCGGACCGCCGAGACGGGCGTGCCCGTGAAGATCAAGAGCCCGAGCACGGCGAGCCCGGTGCAGACGATCCCGGCTCCGATATCGGAGATCACCCTGGACATCGGGTACGCGGCGATCGCCCCGGCGAGCCCTCCGGCCTCGGAAAGACCGTTGAGCTTCTTCGTGGCGTCGTAGCCGGCGAACGGGCTCGGGTTGCCGCGCGCGAGCGAGACGATCCCGAGCGCTCCGATCGTGAGGACGACGAAGCCGATGAACATGCGGACCCGGTCTTCGGGCGCGACGTCGCGGAGGAGGACGATCCCCCAGTAGACGCCGACGATCGGGAACAGCATCGCAGCGACCCCGTAGCTCCCGTGCAGCAGCCACGAGAGACCCCTGCCGACCGGCCCGGCGGACTCGAGCCACACGCCGAGGACGGCGAGCAGCGCAAGCACGACCAGACCGATGCCGGCCGCGTCGCGCGCGTGCGGCGAGAGGATCTGCCGGGTCGGCGTGCGCTCGGGCTTCTTGGGCGCGGACCTCCTGGGCGCGGCGCGCCGGGTCGCCGCCGGCTTCCGCTTGGACGAGGTACGGGATGAAGCGCGCGACGACGAACGCCGCGACGGGGAAGTTTTCGTCGCCATAGACCCGTAAGTCTGACGGGTTCTGAGGAGGAGGCAAGCAACCCCGCACGCGGGGGCCGGATCATTGGCGGAGCCCCTACACCTCCATGACGACCGGCAGGATCACCGGCTTGCGCTGCGTCACCTCGTTGAAGTACCGGCCGAGCACCCGCCTGATGTCCTGCTGGAGCGCCGAGGGATCGACCACATGGGCTTCGGCGGTGCCGCGGATCGCGTCGACGACGCGCACGCGGGCCTCTTCCAAGATGTCGCCCGAGGTCTCCTCGTGCACGAAGCCGCGGTTCACGATGTCGGGACCGCTCACGAGCTCGCCAGTCTGCGAGTCGACCGTCACCACCACGACCACCACGCCGTCGCCCGAGAGCTTCCGGCGGTCGCGCAGCACCTCGGTGCCCACGTCGCCGATCCCCAACCCGTCGACGAACGTCATGCCGGCCTGGACCCGGTCGACCTTCTCGACCCGCTCCCCCACCTCCACGACGTCGCCGTCCTCGCAGATGATCACGTGGTCGTGCGGGATCCCGACCTCTTCGGCCAAGCGGGCGTGATGCTGCAGGTGCCGCCGCTCGCCGTGGATCGGGATGAACCACCGCGGCTTCACGAGCGAGAGCATCAGGCGGAGCTCCTCGGCGGCAGCGTGGCCGCTCGCGTGCACGGCGTCGGCCGGCATGTGGAAGACGTCGGCGCCGGTCCGGTAGAGCGCGTCGACCACGCGGTGGATCGCGGGCTCGTTCCCGGGGATCAGCGACGACGAGAGCACGACGGTGTCGCCCTTCTGGAGCTTCACCCACTTGTGCTGGCGCTGGGCCATCAGCGAGAGCGCCGAGAAGGGCTCTCCCTGGCTGCCCGTGCAGATCACGACGACGCGACCCGGGTCGATGTCGGCGACCTCGGAGATGTCGATCACGTCGCGGTCATCGACCTGGAGATACCCGAGGCGCCGCGCCGCGGCCACGGAGTTGAGCATCGAGCGGCCCAGGAAGGCCACGACCCGCTCGCTCGCGCGGGCGGCGTTTACGATCTGCTGCACCCGGTGGATGTGGCTCGAGAAGCAGGCCGCCACCACGATCTCGGGGGCGTTCGCCACGATGTCGGCGACCACCGGCCCTACCGATCGCTCGCTCGTCGTGTACCCGGCCTCCTCGGCGTTCGTCGAGTCGCTGAGCAGGAGGTGCACGCCGCGCCCACTCGCCTCCTCGGCGAGGCCGTGCAGGTCGGTGGGGCGGCCGTCGAGGGGTGTCTGGTCGATCTTGAAGTCGCCCGTGTGCAGGATCGCGCCGTACGGCGTGTCGACCACCACTGCCATGCCGTCCGGGATCGAGTGCGTCACGCGCAGGAATCGCATCGTGAAGGGCCCGACGGTGGCGCCCTCCCCCGGGACCGCGATGTGGAGCTCGCAGCGATCGGCCACCCGATGCTCCTCGAGCTTGCCCTTCAGCAGCTCCAGGGTGAAGGGCGTGCCGTAGACGGGCACGTCGTCGATCTCGCGGAGCAGATAGGTGAGCGCCCCGATGTGGTCCTCGTGACCATGCGTGAGCACGATCGCCTCGACCCGGTCGGCGTTGCGCCTGATGTAGTCGAAATCGGGCAGGACGAGGTCGATGCCGGGCATATCCCCGGAGGGGAACGAGAGCCCGACGTCGACGATCAGGATCCGGTCGTCGACCTCGATGCAGGCCATGTTGCGACCGACCTCGCCGACGCCTCCCAGGAAGACGACCTTGACGGGCGCGGCGCCAGCCGCCTCAGAGGAGACCGGCGTCCTCCAGTGCCTTGCGGACCCGCTCGCGCTCTTCCGCCGTCGCCGGGACGAGCGGCAGACGCACCGGCCCCGCGGGGCGCCCGACCATCTCCAGGGCGGCCTTGAGCGGGATCGGGTTCGACGTGACGAACAACGCGTTGTAGAGCGGGCTGAGCGCCTCGTGGATCTTGCGCGCCGCCGGCACGTCGCCGGTTTCGATCAGCTCGATCATCTGGCGGATCTGCGGCCCCACGAGGTGACTCGCGACGCTGATGACCCCGACCGCGCCCAGGCAGACGTAGCCGAAGGCGGCCCAGTCGTCGCCCGAATAGACCTCGAACCCGTCGGGTGCCTCCGCGATCAGTCGGGAGATCGCCTGGAAGTCCCCGGTCGAGTCCTTGACCGCCACGATGTTGGCTTTGTGCGAGAGCTGCAGCATCGTCTCGTGTTCGATGCGCGTGGCCGTGCGACCCGGGATGTTGTAGGCGATGATCGGAAGCTCGGTGGCGTCGGCCACGCGCTCGAAGTGCGCGATGAGCCCGCGCTGGGGCGGCTTGTTGTAGTACGGCGTGACCACGAGGAGCCCGTCGGCGCCGGCGTCCTCGGCGGCCTGTGTGAGCTCGAGGGTCTCGGCGGTGGAATAGGTCCCCGCCCCGCAGATCAGCTTGCCACGACCGCGGATCGCCTCGCCGACCACCCTGAAGAGCTCGGCCTTCTCGGCGTGGGTGAGGGTCGGCGACTCGCCGGTGGACCCGGCCACGACGATCGCGTCCGAGCCGTTGACGATCAGCCATGAGGCGAGCTCCTGGGCGCCGTCCAGGTCGACCGTGTGGTCCTGCCTGAACGGCGTGACCATCGCGGTCACCACGGATCCGAACCTGCCGGCCATCGGCGCCACCCCTTTCCACGCCGTCCGGGTCGGGCAGCGCGTTCCGCCCTATGCTAGCCGCCGATGCCCCGCATCTACACCACGACCGGCGACGACGGCACCACGGGCCTGTTGTACGGCGGCCGCATCCGCAAGGACGACCTCGCCACCGACGCCTACGGCACCACCGATGAGGCCGTGGCGGCCCTCGGGCTCGCCCGCGCCCTGACCGAGGACGAGACGATGGCGACGGACCTGCTCACGCTGCAGCGCGAGCTGTTCGTGGTCGGTGCCGACCTCGCGACCAATCCCAAGGAACGCGCCAAGCTCACCCCAGAGGTGTCCCTGGTCACCGAGCGCATGACGAGGCGCCTCGAGCGCCGGATCGACGACCTCGTCGAGCTTCGCCCCCTCCCCGAGGTGTTCATCGTGCCGGGGGCGAACCCGGCCAGCGCCACGATCGACATCGCCCGCGGGATCGTGCGACGGGCCGAGCGGGCGGTGGTCGCGATGGAGCATGCCGGACGCGAAGTGAACCCGGAGGTGCGCCGCTACCTGAACCGCCTCAGCGACCTGCTCTTCGTGCTCGCGCGCTGGCAGGCCGGCGAGAGCGAGCCCGCGAGCCGCACCGATCGCTGACGTGTTCGGCTAGACGTAGAACCCGTCGATCACGTAGCTCTCCGCCGACGTGACCGTGAGCACCAGGGTGTGCGCATCGACGGTCAGGCCCGTCAGGCAGCTGATCCGCGCGCGCGCCGCGGTCGCGTCGGTCTCCGAGCCGATCGAGGTCGGACTCCCGTCGAGCGTCGCCGTGACGTCGGCGGTCTGACCCGTGGACACCGGTCCCCCGACGACGCAGAACGACGACGTGCCCGAGAAGGCGAACGTGGTCGTCCCCCCGGTGGCAACGGACGTGGTGGTCGACAGGAAGGAGCCGGCGGGCGAGCCCTGGGTCGTGGCGCCGCCGTAGGTGACCGCCGCGTTGCGGTCGTCCATCGCGAACGTCGTTCGTTCGCTCTTCGAGACCTTTTTGTTCTTCTGCTTGTCGACCACCACCACCCGGACCAGATAGGTGGCGCCTTCGTCGCCCGGAACGTTCACCGTCGGGTTCTGGATCTGGCCGCTTTTCACGCCCTCCCAGGGAGTGCTCGCGCCGACCTCCCGGCGCTGCACGAGCCAGGTCTTCACCTCCGTCCCGAACTTGTCGTCGGAGAACGTGAAGTCGACGGGCGTGGTCAGGGTGGCGCTGGCATCGTTCGCGTACGCGTCGAGGTTCGTGACGTCGACCGAGGGCGCCTTGTGGTCGAGCGGGATCAGCGGGAAGGTGTCGGGGATCGAGTCGCTGCAGGGATCCCGGCGGCTGCACGGAGCGGCATCGAAGTAGCTGAAGACCGCGGACCGGTAGGTCCCCGGGCTGTGGATCTTGGTCCGCTGGATCACGGTGCGGAACGTGGTGGCGTTCACCCGCGAGGTGGGCGCCGTCCGGTCGACGACGTTGTTCGTGGCAAGGTTCACCAGCACGCCTCGGAGCTTGCCCGCGTAGAAGTACACGTACTGCCCGTAATCGAACTTCCGGTTGTCGTTCACGTCGATCAAGACCGCGAAGTTCCCGGCGTCGTTCGGATCGATGTCGGCGTTCAAGACGGGGCGGACCGCGGTGAGGGAGATCGTGTCTTTGGTCCGGCCCCGGCTGATCTTCATCGAACGCAGGTCGAGCGGACCCGCGGTGTCGTTCCCATCACCGCGGGAGATCGAGAAGCCGGGGCCCGGGGCGGTTGCGGCGGGCGCGGGGCCCCCGGTGCGCGATCCTCGCGTGGCCCAGGCCGGTACCCGGGGTCCGGCGGTCGCGGCCGTGGGCCCGAGCAGCGAGAGCGCGGCGACCAATGCGACGACGGACGTGCGGCGAGCCATCGCAACCCCTCCCGGTCGGCGTGAGTGGCGGAGTGTACGGGAGGCGCAACCCACGCGCAAGACGGGCGCGACGCGCCGGTCAGGCCTGGGGGGTGGGCGCCATCGCGCCGTAGTTCTTCCCGCCGAACAGCAGGACGAGCAGCCCGATCGACTCGGACGTCACCTTTGCGGGGAAGGTCACCTCGAACTCGCTCTCGCTCCCGTCGGGCGTGGCGAGCGGCGACGTGACGGTCCCCTCGTAGCGCTTGTCGTCGATGCCCAGCACGTACATGTCCGGGTCGCCAAGCTCGGCTCCCGATGCGTTCTTCACCGAGAGCGTGCCGGTGGACCCGTCGAGGGTGAACGTCGCCGTGATGTCGTTGAACCGGTACTCGAAGGCACCCGGCACGTAGGTCACGTCCTCGGAGGTGGTGACGACGCCCGATCCGGGCTCCGACGAGGCCGTCGTGGGGGTCGGCGAGGGCTCGCCGCCGCCGGTGCACGCGGCCGCCGACAGGCCCAGCAAGACGAACAGGGACGCCACGGAACGGGTTCGGATGCGCACGGTTGCGGCATGATACGCGAACCGACCCGGAGGAGACCCTCGTGACCGAGCTCGAGCTGCGGCGCCATGCGCGACGCGATCCTGCGGCCGATCGGCTGTCGGAGACGGGCCGCGCGGCGGCCGAGGACGCGGGCCGAGCCGCCGGTGCCGCGGGGGTCGGATACGACGCGGTGTACGTCTCACCGGCGCAGCGTGCCGCCGAGACCGCGGCGTGGTTCCTGCGGGGAGCCGGCCAGCAGCTGCCGGACCACGCAGTGGTGCCGGGTCTCGGCGGCCAGGACGCGAGCGGCGGAAGCCCCGAGGGCATGGCCGCCGGCGTCCGGGCGCTCCTCGATCAGCTCCCCGAGGGCGGCCGCGGTCTCGCGATCAGCCACACCCCGCTGGTGGAGCGGGCCGCGTTCGGGCTGACGGGGTCCGAGGTCTCGCCCATGGCCGAGCTGGAAGGGATCCTCGTGGCTCGGGGTGACGACGGCGCCGTCTCGGTCACCGAGCTGCGGCACGGGGCGGCGACCTGCTAGGGACGGCTCGATCAGAGCCCGTCGAACACGTCGGCCCACACCGGATCGCCGGGCGCGCGCTCGGGCCAGGCGACCACGTGGCTCTCCCACGCCATGGCCATGCGCCGCTCGTCCTCTTCCATGTCCCCCATGTCGCCTGCCTGCGTCGCGTGCTCCGCGAGCGCGGCGAGCTTGCGGTCGACGACGGAAAAGCAATCGACGCGCACGCCGATCGTCTCGTCGGGCACACCGCGCGGTTGGTAGAGCTGCGTGGGATCGATCGGGTCCTTGCCCGACGCCACGAGCCGGCGGTTCCACTCGTCGAGCATCGACTGCGGGATCGCCTGATGCAGGAGCCGCCGCAGCCCCCGGCCCCGACCGCCCTCCCGGACACGGTGGAACGCCACAGTCGCGGCCCTCCCGGTGGCGATGTGGTCGGGATGGCCGGTGATCCCGTCGGGCCCGAAGGTGATCACCACGTCGGGGCGTTCGGCCAGGAGCACCGTCGCGATGCGATCCACCAGCGCATCGAACGGCTCGTCCTGGACCCGGTGATCGGGGTAGCGGAAGAACTCGTGACGGTCGGGCGTGCGTCCCAAGGCGACCCAGGAACGCCGGTCCTCCTCCTCACGCACCGCGCCGAGCGTCAGGCGCGTCGCGAGCGCGGGATCGGCGATGCGGCCGGCCTCACCGCTCGTGACGTGGATCAGCACGAACCGGAAGTCGGGATCGTCGGCGTGGAGGGCGACGGTTCCCGCGCAGCCGAACGTGTCGTCGTCGGGATGCGCCACGACGGCCGCGAGGACCCTGGTCACAGGAGTTCGTCCAACCCCACAGTGAGGCCCGGGCGCCCGGCCACGGCCTTGATAGCGAGCAGCACCCCCGGCATGAAGGAGGTTCGGTCGGTGGAGTCGTGACGGATCGTCAGCGTCTGGCCCTGCCCGCCGAAGAGCACCTCTTCGTGCGCGACCAGCCCGGGCAGGCGCACCGAGTGGACGCGGACCCCGTCGACGTCGGCCCCACGGGCACCGGGGTGCGCGTCGTCGCCCGCCGGTGCCGGAGGCGCGTCGCCGCGAGCGGCCGCGATCCTTCGGGCGGTGAGCAGGGCGGTGCCGCTGGGGGCGTCGGCCTTCTGGTCGTGGTGGAGCTCGATCACCTCGGCCGACGGCAGGTGCGCCGCCGCCTGCTCGGCGAACCGCATCAGGAGCACGGCCCCGATCGCGAAGTTCGGCGCGACCACGACGCCCACGGGCGCCTCGCGCCACGCGTCGTCGATCTCGAAGCCGGTGGTGCCCACCACCACGTGGATGCCGTGGTCGATCCCCCAGGCGACGTGCTCGGGGGCGTGCGCGGGGGCGGTGAAGTCCACGAGCACCTCGACCTCGGCGTCGACGAGAGCCTCCAGCCGGTCGGCCAACCTCACCGACCCCTCGTCGCCCTCGAGGCCGACCTCATCGGCAAGCGAACGTCCCGCCGCGGACCGAGAGATGGCGGCCACCAGGGCCAGCTCGGGGTCGGCCGCGACGGCCCGGCAGACCTCCCGGCCCATGCGGCCGGTGGCGCCCACCACCCCGACGCGGATCACGTCATGACCTCGCGGAAGGCGTTCACGCCGAACGGCCCGAGCACGGTGAGCGTCATCGGCTGCGACAGTACCCTCGCGGCCACCCGGCGCGCATCGTCGAGGGTGACCCGCTCAACCCTGCGCAGGGTCTGGTCCACGCTGAGGATCTCGCCGTGGGAGATCTCGGACTTCCCGAGCCGGCTCATGCGGCCTCCCGGGTCCTCGAGCGCGAGCACCATCGAGCCCTTGACGTGGCCCTTCGCGCGCGCGAACTCCTCGTCGGTGAGGCCGCCGTCGCGGATGTCTTCGAGCTCACGGCGGAGGAGCCCCACGACCTCCTGCGCGCGGCTCGGTGTCGTGCCGGCGTAGGCGGTGAACTGGCCCGCCTCGGTGTACTGCGCGTGATAGCTGTACACCGAGTACGCGAGCCCGCGCTTCTCCCGGATCTCCTGGAAGAGCCGCGACGACATCCCCCCGCCCAGGGCCGTGTTCACGATCGTGAAGGCGAACCGGTCGGGGTCGGTGCGCGCGAGCCCGTCGGTGCCCAGGCAGATGTGCGCCTGCTCGGTCTTTCGTCGCTTGATCAGGTCGTCGCCCGATGCGTGCGGCGGCGTTCCGGCGGCGCGCACGTTCCACGGAGAGGCTTCGCCGGGCGGGAGCTCGCGGCCCGTGTCCATGCGTGCTTCGAGCATCCGCACGAGCTCGTCGTGACGGACGTTCCCGGCGGCCGCGACCACGAAGTGTCCCGGCACGTAATGCTGCCGGTAGAACCGTTTGACCCGCGCCGGCGTGGCGTCGCCGATCGTCCGGGCGGTGCCCAGGATCGGGCGCCCCAGCGGGTGATCGGGCCAGAGCGCCTCGGTGAACACGTCGTGCACGACGTCTTCGGGCGAGTCCTCGTGCATGTTGATCTCTTCCAGGATCACCTGGCGCTCGGCATCGAGGTCGGCCTTGCGGATCACGCTGTGCTGCAGCATGTCGGCGAGGTGGTCCACGGCCATCTCGAGGTCACGGTCGAGCACGCGCGCGTAGAAGCACGTGTACTCCTTGGCCGTGACCGCGTTCACGTCGCCGCCCACCGCGTCGAAGTGCTCGGCGATGTCTTGCGCGCTGCGCGATCCGGTGCCCTTGAACAGCAGGTGCTCGAGGAAGTGGCTCGAGCCGCTGATGCGGGGGGCCTCGTCGCGCGAGCCCGCCAGCACCCAGAAGCCGATCGAGACGGAGCGGACGCCTGGCATCCGCTCCGTCACGACCCGCAGGCCCGAGCCGAACTCGGTCCTCGCGATGGGCATCGGGTGCGCTACTCGGCGCTCGGCGCGTCGCCGCTGGGTGCCTCGGCGTGCACCGGGGCGTCGCCGCCCTGGCCACCGGCCGGCTCGTCGCGGAACCGACGGCCCCGTTCACGGTCGCGTCCGCCGCCACTGCTACGGTCGCCGCCGCCGCTGCGGTCGCCCCGGTCACCTCGGTCACGGCCACCGCCACCGCCACGTCCGCCTCGGTCGCCGCTGTCGCGTCGCCCGCCGCCGGACTCATCTGCCTGGCCCTCGGGGATCGCCCACTCCTCGCCGACCGGCTTCAGGCTGATCTTGCCCTGCGAGTCGACGTCTTCGACCAGCACGGAGATCTTGTCGCCCTCCTTGATGGCTTCCTCGACGCTGGACAGGCGCTTGCCCCGTCCCAGCTTCGAGATGTGGACCAGGCCGTCGCGTCCCGGCACCAGGTTCACGAACGCCCCGAAGGTCGTCGTCTTCACCACCATGCCGTCGTAGGTCTCGCCCACGAGCACCGGCCGGGGGTTGGCGATGTCGTCGATCATCCGTGCCGCCTCGTCGGCGCCCGCACCGCCCTCGCTCGAGCCGATGTGCACCGTGCCGTCGTCCTGGATGTCGATGTCGGCCCCGGTGAGCGCGATGATCTCGTTGATCCGCTTGCCCTTGGGTCCGATCACCTCGCCGATCTTGTCGATCGGGATCTGGATCGAGATGATCCGCGGCGCCTTGGCATTCACCTCGTCGCGCGGAGCGGCGATCGCGTCCTCCATCACGTCGAGGATCTGGAAGCGAGCGTCGCGCGCCTGCTTCAACGCCTGGGCGAGCACTTCGCCCGGCAGCCCGGTGACCTTCATGTCGAGCTGGATCGCCGTGACGAACTCACGGGTGCCGGCGACCTTGAAGTCCATGTCGCCGAGCGCGTCCTCGGCGCCCAGGATGTCGGTAAGGGTGACGTACTGCCCCTCGTCGGCGATCATGCCCATCGCGATGCCGGCGACCGGCGCCTTGATCGGCACCCCCGCGTCCATCAGCGAGAGCGTCGAGCCGCAGACCGAGGCCATCGACGTCGAGCCGTTCGAGGACAGTACGTCCGACACGAGTCGGAGCGCGTACGGGAACTCGTCGTCCTTGGGCACCACCGGGATCAAGGCGCGCTCGGCGAGCGCTCCGTGGCCGATCTCGCGGCGGCGAGGCGAGCCCACGCGGCCCGTCTCACCGGTCGAGAACGGCGGGAAGTTGTAGTGGTGCATGTACCGCTTGCCATCCTCGAGGTCGAGGGTGTCGATCATCTGTGTCATGCGCAGCATCCCGAGCGTCGTGATGTTCAGGACCTGCGTGTCGCCGCGGCTGAACAGCGCCGAGCCGTGCGCCCGGGTGAGGACGCCGACCTCGGCCGACAGCGGCCGGATCTCGGTGGGCGTGCGCCCGTCCATGCGGATGCCCTCGTCGATCACGCGCTTACGCATGACCTTCTTCTGCACCTGCTTCCACGCGGCGCCGAACTCGCTCATGCGGTCGGCGGCTGCCTCGCCGAGCTGTGCGGCCGTGTGCTCCTTGGTCTCGGCCTTGAGCGCGTCGAGCTTGGCTTCACGCTCGGCCTTGTCGGGCACGATCGCCTCGCCCAGACGGTCCTTCGCGAAGCCGGCCACGATCTCGTAGAGGTCCTCGCCGTAGAGCGGGCGGGGCTCCCAGGTCTGCTCGGTGACGCCGGCCGCGTCGACGAACGCCTGCTGGAAGTCGATCTGGTCGGCGATCGCCCGCTTGGCGGCCTCGAGACCCTCGGCCACGGTCTCCTCGGTCGGTGCGGCGGCGCCGGAGGCGAGCAGCTCCCAGGTGTTGTCGGGCGCCTCGCCCTCGATCATCAAGACGTCGATCTCGCCGGCGTCGTTGCGACGACCGGCCACGACCACGTCGAACGTGGCCTCCTCGACCTCCTGGAAGGTCGGGTTGGTAACCCAGGCGCCGTCGATCAGGCCCATGCGCACCGAGCCGACGGGGCCGTCGAACGGCAGGCCGGCCAGGCAGGTCGCCACCGACGCGGCGTTCATCGCGAGGACGTCGTACGGGTTTTCACCGTCGACGCCGAGCACGGTGATGACCACCTGGACCTCGTCGCGGAACCCGTCCTTGAAGGTCGGGCGGAGCGGCCGGTCGGTCAGGCGGCAGGTGAGGATCGCCGTCTCTGACGGCCGGCCCTCGCGCCGGAAGAAGCTGCCGGGGATCTTGCCGGCCGCGTACATCCGCTCTTCGACATCGATCGTGAGCGGGAAGAAGTCGATCCCCTCGCGGGGGGCGCTGCGCACGCAGGTGCCGAGCACCTGGGTCTCGCCGTAGGTCACCATGACGGCGCCGTCGGCGAGGCGGGCCATCTTGCCCGTCTCGAAGGTCATGGTGCGGGTCCCGATCTCTCGGGACTGGGTGGTGGTGGCCATCGGCCATTCCTCCTCGTGAAGACTGTTGTGCGGGGCGGTCGCCCGCGCACGGGATGGAGGGGGTGGGTTCGGCCGATTCTCAGTGGTGGGCCTCCGGGCACGAAGTCCGGGAGCTCGCTACTGATAACCGACCGCGGTTGGTTCCCACCTCCGGTGGTGCGGATCAGTGGGTCGTGGGCATCACTCCTCGCGCGCCGGCGCCTCCGGGCGTCGGCGGGGATCGTCGTCGCTACCGGCGGAGGCCGAGCCGCGCGATGAGGGCGCGGTAGCGCTCGATGTCCTCACGCTTGAGGTAGTCGAGCAGCCGGCGTCGACGGCCCACCATCTGTAGGAGGCCACGGCGCGACGCGTGGTCGTGCTTGTGGGTCTTGAGGTGGTCGGTGAGGTCGGCGATACGCTTGGTCAGCACCGCGATCTGGACGTCGGCAGAGCCGGTGTCGCCGTCGGTGCGCGCGTACTCCGTGATGATCTGGGTCTTCTCGTCTTTGGTGAGTGTCGTCATGGTCGGTTTCTTAGGCTACCAGCGGGAGCGCGGCGGTGACCCCGGGCGCCCTCGGGCGGGCGGCTACGATGGCCTGCATGGGAACCACGGCGGCCCGGCTGCGCGCGGCCTGTGGCCTCGTCGGCCCCGCGGCCTTCACCGCCGCCTGGGCGTTCGCGACCGCGCGCCAGCCCGGCTATTCGATCGCGAACGAGCACATCAGCGGGCTCGCCGCGCCCGACGCGCGGGACCCGCGCGTGATGACCGCGGGCTTCGTAGCGCTCGGCGCGGGCACGATCGTGTTCGCCTCGCAGCTCGACCGTCGCCTCGCCGGCCCCAGGCGGCCGGGACCCGGACCGCTGCTCCTGGGCGTGTCCGGGGTCGCGACGATCGCGGCCGGGCTGCTTCGGCGCGACCGGATGTCGAACTTCCCCGCGCCCGGGGAGTCCTGGCGGCGGCAGTCCTGGCGCAACGACGGACACGATCTCGCCTCGGTGATGGGGCAGGTCTCGGGGGTCGCCGCGATGCTGGCGCTCGCCCGGCGGTTCACCCGGGAGCCCGGCTGGCGGCGGCTCTCGGGTCCCCTGGTCGCGTCGGTCGCCGCCTCGGCCGGTCTGATGGCGATCTTCGCCCGCGACGTGACCCGCCCGGGCAACGGGATCGTCCAGCGGGTGGGCATCTCGGTGCCGGTCGGGGCGATGGCGGTCGTCGCCTGGCACCTCGTGCGCGACCCGGAGGCCGACGGGGCGGCTTAGCTGACCGCCTCGTCGGGCACCAGCGCCCGCGTGCGGTCCACGTCGGCCGCGATCGCGACGACCAGCTCGTCGACGGACTCGTACCTGACCTCGTCCCGCAGGCGTTCCCAGAACTCGATCGAGAGCGGCTGGCCGCGGATGTCGTCGCCCTCGTAGTCGAGCAGGAAGGCCTCCGTGTGCAGCGGCTCGGTGCCGAAGGTGGGGTTCGTGCCGACATCGATCGCGGTCCGGTACCGCCGGCCGCCCAGCTCCGCGACCCCCGCGTAGATGCCCTGCCCCGGCAGGAGGAGCCGCGGCCAGGTGCGCAGGTTCGCCGTCGGGAACCCGAGGCCCTTGCCACGCCCGTGGCCCGAGATCACCTCGCCGTCGAGCCGCCACCGACGGCCGAGGGCCACCAGCGGCCAGGCGAGGTCGCCCGCGGACAGCGCCTCGCGCACCGACGTCGACGAGATTGTGCGGCCGTCCACCTCGAGCAGCGGGACGGCTTCGGCGGTGAGGCCGAGCGGGGCGCCGATGTCTTGGAGGGCCGCGACCGTGCCCATCGCCTTGTAGCCGAACGTGAAGTTCGCTCCCATCGCGGCATGCACCGCGTGCAGCTCGTCGACGAGCACCTCGGCCACGAAGGCCTCCGCCGGCACGCGCGAGAACTCGGGCGTGAACTCGAGGACGAGGAGCACGTCGATCCCGGAATCCCCGATGAGGGCCGCCTTGCGCTCGACGGTCGTCAGGAGCCGTGGCTCCTGGCCCGGCGTGAGGATCTCGCGGGGGTGCCGGTCGAACGTCACGGCCACGGAGCGGACGCCGCGCGCGCGGGCACGCGCCACGGTCGTGTCGCACACCGCCCGGTGGCCCAGGTGGACGCCGTCGAAGAACCCGACGGTCACGACCGAGGGCGCGTCTGACCGGGGCAGGGCTTCGGAACCCCGCACGAGCTGCATGGCGCTGAGGCTACCCGACGCGACGATGCTTGAAGTGAGGGACAGCGGGGTAGCATCCCGTTCGATGTCCGCACCCACCGAACCCACCCTTGCGAAGGGATCCCGCCCGCACCGGCCACTGCTGCACCGGCCTTACTTCGGCCTGACCTCGGGCCTGGCGCTCCTGGGCGCCACGGCCGTGTTGGTTGCCGCGGTCGGATCGCAGGCGCAGCGGGTCGCCCCCGATACGGCGTTCGCACCGATCGGGCGGCTCGACGGAGCGGCGTTCGACACGATGCAGCAGATCCGGAACCCGGTCCTCACCTTCTTGGCGCGCGTGCTGAACATCGTGGGGGGCGGCGCCTTCAACATCCCGTTCCGCGCGCTGGCGCTGCTGGCGCTCGTCTTCGTACTGCGCCGGTACCGGCACGCGATCGCGTTCGCCGCCACGTGGCTCGTCTCCGAGATCTTGCTCACGGTGCTGAAGGCCGGGGTCGGTCGCGCGCGGCCCTCCGCTGCCCTCGTGACCACAGGTGGGAGCTCGTTCCCATCGGGTCACTCCGTCGCGGGTGCCGCGGTCGGCATCTCCCTCGTGATCGCCTTCCTGCCGGCCGGGCACCGGCGGCGGGTGTGGGAGTGGGTCGCCGCCGGCTTCGCGTTCCTGATGGGACTCTCACGCGTCTACCTGAACGCGCACTGGCTCTCGGACGCGTTCGCCGGGGTGTGTCTGGGCGCGGGCGTGGCGCTCACGATCGCGGCCGTCCTGGCCCTGATGGACCGAAGGATCGAGGGCGCGCCGCCGCCCGACGAGATCGACCCCCAGGACCCGGAGGCGCGCGCGCAGGCCGGGGTCCCCGCGGATTCTGCCTAGGCCCGGCCCCCGGCCGCGTCCGCGGATCCGTCCGCGCTCGCTTCGTCGGCTCCGTTCCGACGCCAGCTCGAACGCTTGAGCCAGACGAAGTACGTGAACCCCCCGAGCGGGATCTGGATCCCGTACGTGAGCAGCCGGAAGATCAGGACGGCGGCGACGATCTCGGGGTGATCGGCCTCGGGGATGCCAGCCGTGAGCCCGCCCACGTAGCCCAGGTCGATCACGCCCACCCCGCCGGGCGTGAGCGGCACGGCGGAGAGCAGCCTGCTGAACGAGTAGACGGCGAACACCCTGGCCGCGCTCACCTCGGCCTCATCGATGCCCATGTGCCGGAGCGCGAGCAGCAGGACCAGGAAGAGCGCGAGCTGGCTCACGATCGTGAAGAAGGTGAGGCGGATCCACCGGTGGGCCACCAGCCCGATCGTGTCCCGGCGGAAGCGTACCGCGGCCTCCCCCATCTCGGACATCGCCGGCTTGCCCCGGCGGAACGGCTTCGTCATGAACCCGATCACCGCGCCGATCGTGGTCCCGATCCGGCGCGCGAGCCGCTCGCTGGAGAACACCGCCGCCAGCAGCGCGACCGCGACCGCGAGCACAACCACCCCCACGACCGCGGCCGTGACGTAGGCGCCGCTGCTCTCCCCGGCCAGGACCAAGATCGCGATCGAGATGACCGGCAGCGCGAGCTTGGCGAAGATGTTCCACGTGCCGGTGACCCCCACGTAGAGGGCCGTGTCGGTGCCCGAGAACCCCCAGGATCGCAGGATCGCGTACGTGAGCCCCACGGCGATCGCGCCTCCACCGGGGATCGTGTTGGCGACCGAGGTGGTGGTCTGGGTGAGGACCGCGGCGGGCCACAGCCGCAGGCCCGGGAGCGCGGCCATGTTCGCCCACCAGTACGTGAACAGGTTGAAGATCATCGCCAGGAAGAGCGTGCCGAGCTCCACCGGCGTCATCGTCTTCATCGCGTCCCACACGGCCCCGTAGTCGGCGACCTTCGGGATCGCGAACCCGAAGATGCCGACGACGATGACGAGTGACACGATCCCGCCGAGGATGCGTTTCACGCGTGCGTCGTGGCCGTGTTCCGGCGTGCCTTCCCCGTCGGCCGCTTGCGCCGCCGACCCGTGCTCCGACCCCAACGATGCCTCCCCCCTGACGATCGGCCCAGGCTAGCAGCGGCCCCTCGTTAGCGGTCGAGCGGAGGCAGCACGACCTGCGGGCGGCCCTTCGTTCCCTCGTCCTCCCAGACGCCGATCAGATGCCCGTCGGGGCCGAACACCCCGTACGGCCCCTCGATGCCGGCCGGTCCGAGGATCCGGCCGTGCCCGGCGGCGATCGCTTCCTCGGGCTCGAGGTCGATGCGCGGCAGGTGGTCGACGGCCCGCTCGATCGGGAGCGGCCTCGCGGCCGCGTCGGGCGGGGCGGCCTCCGCGACGTCGAACGGCCCGATCGCGGTGCGCCGCAGGGCCGTCAGGTGGGCGCCGCACCCCAGCGCGGTGCCGGCGTCGGCCGCCAGCACCCGCACGTACGTCCCCCCGCCGCATATGACCCGGAACCCGGCGTCGCGCCCGTCGTAGCCCAGCAGGTCGAACGTCGCCACGTGGATCGGACGCGGGGCGGCCTCGAGCGTCTGGCCCTTGCGGGCCGCCTCGTACAGCTTCGTGCCGCCGACCTTGACCGCGGAGTACGCCGGCGGGGTCTGCATCGAATCGCCGACGAGGGCCGCCATCGCGGCCCGCACCTGCGGTTCGCTGACCTCGACGTCGCGCTCCCGCGTGATCTCGCCGTCGGCGTCGAGCGTGGCGGTCTCGATCCCCAGCCGCATCGTGCCCTCGTACACCTTGGGCAGGTCGCCCAGGAACCGCAGCAGCCGGGTGGCCCGGCCGATCCCCATCACGAGCAAGCCCGTCGCCATCGGGTCGAGCGTGCCGGCGTGGCCGACCTTCTTCGTGGCCTGGGCGCGGCGCACGATCGCGACGGCGTCGTGCGAGGTGATGCCCGCCGGCTTGTCCACCAGGAGCAGGCCGTCGGGCTCGCTCACGGTGCGACCGGCTCGCCCTTCAACGCATCGATCAGGCGCGACACCGTCTCGGCGGGCCCGTACGACGAGGTGTAGCCGGCCGCGAGTCGGTGGCCTCCCCCGCCGAACGTGGCCGCGATCGCGGCGAGGTCGTGACCCCCGCGCGAGCGAACGCTCACCTTGAACCTGCCGTCTTTCTGCTGCTTGACGATCGCGGCCACGTCGACGTCGCGCGCCGTACGGATCACGTCGATCAGATCGTCCGTGTCGGAGGGATGGACCCCCGCCTCGCGCAGGTCGGCCTGCGTGAGGTAGGTCCAGACGAGGTCGGCGTCCGACACGTAGGCCAGCCGCCCGAGAGCCGTGCCCACCAGGCGCAGGTACTCCCGCGGGTGATCTTCGTAGAGCGCCTGAACGAGCCCGGCGTGGTCGAACTCGTGCTCGCGGAGCGCGGCGGCGACCCGGAGCGTCTCCGAGGTCGTTGCCTCGTACTGGACCCGGCCGGTGTCGGTGACCAGACCGGCGTACAGGCAGATCGCCGTGTCGGCACCCATCCCGCCCCCCATCGCGTCGATCAGCCGGAACACCATCTCGCAGGTCGAGGAGGCGGCGGGGTCGATCAGCGACACGGTTCCCAGGCCGTCGTTCGAGCGATGGTGATCGATCCAGATCACCTCGCCCGCGTTCGTCGCGGCGTGGCCGAGCGACACGAGCCGGTCGAACGACGCGCAGTCGCACGTCACCATCACGGCCGGCGCCTTCGGGAACGACTTGGGCGCGACCAGCCGATCGGCGCCCGGGAGCCACGAGGCCCAGCGCGGGGCGACGAGCGGCTCGTTCGGGAACGACGCGATCGTGCGGACGCCGCGCGACTCCAGGAAGTTCGCCAGGCCCAACATCGAGCCCAGGGCGTCGGCGTCGGGGTTCACGTGACAGGCCAGCGCCACCTCGTCGGCCGCGCCGAGGATCTCGGCCGCGCGGGCGAGCGCTGCCGTGGTCATCGATCCTCCCGGGGGTGCAGCTCGGCGATCAGCCGCTCGATCCGCTCGCTCTGCTCGTAGGTGGTGTCCTCCTCGAACTCGAGCTCGGGCAGGTACTTCATGCGCACCTGTCGTCCGAGCGCGGCCCGAAGGTGCGGCCGCGCGGATCGGAGCGCCGCCCGCGTCGCGGCTCGCTCCTTGTCGGAGCCCAGGCAGGTGTAGGCGATCCAGGCGTGATGCAGGTCGGGCGAGACCTTCACCCCGGTCACCGTCACGAATCCCACACGGGGGTCCTTCAGCTTGGGGATCTCCTCCGCGAGGATCTCGCGGAACTCCTCGCCGACGCGGTCGGTGCGTGCTCCCTGGGTCATCGGACCAGCCTACCCGCCGCTGCGCGACGATCCTTAGATCGTGCGCGCGATCTCCTCGACCTCGTAGGTCTCGATCACGTCGCCTTCCTTGATGTCTTGGAAGTTCTCGATCCCGATCCCGCATTCGTAGCCCTCGCGGACCTCGGAGGCGTCGTCCTTGAAGCGTCGGAGCGAGCCGAGCTTGCCGTGGTAGATCACGACGCCGTCGCGGACGAGGCGTGCCTTGGCGTTCCGCTTGATCGTGCCGGTGCGGACGTAGCACCCGGCGATCACACCGAGCTTGGGGACCCGGAAGGTCTGCCGGACCTCGGCCTCGCCGCCCAGTTTCTCGCGCTCCTCGGGCTTGAGCATGCCCGAGAGGGCGGCCTTGATGTCGTCGATCGCGTCGTAGATCACCTGGTAGAGGCGGATGTCGACCTTCTCTTGCTCCGCGAGCTCGCGCGCGACCTTGTCGGGCCGAACGTTGAAGCCGATCACGACCGCGCTGGACGCCATCGCGAGCGAGATGTCGTCTCGCGTGATCGCGCCCGCGGCGGCGCGCACGATGTTGACGCGCACCTCCTCCTGAGGAAGCTTCAGGAGCGCGTCGGACAGCGCCCCGAGCGAGCCCTGGACGTCGGCCTTCACGATCAGGTTCAGCTCCGGGATCTCGGCGCGCTCGGCCTGGCGGAGCAGGTCGGTGAGCGTCGGCGGCCGGCTGATCACGAGCTCGGCCGCGCGGGACTTCGCCTCGCGTTCGGAAGCCACGTGCCGGGCCTCGCGTTCGTCGTCCACCTCGCGGAACTCGTCGCCCGAGGACGGGACCGAGCTCCAGCCCAGGATCACGACGGGCTTGGAGGGGCCCGCCTCCTTCACGGCGGCGCCGTACTCGTCCTGCATCGCGCGGATCTTCGCGTAGCTCGTGCCACAGACGAGCGCGTCGCCCACGGTGAGCGTGCCCCGCTGTACGAGCACGGTCGCGACGGGCCCGCGGCCCTTGTCCAGGTGCGCCTCGATCACGGTTCCGCGCGCGCGCCCGGTGGGGACGCCCTTGAGCTCCTCGAGGTCGGCGACCAGCAGCAGCGTCTCCAGGAGCGTGTCGAGGTTCAGCTTGGCCTTGGCGGACACGTCGACGAACTCCACCGTGCCGCCCCATTCCGAGGGAACGACCCCGTGCTCCACCATCTGCGTGCGCACGCGGTTGGGGTCGGACTCTTCCTTGTCGACCTTGTTGACCGCGACGACGATCGGCACCTCCGCGGCCTTGGCGTGGTCGAGCGCCTCGAGGGTCTGCGGCATCACGCCGTCGTCGGCCGCGATCACGAGTACGGCGATGTCGGTCACCTTCGCCCCGCGCGCCCGCATCGCGGTGAACGCCTCGTGGCCGGGTGTGTCGATGAACGTGATGTCCCGGTCGCCGACGTGCGCCTGATAGGCACCGATGTGCTGGGTGATGCCGCCGAATTCGCCGGCCACCACGTCGGTCTCACGGATCGCGTCGAGCAGCTTGGTCTTGCCGTGGTCGACGTGGCCCATCACGGTCACGACCGGAGGGCGAGGGGTCAACAGCGACTCGTCGACCTCCTCGTCGATCAGGTCCTCGGCAGCCAATTCGTCCTCGATGCCCACGATCTGGGTCTCGAGATCGAGCTCGGCGGCCACCAGGCCGATCGCCTCGTCGGACAGGGACGAGGTCGCCGTGGCCATCTCGCCGGCCAGGAACAGGATCTTCACGATGTCCGCGGGCGAGGCGCCGACCTTCTCGGCGATCGTCTGCGGGGTGGCGCCCCGGACGACCTGCAGCGTGGGCACGGCGGGGCTCGCCGGCCCGGGCTTGGGCTGGCGGCGGCGCGGCGTGGGGGTGGTGGGGGCTGCGAACCCCGAAGGGGTCGCTGCCGCGGCGGGCGCCGGCGTGGCTGCGGGCGCGGTCGGTGCGGGCGTCGCTGCCGCGGCCGGGATCGCCGGGGCCGCGTCGGACTGGGCCGCCGGCGCGGGGACCGAGGTCACCGCGGACGCCGCGGCCACCTTGGGCTTGGGGGCCGCCTTCGGCTTGGGCTTGCGCGGCGCGGGCGGCGGCTCGAGCACCTCGCGGCGCTTCGGCGCCTCGGTCGGCTTGCCGCCGGAGGCGCGCAGACGGGGGACGAGGTCCTCGGGCACGCTGGACGAAGCGGACTTTCCCGCCACGCCCATCTGTTCCAGCGTCCCCAGCAGGACCTTGCTGGTGACCCCGAGCTCCTTCGCCAGTTCGTGAACCCTCACGCCGCTCCCGTCTCGATGTCGTCCCTTAGCCTACCCAGTTCGCCTGCGCCCAGGCCGGTCCGGAGCGCCCTCGCGAGCCCGCCCTTGCCCAGCGCCCGGTCGATGCAGTCCCCCTCACGGTGGACCCACGCGCCCCTGCCAGGCGCCGATCCGGAGGCGTCGACGGTCACCCGCTCGGCGCCTCGCACGATCCGCAGCATCGCGGACCGGGGAGCCTGCGTTCGGCACCCCACGCACGTGCGCTCGGGCACGTGCGGCACGCCCGCCTACGCCTCCGTGGTCGTGGCCTCGACCGCGTCCGGCTCCGCGACGGGCACCTCGACGGGCGACTCGGGCTCGGCGGGCGTCTCAGCCTGCGCGGGAGGCTCGGCGGGCGCGGCCGCAGGTGCCCGCGCTTCCTCGCTCGCCTGCGTCTCGGACTTGATGTCGATGCGCCACCCGGTCAGCCGGGCCGCGAGCCGGGCGTTCTGCCCCTCTTTCCCGATCGCCAGCGACAGCTGGTAGTCGGGGACGATGACCTGGGCCGTGCCGGTCGTCTCGTCGGTGCGGACCTCCTTGACCTTGGCGGGCTGCAGGGCGTGCGCGACGAGCTCGCCGGGATTATCCGACCACGGCACCACGTCGATCTTCTCCCCGCGCAGCTCGTTCACGACCATCCGCACGCGGGAGCCCTTGGGCCCGACGCAGGCGCCCACCGGGTCGACGCCGGGCTCGTTCGAGCTCACCGCGATCTTCGAGCGGTGGCCGGGTTCGCGCGCGACCGCGCGGATCTCCACGATGCCTTCCTCGATCTCGGGTACCTCCAGGGCGAACAGCGACTTCAGCAGGCCCGGGTGAGAACGCGACACCACGATCTGCGGACCCTTGGTCCCGCGGCGCACCTCCGTGATGTAGGCCTTCATGCGCTCGCCGGCGCGGTACGGCTCGCTGGGCACCTGCTCGCCCTGGGGCAGCAGCGCCTCGACCTTGCCGAGGTCGAGCAGCGTGTACCGGCGCTCGGACTGCTGCACGATGCCCGTGACGACGTCGCCCTCCCGGCCGGCGAACTCCTCATAGGTCATCTCGCGTTCCGCGTCGCGGAGCTTCTGGAAGATCACCTGCTTCGCGGTCTGCGCCCCGATCCTGCCCTTGAAGTCGTCGGTGACCTCGACCTCGGCTTCACCGAGGACCTTCATCTCGAGCGTCGGCTCGGACTCCTCGTCGACCGCGGGAACGTCGATCTCCTCCAGGTCCTGCTTCCACATGCGCAGGTCGCCCGTCTCCGGGTCGATCTCGGCGCGGAAGCTCACGAAGTCGTCGTCGGCGTCGGGATTCTCCTGCTTCCACCACGTCTTGTAGGCGGACGACATGGCCTCTTCGAGGCCCCTGAGGATCGTCTCGAAGGCGATGCCCTTTTCCCGTTCCAGCTCGCGAAGAGCCGCGATCATCTCGGCGTTCATGCGTTGCTCCTCTTCAGTTCGGCGTCCCAATCGACGACGGTGCGCGCCGACGCGATGTCGGCGTAGGGGACGCGCAGCTCCGTGCCGTCGACGTCGAGCACGATGCCCTCGTCGTCGGCGCGCAGCAACGGGCCCACGTGTGTCTTCGGTCCGGTCGCGGGCGCCGCGGTCTTGACCTTCACCCGCTCCCCCACCGCCCTGCGGAACTGCGTCGGGCCGGCGAGCGAGCGTTCGATCCCGGGCGACGACACCTCGAGCCGGTAGGGCCCGGGGTCGTAGCCACCCGTGTCGAGCCCGCGGGAGACCTGGTCGGACAGTGACCCCAGGTCGTCCAGGCCGATGCCCGCCTCGCGATCTACCGTCACGCGGAGGATCCGGGTGCCGCCCTCGCGAGCGGTCGCCACCTCGACGAGCTCGTAGCCGGCGGCCTCGACCACGGGTCTGACCAGCGCTTCCGCGTCCACGGCTCCGACCCTCCTCTACGCACGAGAAGGTGGGCGCGAGCCCACCTCCGGACACACCTCTCGGTTCGCTGTACGCCGGTCAGTATAGCCGAGGCGCCGGGAACCGTTCCGCAGGACCCGCTCGGCGCACCTACGGCGCGGCGTCGAGCAGCGCCGCGACGGCGTCCACGGCCTCGGCCAGCGGCGCCGTCGTGCGTTCCCCGGTCGCGCGCAGCTTCAGATCCACGGTCCCCGCCGCGATGCCCCGCTTGCCCACCGTGACCTGCACGGGATAGCCGATCAGGTCGGCGTCGGCGAATTTCACCCCGGCGCGCTCGGGCCGGTCGTCGAGCAGCACATCGATGCCGCGCGCGATGAGCGCTGCGTAGATCCGCTCGGCCTCGGCGACGGTAGCCTCGTCGTCGGCGGTGGCGAGCACCACGACCACCTCGAAGGGCGCGAGGACCTTGGGCCACACGATGCCGTCGTCGTCGTGGCGCTGCTCCACCACGGCGGCCGCGATCCGCGAGATCCCGATGCCGTAGCAACCCATCTCGTAGGGGTGTGACGCGCCGCCTTCGTCCTGGAACCCGGTGCCCAGCGGGGCGGAGTACTTCGTGCCGAGCTGGTAGATGTGGCCGACCACGATCGATCGGCCCAGCTGGAGCTCGCCGCCGTCGACCGGACAACGGTCGCCCTCGCGGATCACGACGAGATCGTCCCACCCGTCGACGCGGAAGTCGCGACCGACGTTCGCCCCGGTGACGTGGTGCTCGTGCGCGTTCGCCCCCGTGACCCAGTCGATCCCGCCGCGCACCGAGTGGTCGGCCAGCACCGTGACGTCGTCGCCGAACCCTTGGGGGCCGACGTAGCCCTTCGCGTACCCGTGCGCGGCGAAGTCCCCGTCGGCGAACGGCCTCACCACCGCAGGGAAGTACCGCTTCGCGAGCTTCTTCTCGCTGACCTCGCGGTCACCCGGCACGAGCACGGCGACGACGTCCCCGCCGACGTCGAACAGGATGCACTTCAGGGTGCGCTCGGCCCCGACCCCGAGCTGCGCCGCGACCTTCTCGATCGTCTCGGCGTCGGGGGTGTGGACGTCGGTGAGCGGCGCCAGCGCGTCGGTGGCGACGGGCTCGGGCGCACGCGGCGTGGCTGCCTCGGTGTCCGCGAGGTAGTCGCCGTTCGCGCACCGCACGAAGAGGTCCTCGCCCACGTCAGCGAGGGCCATGAACTCGTCGTTGACGCCGCCGCCGATCGTGCCGGGGTCGGCCGCGACGATCACGTAGTCGAGTCCGCACCGGTCGAACATCCGCTCGTACGCCTCGTACATCACGCGGTAGGACTCGCGCATCCCGTCCTCGTCCCGGTCGAACGAGTAGGCGTCCTTCATCAGGAACTCGCGTCCGCGCAGAAGCCCCGACCGCGGGCGGCGCTCGTCCCGGTACTTCCACTCGACCTGATACAGGTTCACCGGAAGGTCCTTGTAGGAGGGCAGCTCCCCCGCCACGAGGGGCGCGACGACCTCCTCCTGGGTGGGCCCCAGCAGGAACTCACGCTCGTGACGGTCCTGCAGGCGGAAGATCTCGTTGCCGTAGGCTTCCCAGCGGCCGGTCTGCTTCCAGGGCTCGGCGGGCAGCACGATCGGCATCCGGATCTCCTGGGCGCCGGTGGCGTCCATCTCCTCTCGGATGATCGCCTCGATCTTGCGCATCATCCGCAGGCCGAGCGGCAGCGTCGTGTAGATGCCGGCCGCGAGCTTGCGGATGAACCCGCCGCGCAGGAGCAGGCGATGGCTCGCGATCTCGGCCTCGGCCGGGTCCTCGCGGAGCGTGGGGGCGAACAGCTTCGTCGCACGCATAGGTGTCAGAGGCTACACGCCGAGCGTGCGCACACGCTGGGACGCGCGACCGCCCCGGGTGTGCCCCCGGGGCGGTCGTGACGCCGAGATCGAGCCGGCCTCAGCAGCTCGGGATCGTGAACCGCAGGACCTGCGTGGCCCACTTGTACTGGCTCGTCTTCTTGTAGTACTGGGTCGTGTAGTAGAACGTGCAGCCGTCCTCGGCCACGGTCATGGACGAGTAGTCGCCCCATCGGCCGTAGGTTCCCTTCTCGGAGCCGAGGCCGGTGAAGACCTTCCGCTCGCCGAGGTCCAGGGTGTCCGCCGCGGCGGTCGCGTTGCGGCCCGCGACGCCGATCGACGGGAAGATGCCGCCGCTCGAGATCGAGTAGCCGATCGCGATGTTGCCCGCGGAGTCCATCGCCGCGCTCCCCATCCAGCGGCTCTTCGTGGTGCCGGGCGCGTACGTGCCCTGGTTCTGGATGCCCCAGCCGCCGCCGGCGTCCCGGAGCTCGTACCACCGCAGTCCCGCCTGCCCCTTCGCGCCGCGCACCGAGTGCGTGACGACCATGCGTTCGTCGCCCAGGCCCATGTTCCGGTATTGCAGCCGGAACATCATGGCGGTGTTCACCGTGTCGAGCTTGGTGCGGGAGTTCTTCTGGGGCACGCAGTAGCTCCGGCCGGCCCCACAGATCCACGGGTTGAAGTTCGCCGTGGTCAGCGAGGTGTTCTGGGCGGTGAACGTCGACGTACCGCTCCAGTTCACGTCGAACTCCCAGACCTCGAGGGCGTCGTCGGGGTAGCCGTATTCGTCGGCGTCAGCCTGCACGAAGTAGTTCGGCGTGTTGGCCGCCGGCGGCGTCGGGCCGTCGGCGTCGGAGGGGAGCAGCCCCCCCAGGTTCTGGTCGACGCCGTAGAGGTCGACGTAGACCTGGCCGGCCGGGTCGCCCGCGACCATGGCGGCTCGGTCGTAGGCGACCGCACCGGCACCGCGCCACGAGAAGTCGCAGATGCTGGTCGAGCACCGGAACTGGTTGAACGACGCGACGTAGGCGTTGTTGTTGGCCGCCGGCCACACCCCGAACTTGGGGTAGTCGTTCAGCACGTTCGCCTTCGGGTACGCGAACTGGTAGGCGTTCCAGGAACCGGTGGGATCGCTCGTGGCCGAGACCGCCACGCACTCCGCGAACTTCGCGGAGTTGAAGTTCAGTCCGAACTGGCTGATCACGAACCGGTCGGCGTACTCGTCGTAGACGACCACCGGGTCGCCGTCGTCGTGGGTCGCGCAGAGCTTCTGCGTCCCGGCGTCGAACAGGGAGGACATGAACAGCGGTCCCTCGACCTTGGTCCCGGTGGTCGCGTCGTAGATCGCGAACACCGTGTTGACCATCTGGAGGTAGTACCCGCCACCGACATCGCCGTTCGTGTCCGGCGGCACCAGCAGGTAGGGGTTCGCGCTGGCCCCGAGCCCCTTGAAGCTCAGGCTCGGCGCCGGGAACCTCGTGGCCGCGCGATCGGTCTGGAGGGCCCCGTCGGCCTGGCTCAGATCCACGGACCCTTCGAGCGCCGGCTTCGAGCGCTCCACCTCGACGCCGGCCGCCGGATCGGCCTCGGCGCCCAGCTCGCGCTTGACCCACGGGACCACCGTCGGCCGTCGGTTCGTGAGCTGCGCCAGCGGCTTCGTCCGATGCGGCACCGCGACGGGCCCCGCCACGGGGACCGCGGGCGCGCCACCCGATCCCGTCGCCCGGTCGGCCTCCGCGTTCCCGCCGGGACCCAGGGCCCGAACCGGCCGCTCGATCGCCCGGCGCGGTCCGCCGGATGTGGCGTAGACCGCCGCCGACAGCGATGCCGCGGCCACGACGACCGCGACGATGACCTTCGTACGTCTCACGATGTGGCGTCTCCCTCTCTCGCACCCGTGTCCGGGCGTTCCCCGACGAGCTCTCCGGTGGGCAGCCTACCGGCGGGTGGCGTTAAGGGTGGGGAGCTCGGGGAGGAAGATCAGGTGATCAGGACGACGCTGTACCCGCGTCCTCCGGCGGACTCGAGGGCTCCGTTCACCCCGGTGGCACGGACCGGCCGGTTGCGGTTCGCCAGGGTCCCGTCGCCCAGCTGGCCCGTGTCGTTCTGGCCGAACGTCCAGACGGTCCCGTCGTCGAGGACCGCGACCGAGTGCTGGCGTCCCGCGCCGATCTCGGCCACTCCCGACAGGCTCGTGACCCGCACCGGGCTGGTGCGGCCCGTGTTCGTGCCGTCCCCGAGCTGGCCGTAGTTGTTCTTGCCCCAGGCCCACAGCGTGCCGTCGCCCCGGATCGCGAGGCTGTGGTTCGCGCCCGCGATCACGTCGACGACGTCGGCGAGGTTGTTCGTCTGGACGGGCTGGTTGCGATTCACCTTGGTGCCGTTGCCCAGCTCTCCCCCTTGGTTGAACCCCCACGCCCAGACGGACCCGTCCTGGCGGATCGCCAGGCTGTGATCGCGCCCGCCGGCGAGATGGACGACGTTCGTGAGCAGGTCGACCTTCACCGGGGTCGTGCGTTGGGTGAACGTGCCGTCGCCCAGGTTGCCGTAGGCGTTGTAGCCCCACGCCCACACGGTGCCGTCGGCCTTGAGCGCGAGGCTGTGGTCCCGGGCGGCCGCGATCTCGACCACGTCGGTGAGTCCCTGCACCGTGACGGGCGAGGTGCGCTTCGTGAGCGTGCCGTCGCCGATCGTGCCGTACTTGTTCCAGCCCCAGGCCTTGACGGTGCCGTTGGCGAGCAGCGCGAACGTCGTGTAGTGGCCGGTCGTGACTTGGATCGCGTCGGTGATCCCGGGCACCTGCACGGGCTGGTTGTGGGTGGTGGTGTTCCCGATGCCGAGCTGGCCGTAGATGTTGCGGCCCCACGTCCACACCGTGCCGTCGGCCTTGAGCGCCACGACGTGCTCGCGGCCGCCGTGGAGCTGGACCACGCCCGACAGTCCGCTGACCTCGACCGCCGTCAGGCGCCGGGTGAACGTGCCGTCTCCGAGCTGGCCGTAGGCGTTGTCGCCCCAGGTCTGGACGGTGCCCGCGAGGGCGACCGACGGCGCCGCCACGAGCAGCACCGCGGCCACGAGGAGCGCTCCGAAGGGGCGAGAACGGATCGATGTCATGGAGCGGAGGCCTCCTGTTGCGTCCGACGTCGTCTGGACGGAGCCTAGCATCGGGCTCTCGTAGTGCGGAACACGCCGGCCGCGCTGCGCGCCCTCGTTGACGCTCGGCGGCGGAACCGCGACCATACGCCGCATGCGGCACGTCGAACCCCGGGCCCACGGTCCGGGGTTCGTCCGTTCGATGGGAGCACGAGGGTGACGTCACGGCTGCGGATCCAGCCCGACCGGGACACGTTCGCGGCGCTCGCGGCGGACTGGCCGCTCGTGCCGGTGTGGGCCGAGCTGCTCGCCGACGTGTCCACCCCGGTGGGTCTGTTCCCCACGCTCGCGGGCAACGGTCCCGGATTGCTGTTCGAGTCGGTGGAACGCAGCGAACGGTGGGGCCGCTATTCGTTCGTGGCGGGCGACCCCGCGGCCGTCGTGATCGCCGACGCCGAGGGCGTGCGCGTCACCGACGTCGCGCGCCCCGGGCTGCCGCTCGAGGTCCCCAACGCGCCGCCGCGGGAAGCCCTCGTCGCCCTCGCGCGCGCGTTGCGGGCGCCGCGGATCCCCGAGCTCCCCCGCCTGACCGGCGGCCTGATGGGGTACATGGCGTTCGAGGCGGCCTCGCTGCTGGACGGCCATCCGGTGCCCGACCCGTCGTCGGCGCCGTGCCCGCCGATCGGGCTCCTGGTGATCGACCGCGCCGTCGTGTTCGACCACTGGACGCAGCGCCTGATCCTGGTCGCGCACGTGCCTGGCGGCGCGTACGACGAGGGCGTGGCCGCGCTCGAGGAGCTCGCCGCGAAGGTGGCGGGGGCCACGCCGCCCGACCTCGCCCCGGTCTCGAGCGGCGCCGCGGTCGACGTCCCGGGCGAGCCCAACATGACCGACGAGCGCTACCGCGAGATCGTCGCGTCGTTCAAGGAGCACATCCTGGCCGGCGACATCTTCCAGGGCGTGCCGTCGCGTCGGGTCACGTTCCCGGCACCGGATGGCGGCTTCCCGATCTACCGGCGGCTGCGCGTGGCGAACCCCGCCCCGTACATGTTCTTCGTGCGGATGCTCGGCATCGAGCTTACCGGCTCCTCGCCCGAGCCGCTCGTGCGCGTGCAGGGGCGGCGGGTGATGACCCGTCCGCTCGCGGGCACACGGCCGCGCGGCGAGACCGAGGTACGGGACCGCCTGCTCGAGCACGAGTTGCTCGCCGACCCGAAGGAGCGCGCCGAGCACGCGATGCTCGTGGACCTCGCCCGCAACGACCTCGGCCGCGTGTGCGTGCCCGGCACCGTCGAGCCCACCCAGCTGATGGAGGTCGAACGCTTCACGAAGGTGATGCACATCGTCTCGACCGTGGAGGGCGACCTGCGCGAGGAACTGCATCCGCTCGATGCCCTGGCCGTGACGTTCCCGGCGGGCACGCTCAGCGGCGCCCCGAAGCGGCGGGCGATGGAGCTGATCGCCGAGCACGAGCCGGATGCGCGCGGCCCCTACGGCGGCGCGGTCGGCTACCTCACCTTCGAGGGCGACCTCGACTTCTGCATCACGATCCGCACCGCGGTGGTGAAGGAGGGCCGGGCGCACGTGCAGAGCGGCGCGGGCGTCGTGGCCGACTCCGACCCCCAGACCGAGCTCGAGGAGACGAAGGCGAAGGCCTCGGCGCTGCTGCCGGCGGTGGCGCCGGCGGGGCTCGAGGCGCCCGCCCGGCCCGAGGCGCCCGCCCGGCCCGACGGTACGCTCCGCGGTGGGAAGGAGCCCCGATGATCCTCGTCGTCGACCACTACGACTCGTTCACCTACAACCTCGTGCAGCTGATCGAGAAGCTCGGCTACCCCACCGAGGTCGTCAAGAGCGACGCGGAGCCCGCCGAGGCGCTCGTCGCGCGCGCGCCCGACGCCGTCGTTCTCTCCCCCGGGCCCGGACGGCCCGAGGACGCTGGGTGCTTCACCGAGCTCTTGCGGATCCTGCCCGACGAGACCCCCGTGCTCGGCGTGTGCCTCGGTCACCAGGCGATCGGCATCGCGTGCGGCGGCACGGTCGACCGCACCGGCCCAGTGCACGGGAAAGCCTCGCGCGTGTTCCACGAAGGTCACGGGATCCTCGAGGGCGTCTCGAACCCGTTCGATGCCGGCCGCTACCACTCGCTCGTCGTGCTGCGCGACGACCTGCCGGCCGAGCTCGAGCTGACCGCGTGGACCGAGGACGGGCTCGTGATGGCGGCCCAGCACCGAGAGCTGCCGCGCTTCGGGGTCCAGTTCCACCCCGAGAGCATCCTCACGCCCGAGGGCCCGACGATCGTGGCGAGCTTCCTGAAGCTCACCGAGCGTCAGGGCGCCGGGCAGTCCGCCCCGTAGGCGAACGCACCGCTGTCCTTCGCCACCTTGCAGCCCGAGATGTCGACCGCCACGAACGCCCCCGCGGGGATCGACTTCAGCTGGTCGAGCAGCCCGTTCGTCCAGCCGGGGTCGACCGTGCCCTGGAAATACCAGTCGCTGCCGTTGTCGGCGAGGACGAGGCCGTGGCGCTTCATGGCGCGGAGGATCGTCTTCGCGTCGTCGCTGAACTCCGCGAGCGAGAACCCGCGCTTGAGCCGGAAGCGCGCGCCCATCGGCGGGCAGCGGTCGTCCGCGGAGCCAGCCTGGTGCCGGGCCGGCCACAGGAACGACCGCGAGCTGCACGCGGCCGTGAACCTGATCGCGTGGTCGACGACGCCGGCCTGCACCTCGTCCCACCGCAGCAGGCCCGCGAAGATCGGCAGGCCGGCCGCGTCGGCGCTCGTCCATCCCCGCGGCCGCAGGTCGTTCGAGCCGAGGTCGAAGATCGCGCCGCTCCCGGCCGTCGGGCTCCCGCCGTTCCAGCGGGCCGCGTAGAGCTCGTAGAGGGTGCAGTCGCTCTGGTCGACCATCAGGGCGTGGCGGTCCGAGCCGCCCTCGATCGTGATGTCGGGTCCGAACGGGTAGGGACCGGGGTCGCTCTCGTCCGCGTAGGTGAAGTCGATCGCGACCTTGCCGTGGCCGCCGCCGACCACGTCGTACGGGATCCCGTAGCTCGGCGGCCCGAAGTCGGGGTGCATGTTCGTGGTGCCGGCGTGCATCGCCTTCTTCCAGACGTCGTTCTTCCGGTGGACGGGCATCCGGGAGACGTTCAGGTGCCAGGCGTTGTCGGCCGGGAAGACCTCGCAGGTGGTGCCGGGGACCGGGGTCGACGGCGCGGGTCGGGCGCCGGCCGGCGGGAGCGCGGCGAGCAGCGCGAGCGCCGCGAGCGCCGTCGTGAGCCGGATCCCCTTCATGGGCGGGGTATCGGCACGCGAGCCCCCAGGAATTGAACCGCGGGCTCGGCACGGCTCAGGCGGAAGGAGATTGCTTCCGGCCGAAGAGTCGGCGCCGATCTATCCGATGAGTGCGATCCCGAGCCACACGCACCAGCCCACGACGCCCACGAACGCCACGCCGTAGGCCGCCCACAGCGAGGAGGGCGGCTGGGAATCTCCCTGCAGGCTGCCCTGCGCGCGGATCACCAGCGCCGTGCCGATGCCCGCAACCACCGAGACGCCCACCGTGACGAGGCCGAGCCACGCGAGCCCGTCGGGCAGGCCCCCGCGCCCGAGGATCAGCCACGACGTCGCGGCGACCCATGCGAGGAGCCCGGCGAATCCGACGGCGCCGACCTTCGCCGAGACGAGCCAGTCGAGCTTGGCGGCCGCGGTCATCCCCGAGGTGACGGCGACGATCAGGGCGCCGACGATCCCGAGCATCGCCGCGATGCCGACCGCCCAGCGAGACCCCGGCGCGTATCGCACGTACACGGCGACGACGGCCGGGATCATCAGGAGGCCGAACAGGGCCGTCGTGGCGTCGTTGGCGCGACCCCACGCCTCGCGCTCGGTCGAGAAGAAGACCCCCAGGCACGCCCCGGAGACCACGAGAGTCACGCCGGCCGCGATCGCCGACATGCCCGCTGCGGTCATCGGAAATCGGTCAGTCGCTCGACTCGCCCGCCGCGACCTTCTCGGCCGCCACCTTCCTGGCCTCGGTGAGCAGCGCGTCGACGAGTTCGTCCTCAGGGACCTTCGCGACGACCTCGCCCTGGCGCAGGATGAACCCGAGGCCCATGCCGCTCGCGATGCCGACGTCGGCCTCACGCGCCTCGCCGGGGCCGTTCACGACGCACCCCATCACGGCCACGCGCATCGGCACCGTGAACTTCTCGTTCTCGATCGCGGCGTTGACCTTCTTCGTGAGCTCGAGGACGTTCACCTCGGCGCGGCCGCACGACGGGCACGCGACCAGGTCGAGGCCCCGCTTGCGCAGACCGAGCGACTGCAGGATCGTCGTGCCGGCCTTGACCTCCTCGACGGGGTCGTCGGTAAGGGAGACGCGGATCGTGTCGCCGATCCCCTCGGCGAGGAGCGCCCCGATCCCCACCGCGCTCTTCAGCCCTCCGTTCGGCATCGGGCCGGCCTCGGTGACGCCCAGGTGCAGGGGGTAGTCGCACGCCTCGGCGAGCATCCGGTAGCTCTCGATCATCGTGAGCGGGTTCGAGTGCTTCACCGAGATCTTGATGTCGAAGAAGTCCTCGTCCTCGAGGATCCGCGCCTCGTTCATCGCGCTCTCGACGAGCGCCTCGGGCGTGGGTTTGCCGTACTTCGCCAGGAGGGCGGGCTCGAGCGAGCCGGCGTTCACCCCGATGCGGATCGGCACGCCGCGGTCCTTGGCCTCGCGCGCGATCAGGCGCACCTTGTCCTGGTACTTGATGTTGCCGGGGTTGATGCGCAGGCCCTGGGTGCCCGCCTCGAGCGCGGCCATCGCGTACTTCCATTGGAAGTGGATGTCGGCCACGACCGGCACCGTGGACTTCGCGGCGATCGCGACGAGCGCTTTGGCGTCCTCCCAGTGGGGCACGGCCACGCGCACGATGTCGACGCCGGCGGCCACGAGCGACGCGATCTGCTGCAGGGTCGCGTCGATGTCGGCGGTCTTCGTCGTGGTCATCGACTGGATCGAGACCGGCGCGTCGCCCCCGATCAGCACGTCGCCGATCGCGATCTGCCGCGACTTCCTGCGCTCGATGGCCATAACCGTCAGTCTCCCAGCTACCCGCCAAACACGTGGAACGTGATCGTGCGGTCCTTGGGCTCGTCCATCTCGAAGAAGATCAGGCGCTGCCACGTGCCGAAGCCCGGCTCGCCGGCTACGACCGGGATCGCGTGGGAGGTGGCCGACAGCAACATCGCCTTCACGTGGGCGTGGCCGTTCGCGCGCTCGTCCTCGTGCATGTTCTGCGTGCGGATCTCGAAGTCGTCGTGCTGGTAGTACACGCCGTCGTGCGGCACCAGGTCCGTCATGTGCCGGCGGAAGTCGGCCATCGCGCCGTCCTCCCACTCGTTGATCAAGAGGGCGCACGTGGTGTGCGCGCAGAACGCGATCGCCGCGCCGTCGGTGACCCCGGAGTCCTTGATCGCCCGGCGCAGGTCGTCGGTGAGGTCGAGGTAGTCGTACCGCTCACGGGCGGTCACCGTGATCGTCGTCGTGGTGGACTTCAAGAGGCTCCCTCCTGGCTCGCGGCCGTGGCGACCGGCAGATCGAACGTGAAGATGCTGCCCTTGCCCTGCTCGCTCTCGGCTTTGATATGCCCGCCGTGCGCCTCGACGACCGACCGTGCGATCGCGAGGCCGATGCCGGTGCCGCCGTCCTCGCGTGCCCGCGCCGAGTCGATCCGGTAGAAGCGCTCGAAGAGCCGCGGCAGGTGCTCGGCGGAGATCCCCACGCCCGTGTCGGTGACCGTGATCTGCACCGAGCCGTTGTGGCGGTGGGCCCCGATCGCGACCTCACCGCCCTCGGGCGTGAACCGCACGGCGTTGTCCACCAGGTTGAAGAGCACCTGGTGCACCCGCTCTCGGTCGGCGTCGATCGGGGGCAGATCGTCGGGGACGCGGCTGTGCACCGCCACGCCCCGGTCGGAGCGCGCGACGTCGATCTCGGACACGACCTGCGCCACGAGCGACGACAGGGCCACGTCCTCCCGGTGGAGGGGGACCTCCCCCGATTCGAGCTTGGATAGATCCAGCAACTGCTCGACCAGGCGCCCCAATCGCTCGGACTGGGTGAGCATCACCTGGAGCGTCTCGGGGTTCGGCTGCTCGACGCCGTCGAGCAGGTTCTCCAGGTGCGCGCGGATCGCCGTGATCGGGGTCTTCAGCTCGTGCGACACGTTCGCGACGAGATCGCGGCGCGAGCGTTCGAGCTGCTCGAGCTCGCCGCTCATCCGGTTGAACGCCGCCGCGAGCTGGCCGACCTCGTCCCGACTCCTCGCGTGCACCCGGACCGAGTAGTCGCCGAGCTCCAACAACCGGGCGGCCTTCGCCATGTCACGCAGGGGCTGCGTCAGGCCGCGCGCGAGCCAGCGGGCCATCAGCAGCGCGATCGCGGCCGCCATCGCGCCCGCCACCAGGAACTGCCACCAGAAGTCGGCCAGGAACGAGAAGGTCGCGCCGACCCGGGCGAAGACCCCCCGCCCCGGCGCCGGCTGCACGGCGTAGACCAGCTCGGTCACCTGGCCGCCGACCACCACGGGCACCGTCGCGTATTCGAGCTCCTGCGTCGTGCCCACGTGCACCATGCCGTCGACGAACACCGGGAGCGGCGCCGGCGGAGTCCCCTCCAGGATCGTGCCGGCGATCGTGGTGCGCACGATCGAGACGCCGGGCGGCACCGTCTCGAGCGCCCCGACCGCCTCGCGCCGCGCGACCCGGACCAGGGTGAGCCGGTCGGTGTCCTGCGAGGTCCCCCGCAGGCCGTAGCCCAGCATCAGGAAGATCAGCACGACGGTGACCCCCACGGACAGCACGATGACCGAGCCGAGCTTGCCCTTGATCGTGGGCAACTTCTCGAGGGGCATCGAGCTCATCGGCGTTCCTGGAAGGCGTACCCCACCCCGTGCACGGTGCGGATGAAGCGCGGCTCGTTCCCGTCCTCGCCGAGCTTGCGGCGGATCCGCGCCACGTGGGAGTCGACCACCCGGCCGCCCGCGTAGTCGCGGTAGCCCCACACCTTGTCCATCAGCTGGTCGCGGGAGAGCACGACCCCGGGATCACGCGCCAACGAGAGCAGGATCTCGAACTCGAGCGGGGTGAGCCCGATCTCGTCTCCGTCGACGCTCACGCGGCGCCGGTTCGGGTCGATCGAGAGGCCGTGCAGCTCGATCGGGCCGGTGTCGCGTTCGGCGCGCATCCGTTCGAGCCGGCGCAAGATCGCCTTCACGCGGGCGGCGAGTTCGCGCAGGGAGAACGGCTTCGTGAGGTAGTCGTCGGCCCCCACCGCGAAGCCCGCCACCTTGTCGGCTTCCTCGGTGCGGGCGGTGAGCATCAGCACCGGGGTCCAGGCGGTGCGCTGGATCGCCTGGCAGACCTCGAGCCCGTCCATCCCGGGGAGCATCAGGTCGAGCACGACGAGATCGGGACGGTGCTCGGCGTGCAGCGCGATCGCCTGGGGGCCGTCGAAGGCGACCACGACCCGGTAGCCCTCGCTCTCGAGCCGCGCGCGCACCGCCTCGGCGATGGCCTCCTCGTCGTCCACCACCAGGATCGTCTGTTCGCTCATGGCCCGAATCGTAGCCCGCGCATGTGTTGCGCAGCCCCAGGCGATGTTGAGAAGTCGTGGCGACGACGCCCGTGACCTGCGAGAACGAACGCTAGGGGGTCGGGATCGGCTTGGCGAAGTCCAGGAACACGGTCGCGCTCACGAAGATCACGAAGAAGGTGATGACCGCGGCGGAGACCGGGATCAGCTTGCGCATGTCGACGACCCTGCCCACCACCTTCTCGTACGCGACCACCGCGAGATGGCCCCCGTCGAAGGGCGGCAGCGGCACCAGGTTGATGAGCCCGATGAAGACGGTCACGAACCCGAAGAAGTAGAGAACCGTGGCCCAGTCGCCGGTCGACGACGTGGCGCCGACCTGTTGGCTGATCCCCACGACGCTCGTGGCGTCGTCGGGCGCGCGCTGCTCATCGCTCGTCAGGAGCGTGAAGATGCGACCGATCCCCTGTGGGCCGAACACCCGGCCGACCTGCGACCCCGACTCCCAGACCGCGAAGCCGACCTCCTTCACGCCGGCCACGACCGAGGGCACGAGCCCGATCCGTTCGCTGCCCAGCACGACGCCGACCCGGCCGATCTCCTGGCCGTCGATGGTGTCGAACTCCGGTGTCATCGTGAGCTGGATCCGCCGCCCGTCTCGCTCGACCGTGATCAGGAGCGGCGCGGCCGGCTTCGCCCTCGCCGCCTCGGCCACCAGGTCACGCATCTGGGCTTGCGTCGGGTTCACGACGTCACCGATGCCGACGACGACGTCGCCCGGCTGCATCCCCGCGTCGGCCGCGGGCGACGAGGAGCCGTTCAGCGTGGTCTCGACGGAGCCGATCACGGGCACCGTGCTGCGATAGTTCCCGAAGAACAGGAACGAGGCCGAGAACAGGACCGCGGCGACCACGAAGTGCGAGCCGGGGCCCGCGAAGATCGTGAGCGCGCGCTGGTACGCGGGCTTCGCGCCGTAGGTACGCGGCAGGTCCTCGGGCTCCACGACCTCGTAGGGATTCATCCCGGCGATCTTCACGTAGCCGCCGAACGGCAACCCTTTGACGCCCCACTCGAGCTCACCCCTGCGCCGCGACCAGATCCGCGGTCCGAACCCGATGAAGTACTCGGTGACCTTCATCCCGAAACGACGGGCGACGGCGAAGTGCGCGAGCTCGTGGATCGAGATGATCGCCGTCAGGAACGGCAGGAAGATCAACAGGCCGAGAGCGATGTTCATCGGGGGGCTAGCGCTCCTCGATGATCTCGGCCGTGCGCGAGCGTGCCCACGCGTCGGCCCGTCCGATGTTCACCACCGAGACCACCGAGGCAGGCTCGTGCTCGTCGACGACGGTCTGCACGATCTCGACGATCCGGGTCAGCGAGATCTTGCCCTCGAGGAACGCCATGACGGCGGCCTCGTTGGCCGCGTTCATGACGGCCGGGAACGTGAGGCCCAGTCCGCCCACCCGATACGCGAGATCGACGGCGGGGAAGACTTCCCGGTCGACCGGCTCGAAGGTGAGCGGGCGGTCCGTCAGCGGGACGGGCTCGACACCGGTGGGGAGCCGCTCGGGCCAGCCGAGGGCGAGCTGGATCGGCAGCCGCATATCGGCCTTCGCCATCTCGGCGCGCAAACTCCCGTCGCGGAACTCCGCCATCGCGTGCACCAGGCCCTCGGGATGGATCAGGACGTGGATCTTCGAGTAGTCGAGATCGAAGAGGTAGTGGGCCTCGATCACCTCGAGGCCCTTGTTCATGAGCGTGGCCGAGTCGATCGTGATCTTCTGGCCCATGGCCCAGACGGGGTGCTGCAGCGCCTCCTTCACGGAGGCCTTCGCGAGCTCGCTGCGGGTCCACCCCCGGAACGGCCCGCCGGAGCCGGTCAGCACCACCCGCTTGAGGTCGTCGCGGCGTTCGCCCCGCAGCGCCATCGCGAGCGCGGCATGTTCGGAGTCGACCGGGAGCAGCCGCTCGGGCTCGCCCTTGATCAGGTCGGTGACGAGCTCTCCCCCCACGACCAGGCTTTCCTTGTTCGCGAGCGCGAGCGTCTTGCCGCTCTGCAGTGTGGCGAGCGTCGGCCCCAGCCCCGCCGATCCCACGAGCGCGTTCACGACGACGTCGGTCTCGACGTCGCGGGCGAGATCTTCCGCGGCCTCGGGTCCCGAGACGACCTCGACGCCCTTGATCGCCCCGAGCTTGCGGATCACGTCGGCCGCCGCGTCCTCGTCGGCGATCGCTACGACGGGCGGAAGGAACTCGCGGATCTGGCCCGCGAGCAGCTCGCGGTTGCGCCCGGCAGCCGAGAGCCCGGAGACCCTGAACCGATCCGGGTTGTGCCGGATCACGTCGAGGGCTTGCGTGCCGATCGACCCGGTGGATCCAAGGATGGTGACCGACTTCATGCCGTCAAGGGTACTCCCGCCCGCTCGGTACGCGGGGAGGCGCCGCCCCCGGGGTTCAGGCGAAGATCACGCGGAGCAGCAGGAACGCGGCGGGCGCCACGAAGAGCAGCGAGTCGATGCGATCCAGGACTCCCCCGTGGCCCGGCAGCACGGTCCCCATGTCCTTGATCGCCAGATCGCGCTTGACGAGCGATTCCGCGAGGTCCCCGAGCGTGGCGGCGGTGGCGACCACGAGCGCCAGCAGCAGCGATTCGATCTTCATCCCCTCGAACGGCTGCACGAACGAAGTCACGAACGCCACGGACACGACCATCGTCGCGAGCGTGGCAATCACGAGCCCCTCGATCGACTTCTTCGGGCTCACGCTCGAGGCGAGCGGACGCTGGAAGTACTGCCCCCCCATGACCGATCCGCCCAGGAACGCGGCAGTGTCGAAGACGAACGTCAGGCCGATCACCGCGATCACGAGCTGCGTGCCGTGCTCGAGGTCGAGCATGATCAGCAGGTAGCTGGCGAGCAGCGGGATCCACGCCAAGTTCAGGATCGTCAGGCCGATGCCCACAAGCGTGTCCTTGCGGTGCGCGGCGGGCCCGGCCATGAACCACAGGAACGTGGCCATCACGCCCAGCGCGAACATCGCGAGAACCGCGGATTCACCGTCGAAGTAGGCGCCGGCCATCATGAGCAGGCCGGCCAGGAGCCCGATCGCGGTCGCGGGCTGTCGGTGGTGCGACACCATCACGCCGAAGAGCTCTCCCTGCGCCATCAGCACGACCGCGGTCGCGATCACCGCGAACACGGCCTCGCCGATCAACAGCGCTCCCAGGGCCACCCCCGCCAGGACCACGCCCGTCAGGAACGCCGCCGGCACGTCGCGCTCGCCCAGATCGGGGCCACGGCGATCGATGTCGGCGCCGACCTCGATCGAACCCGGATCCTGCCAGCTGGGACCGCCGAGGCCCTCGGAGACCATGACCGTGCGAGGCTCGGACGACCCCAGGTCGGACAGGATGTCCTGCTCGACGTCATCGGCGCCCAGATCGGAGAGCAGGTCGGCGCCCGCGGTCGCCGCATCCGGCTCCTCGGCGTCGGAGCGTACCGAGCCGGCGATGTGGGCGGCCGCGGCCTCGAGATCTTCCTCGGAGGGCGTCTCGGCGACCTCCGACGGCTCGTCGAGGAAGGAGGGAAGCGGCGCCGACGCTGCGGCGACGACCGGCTCGTCGTCTCGGTCCAGCGACCACTCGGCCGTCACGGTGTCCAGGCTCGCGTCGTCGCCGGAGGACCCCGCCTCATCGGCGAGGAGCTCGTCGATCGTCGGGTCCTCGTCGGGACCATCAGCCCCGGATGCGTACAGATCGGCCTGGACCGAGCCGTCATCGAGGATCTCGCCGGCGCCTGCGCCCGCCCCCGGGTCCTCGGCCACGACGTCGGCCAGGTCGTCGCCCTCGTCGGCGAACAGATCCTCGCCCAGGCCCTGGATCGGGTCGATCACGGTCGTGTCGTACCAGTCGTCGTCCTCGTCGGCCGGCCCGGCGGGCGACGCGGTCTCGGCCGGTTCGGCGGGTTGAGGCAGGCTCTGGGACGCGGTGGACTCGGGCGCAGGCACCGGCTCGCGCTCGGCACTGTGGACCGCGACGTGCTCCTCGCTTGGGGTCTCGCGAGCTCCCGCCGAGGCGGGCTCGTCCCAGTCGACGTCCTTGATCGGCGCGAAGAACTTGTCGAGATCCTCGAACAGATCGTCGCTCTCGTGCTCGTCGTCGGGCACTAGACCTCCATGAGCTCAGATTCCTTGTGGCGCTGGATCTCATCGATCTCGGCCACGTACCGGTCCGTCAGCT
>JANLXF010000128.1:0-7056 GCA_031364965.1 Actinomycetes bacterium | reverse complement strand
GACCTCGATTCGCGAGGGCTTGCCGAGCGGGTTCGGGTTCCCCTTGGTGATCGACCCCGCCGACCCCGACTGCGCCTACGTGGTGCCGCTGGTGGCCGACGTCGACCGCGTCACGCCCGGGGGGAAGATGCAGGTGCACCGAACGCGCGACGGCGGCGCGAGCTGGACCGCGCTCGGTGACGGGCTCCCCGCGAACGAGGCCTACCTCACGATCCTGCGTCAGGCGTTCGGCTCGACCGGCGAAGGGGCGGCACAGGAGCTGTACGTCGGCGCCACCAGCGGCGATGTCTTCGGCTCGGCCGACGCAGGCGACCATTGGTTCCCGGTGCACGAGCGGCTGGCGCCGGTCACGAGCGTCCGGGTCGCCTGAGCGACCCGGCGGGCGCGACTCGCCGTAGGCGCATCGACCCACCCCAAAACGACGCTCGTGTCAGACCCCCGTGTCATCGTGGGGTCATGGGAACCGTGATCTCGCTCGAGGAGTACCGGGCACGGCGACACCCGCTGGCCTCCTCGGTCGCGCGGCTCGATCACGCGGTAGCCCGGCTCGATCCGTTGGTGCGCGACCGCACCGGGCGGCTCACCCCCGCGGTCGAGCGCGAGCTGGCCGAGATCGCCCGATCGGTCTCGGCGGGCCTGCCCCGCGAGGCCGCCGAGCGTGCGGAGCGCCTCGCCGATCTGCTGGAACACCCCGCGGCCCTCTAGGGCGGGGCGGGCCCAGACGAAGTGCGAGGGAAGCAGGTATCAAGCGTCTCGTCTGCACGTGCTCGGGAGCCGGGGAACCAACCGCCCCCAGGTCCTGAGCATGCCTCCCGCGGCATGACTCGCGCGTGGGTTCTGCTTCCCTCGCGGGTACCTCTCAGCACCCGACTCGAACCTACACCCGGCGCGCGGACCGCCGCAAACGCCCCGGTCAGACGTCGTCGTGGTGGCCCACGCGGGATCGCGCGATCACCCACACGAGCACGGCAGCCACCGCCACCGCACCGAAGGCGGCACCGATCGAGGGGCGCGCCGGAGGCACGGCCCGCCTGATCCTGGTCCGCATGCGGACCGGGCGGCGGAAGTCGCGGATCTGCCAGCCACGCTCCTCGGCCTGGCGGCGGAGCTCCTTGTCGGCGTTGACGGCCACCGGGTTGCCCACCGCGTTGAGCATCGGCAGATCGGTGATCGAGTCGCTGTACGCGTAGGACCCCTCGAGGTCGATGCCCACCCGTTCGGCGAGGCTGCGGATCGCCTCGGCCTTCTGCTCGCCGTAGGCGTAGAACTCGAGCGCGCCGGTGTAGAGCCCCGCCTCGTCGACCCCTGCGCGCGTGGCGATCACGCCGTTCACGCCGAAGTGCCGGGCGAGCGGACGGACGACCTCCTCGGGCGAGGACGACACGATGTAGATCCGGCGCCCCTCGCTGCGATGCAGCGCCATGAGGTCGAGGGCCTCCTGGTACACGTACGGGTCGATCACCTCGAAGATGACCTCCTCGACGATGCGTTCGATCTGGCCACGATCCCACCCGCGCGTGAGGCTGAGCATGCCTTCCTTCAGCTGCTCCATCTTGTGCTCGTCGGCGCCCACGAGCAGGTAGACGAGCTGGGCGTACGCCCCGCGCAGGAGCTGGGAGCGCGTCACCATGCCCGCCCGAAAGAGCGGACGCGACAGGGCGAGCGAGGACGACCGCGACACGATCGTCTTGTCCAGATCGAAGAAGGCTGCCTGCATCGTCCTCATCCTACGGTGAGCACCTGACGCGTTCGAACGGTGCCACCGCTCTTATCGGCGGATCGCGCCCAACGATGAACGGAACCGGGCGAGCCAGGCGAGCTCGGCCTCGGCGAGGGCGCGTTGCCGCTCGAGCATCGCGAGGCGCAGCGTGCGGCCCGTCCCGCCGGGACGGTCGCTTTCAGTGGCCAGCGCGTCGAGCAGATCGCGCAGGGCCAGCTCCCGGGCGTCCACCGCCCTCCGCGCATCGGCCGGGCTCAGACGGTCGGCGAAGCCGAGCGCGAGCCCGGCGCCGGTCTCGTAGGGCGCCAGTTCGCCGAACCGCTCGGCGAGCCCCTCGGCGAGCCGCGCCCGGCCCGCTCGGGTGATGCGGTAGACGCGCCGGTCGGGGCCCTCGCGCCCGTCCTGGGCCCGCCCGGCGATCGCCCCGCTCGCTTCCAGCCGGTGCAGCGACTGGTAGATCGACGCCTTGCCCACCTCGACCCAGAAGCCCATGCCCCGCGCTCGGAACCGTTCGAGGAGGTCGTAGCCATGCACCGGTCCGTCGGCCAGGAGCCCGAGCACCACGACCTCGACCTTGGGCACCATCGGCATGGAGGCTCCCTCTTCTAGTCTGTACCGGACTAATCTAGCGGCCCGGAGCCGACGCGGCGTGCCCATCCGGAGCGGATCGCGTCAGGCGGCCGAGACCGTGGCCACCGGCGACCACGTCGAGTTGGCGCCGGACGACAACCGCTCGACCCGGGCGCGGAAGCCGTACGCGCCGGTGAGCGAAGGCGTGTAGTCGCCGCGCAGCATGGTGGTGTTCGGGAGCCAGTTCGTCCACGCGGTCGACCCGGGTAGCCGCACCTGCACGTCGTACCGGTAGCCCGCGAGCGGCACCGACGCCCAGGTAAGGGTGAAGGGCACGCCCTGGGTCGCGGTGGTCGGGGCCTTCAGGGAGATCTTGATCTTGCCCGTCATCGTCGTGTGGATCGTGCATCGGTAGCTGAAAACGCCGGCCGCACCGAACGCGTACGAGAACGTCGAGCCTGGGGTCTTCGCACCCGAGTCGAACAGCCCGAGCCCGGCGTTGTCCTTCACGGTGTGGGTGCTGGGCCCGGTGAACGACCACCGGACCGTGGCGCCCTGCGCGGGGGACGGAGCCGACGGCGAGAACGCGAAGTCCTTGACCGTCACGTTCTGCTGTGCCGCCACGGTGAGACGGACCGTGGCAGTGGCCGAATCCTCGGAGCCGTCGTTCGCGCGGAACGTGAAGGCGTCGTCGCCGCGATAGCCGGTGTCGGGCGTATAGGTCAGGTTCGGCGCGGCGCCCGAGAGCGTGCCGTGCGTGGGCGGGGTCACGACCGTGTACGTCAGCGGGTCGTTCTGCATGTCGGTGGCCGTGAGCGTGACGGGCGTCGGGGTGTCGGCGGCCACGAGCGTCTCCTGGTCCCTGACGATCGGGGCGGTCGGCGCGCCGTGCACTTGGCCGGTGCCCGAGTCCGTGAAGGTCTGTCCCGCGATCGGCACGAACGCCCAGTCGTAGCTGTCGGCGTGCAGGGTGAGCTTCAACACGCCGAAGGCGCCGATCCTGCGGACCTCGCTGTTGGCGGCGGGCGTCGCGTTGGAGGTCGACGATTCCGCACCGCCGGTTCCCACGATGAACTCCCGTACGCCGAACGCCGGATCGGCGACGCCGTTGGCGTCTTGGGGGGCGAACCGTTCGTAGAGATGCGCGTGGCCCGTGAGGACAAGGTCGACCCCGTGCGCGTACAACGTCTGGAACAACGAGCGCATCTCGGTGTTGCCGCCGTTGGACTCGCTCGTGAACAGCGGCTTGTGCCACATCGCGATCACGTTGCGGCTCCCCGCCGCCGTGAGGTCGGCGTCGAGCCACTGATCCTGGGGCGAGCCGGCCGCGCAGCCGCCCGCGATCTTCGCGCACTCGCTGTTCAGCACGACGACGTGCCACGCGCCGCCGACGTCGTAGGAGTACAGCGCCGTCGACGGGTCCCCCGCCGCTGCGCCGAAGTAGCCGAAGTAGCCCGCGGCGCCGGCGGTGTTCCAGTCGTGGTTCCCGCTCACCGGCATCGTCCGGTCCTTGAACGCGCCCCAGTTCGGCGCGTAGCAGTCGGTGAACTCCTGGGCCGTTCCGTTCGGGTACACGTTGTCGCCGAGCGTGAACACCGTCCCGGGGATGCCGGCGACCAGAGCGGCCGTCGCCTCGTCCTGGGTCCGGGCACAGTTCGCGATGTCGCCGGCGCCCACGAGCACGGGATCGGCGACCGCGGCCGTGGCCCACCGGGTCGGCACGAGCCCCACGGGCGCGAGCACGGCGAGGCCCACCACGATGCCGACGGTGTGGGCGATCAGGCGGGTTCGGAGACGGGACATCGGGAGCGTTCTCCTCGTGCACTGCGCCCGGAGGGGGGGGGGGGGGGAGGACCCAACCATGGTACCGGCGGGGACGCAGACGCCGCTACCGCCGCAGGACCCAGGCCGGATGGCCCTGCGGCACCAACGCCGATGGAGTGTTAGCGTCGGTGGTCCCGGCGGGGACGAAAGCCCCCCGCGAATCCGCACGGGAGGGAACCGACATGCGAAAGATCCTGGCCGCACTCGCGGCCGCCGTGACCGTTGGCGCGCTCGCAGCGCCAGCGGCGGCACTCAGCGGGAGCGCGACCGTCGGCAGTGCCGACGATCGCGTCACCCGGCACACGTACGTCCGCCACGACGGCGGCACCGACGCCGCGATCGAGATCTGCAATTCGACCGACCCGGCCGACTACGGGAACCTCACGATCAACAACGAGCCCTTCTCCGTGGTCGACCCGACTAACCCCAACCTGATCGTCGCGGGCTGGAACGACTACTGCTCGGACTGGATGGGCCTCGGGTTCTCGAACGACGGCGGGCAGACGTGGACGAACTCACTCGTCCCCGGCTACCCCGCCGACACCTCGGCCGAAGGGATGCAGTCTCCCGAGTACATCCGCACGAACAACGCCAGCGACCCGCTGGGCGCCTTCGACGGCCATGGCCACTTCTACTTCGGCGCGATCTCGTACAACGGGTTCGCCGGCCCGAAGACGAATGCCGACGTCTGGGTGGCGAAGTACGACGTGGTGAACCCCGCCACGAACCACGGCTACCCCCTGGACTACCTCGGTACCACGAGGGTCGGCCAGGGCACGCCGAGCGCGAACTTCAAAGGCAAGTTCCTCGACAAGCCGATGCTCGAGGTCGACCGCACCGGCGGCGCGACCGACGGCAACGTGTACATGTGCTTCACGAAGTTCCCGGGCAATGGCCAAAGCACGATCTACTTCGCGGCCTCGAAGAACGGCGGCGCCACCTTCTCGGCGCCCCTCGCCATCAGCGGGTCGCTCGCCTCCCAGGGCTGCGACATCGCGATCGAGCACGACGGCAGCGTCCACGTCTCGTGGCGCACCTTCGACACCAACTCGTCAAAGAAGGAGTTCGGCGTCGCGGCGGCCAACTCGACCAACGCCGGGGCCACCTTCTCGAAGCCGGTCATCGTGGCCCAGCTCCCGGGCTACAACCCCTACGACGGAGCGCGTGACTGCGGCGACGGTGCTGACGCGTGCCCGTCCGGGTTTGTGTTCGCCCGGGTGCCGCTCGAGCCGCGCCTGACCGCCGACCCGACCGGGCGGCTGCCGGGCATCTACGCGGTCGTGCAGGCGGCGGACCCGTCGACGATCGTGCCGAGCACGAGCTCGTACTCGTCGGTCGGCGCGCCCAGCGCGAGCGGGCTCGTGGGGCAGGGCGCGATCTACATCATGCGCTCGCTCGACGGCGGCGCCACGTGGAGCGCACCGACTCGCGTGAACACGTCCGCCAAGGGCCATCAGTTCTTCCCCGACGCCGACGCGCTCGACGGCCGGCTCGTCGTGATCTGGCAGGACAGCCGAGTCGACCCCGCGTACAGCGTGCAGCGTCCCATCGGCAACACCGCCGGCGCGACCTCGTCCGGCTCGGAGGTCGTCAACACGTACGCGGCGGTCTCCACGAACGGCACCACGTTCGGAGCCACCAAGAAGGTCTCGACCGTGGGGCAGCAGCCTCAGTACGAGGCATTCGGCGGCGCGAGCGTGCCGTTCCTCGGCGACTACAACTGGATCCAGCTCGTGAAGAAGACCGACGGATCGCTGTTCGGCTACATGGTGTGGACCGACAACCGCGACATCGTGCCCGGCACCGATCCGCGGGAGGATCCCCAGGACGGGTTCGACGTGGAGTCGGGTTGGGCGCTCCAGCCCGACGGCTCGTACACCCGCCAGTTCAACCTGGGTGGCTACGACCAGAACATCTACGGAAACACGATCTCGATCCCGTAGCGACACCGAACGCCGACACCGAACGCCGACACCGAACGCCCCGGCGGCTCCGGCCCCGGGGCGTTCGCGTGTCTCAGGCCGGCTCGAGCTCGGGGCTCGCGACCTCGCCTCCGGAGGCGACCTCGCGACCATCCCGCCGGCGCACCCGCCATGCGAGCACGACGCCGGCCACGATCATGCCGAGGCTGATGTACTGCGCGCCGGTGAGTCCCGCCACGCGCTCGTCGTAGGCCCGGAGGAAGTCGGTCAGGAACCGCTGGATCCCGTACCACAGGAGGAACGTCGTGGTCATCGCGCCGACCGTCGCCTCGCGTCGCGCCATCCAGAACAGCAGCCCCACGAGCGGGGCGAGCAACAGGAACTCGTACAGAGAGGTGTTGTGGATCACGGTGCCCACCGCGATCGGCCCCTCGCGGGTCTCGCCCCCGAGGTACCTCACCCCCAGGAAGAAGTTCGTGGCCTTCCCGAAGTGCTCGCCGACCGCATAGCAGCCGATCCGGCCGATCATCAGCCCTGGCACCAGCCCGAGCACGATCCCGTCGGTCAGCACGAGGCCGTTCACCTCGGGGCGCGACCGCTGCCACCACACGATCACGACGATCGAGACCAGGAACGCGCCCGAGAACTGCAGGCCGCCCTCCCACAACGCGAACACCGAGAGCGGACGGTCGGTGAACTCGGGCAGGTGCGTGAGCACGAACAGGGCGCGCGAGCCGATGATGCCCAGCACGACGACGCGCCAGGCCAGCGAGGTGAGCGCATCGGCATCCAGGTCGCGCTCCCGAGCGAACCGGAGGAAGAGCCACGACCCCAGCAGGATCCCGAGCGCGACGAACACCCCGAACACGCGGATCGGGATCGGACCCAGATGCAGGATGGGGAACGTGCGGTACGGGATCGAGGCGAGCACGGCCTTCATCCTACTCGCCGCTATGCTCCCGGCGGAGGCGTCAGGGTTCCTGGTGGGCCCCACGGTCTTCAACACCGATGTGGGAGCGC
>JANLXF010000113.1:0-1864 GCA_031364965.1 Actinomycetes bacterium | reverse complement strand
AGAGCGAGCCGGGGGCGGTGTGAGCCCGGCGCCGAGCCCCCCGCGACCATCCTCCCCGAGCCGCTGCCCGAACCGATCGCGGATCTCTCGCGAACCGCAGTAGGCGCAGCCGGGTTCCGCCCGTGACCGCGGGAGGCCGTGACGGCGGCCGGTGAGCGGCCTGGGTCGAGGAGACCCGGCAAGCTGGGTGGTACCGCGGGGCCCACGCCTCGTCCCGGCATCGATGGGGCGAGGCGTTTCGCGTGCGCGGAGGGCGAGGGAGAGACCGAGATGACGGGGTTCGAGCCGGTGGATCCGAAGGTGAGCTTCCCGGAGCTCGAGCGCGGCATCATGCAGGTCTGGAAGGACGCCGACGTCTTCCGGCGTTCCCTCGAGCAGCGCCGCGACGCGCCCCTCTGGGTCTTCTACGAAGGGCCCCCGACGGCCAACGGCAAGCCGGGCGTCCACCACGTCGAGCCGCGGACGTTCAAGGACGTCTACCCCCGGTACAAGACGATGACCGGCCATCTCGTGCCCCGCAAGGGTGGCTGGGATTGCCACGGTCTGCCGGTCGAGCTCGAGGTGGAAAAGGAGATCGGCACCACCGGGAAGCGGGACATCGAGGCGTTCGGGATCGCCGCGTTCAACGACCGCTGCCGGGAGTCGGTGAAGCGCTACGTGGGCGAGTTCGAACGCCTCACCGAGCGCATCGGGTACTGGGTCGACCTCGACGACGCGTACTGGACGATGAACACCGAATACATCGAGTCCGTCTGGTGGTCGCTCAAGTCGCTCTTCGAGCGGGGGCTGCTGGCGGAGGCAGACAAGGTGACCGCCTACTGCCCGCGATGCGGCACCGCCCTGAGCGACGCCGAGGTCGCGCTCGGCTACCGCACCGTCGAGGATCCGAGCGTGTTCCTGCGGCTCCCGATCCTCGAGGCGAGCGACCCCGGGCTGGTCGGGGCGGCCTTGCTGGTGTGGACGACCACCCCGTGGACCCTGCCGTCGAACACCGGCGCGGCCGTCGACCCCGGCGCGAGCTACGCCGTGCGTGCACGCGACGGGGAACGGTTGATCGTGGCCGAGCCCCTGGCGGACCGAGTGCTCGGCGAAGACTGGGTGCCGTCGGGGTCGGTTCCCGGCGCATCGCTCGTCGGCATCCGCTACGAGCCTCCGTACCCGAACGTCGAGGGGGCGCATCGCGTGGTGGGCGGCGACTTCGTCTCGATGGACGACGGCACCGGCATCGTGCACCTGGCGCCGGCCTTCGGTCCCGACGACCTGGCCATCGGGCGGGCACAAGGCTGGCCGGTCCACAAGCCCGTGGGCGACGACGGGCGCTTCACGGAACTAGCGCCGGCCTTCGTGCGCGGGCTGTTCGTGAAGGACGCCGATCCCAAGATCGTCGAGGATCTCCGCGCCCGCGGCGTGCTCCTGCGCTCCGAGAGCTACGAGCACAGCTACCCGTTCTGCTGGCGATGCTCGACGCCCCTCCTCTACTACGCGCGGACCTCGTGGTACGTGCGCACCACCGAGGTAAAGGACCGCCTGCTCGAGGTCAACGACGCCGTAGGTTGGTATCCCGAGCACATCAAGGAGGGTCGGTACGGCAACTGGCTCGAGAACAACGTCGACTGGGCGTTGTCGCGCGAACGCTACTGGGGCACGCCGCTGCCGATATGGCGCTGCGGGAAGGGCCATCTCACCGCGGTGGGCTCCCTGCGCGAGCTCGGCGAGCGCGCCGGGCGCGACGTCGCCGACGTCGACCCGCACCGGCCCGCGATCGACGAGGTGTTCTTCCCGTGCCCCGAGTGCGGAGACGAGAGCCGGCGGGTCCCCGAGGTGATCGACACGTGGTACGACTCCGGCGCGATGCCGTTCGCCC
>JANLXF010000108.1:0-7094 GCA_031364965.1 Actinomycetes bacterium | reverse complement strand
CCGTCGGAGATCTTGCGCTTCTGCGCGACGTACACGCGCACCAGCTGGTTGACCCCCGGCGACAGCTCGTCGCCGTCGTCGCGGCTGAAGACACGGACGCCGATCACCTTGCCGGACTCGCCGTGCGGCACCTTCAGCGAGGTGTCGCGCACCTCGCGCGCCTTCTCACCGAAGATCGCGCGGAGCAACCGCTCCTCGGGCGTGAGCTCGGTCTCGCCCTTGGGCGTGACCTTGCCGACCAGGTAGTCGCCGGTCGTGACCTCGGCCCCGATGCGCACGATGCCGCGCTCGTCTAGGTCCTTCAAGATCTCCTCGGAGACGTTGGGGATGTCACGGGTGATCTCCTCGGCCCCGAGCTTGGTGTCGCGGGCGTCGACCTCGTGCTCCTCGATGTGGATCGAGGTGAGGATGTCCTCTTTCACCAGGCGCTCGGACAGGATGATCGCGTCCTCGTAGTTGTGGCCCTCCCACGGCATGTAGGCGACCACGAGGTTCTTGCCGAGCGCGATCTCGCCCGCCTCCGTGCTGGGCCCGTCGGCGATGACCTGCCACTTCTGGACCTTGTCGCCGGCCGTCACGATCGGCTTCTGGTTCTGGCAGGTGCCCTGGTTCGAGCGGCGGAACTTCAGCAGGCCGTAGACCCGCAAGTTCCCGTTGCGCTCCTTGACCACGATCTGGTCGGCGGACACGTCGTCGACGATGCCGGCCTCCTCGGCGATCACAACGTCGCCCGCGTCGACCGCGGCGCGGAACTCGACGCCCGTGCCCACGAGCGGGGCTTCCGAGCGAAGGAGCGGCACCGCCTGGCGCTGCATGTTCGCGCCCATCAGGGCGCGGTTCGCGTCGTCGTGCTCGAGGAACGGGATCAGGGCCGCCGCCACCGAGACCAGCTGCTTGGGCGACACGTCCATGTAGTCGACCTCGTCGGGCGGGACCGAGTCGACCTCGCCACCCTTGCGGCGCACCAGGACTGTGGGCTCGGTGAAGTTGCCGTTCTTGTCGATCGCGGCGTTCGCCTGCGCGATGACGTGCTTGTCCTCCTCGTCGGCCGACAGGTAGTCGATCTTGGCGGTGACCTTGCCCTTCTCCGCGCGGCGGTACGGCGTCTCGATGAAACCGAACTCGTTGATGCGGCCATAGCTCGAGAGCGAGCCGATCAGGCCGATGTTCGGCCCTTCCGGCGTCTCGATCGGGCACATGCGGCCGTAGTGGGACGGGTGCACGTCGCGGACCTCGAATCCCGCGCGCTCACGGGACAGCCCGCCGGGCCCCAGGGCGGACAGGCGGCGCTTGTGTGTGAGGCCCGCCAGCGTGTTGGTCTGGTCCATGAACTGCGAGAGCTGCGACGTGCCGAAGAACTCCTTGATCGAGGCCACGACGGGGCGGATGTTGATCAGGGTCTGGGGGGTGATCGCCTCCACGTCCTGGGTCGTCATCCGCTCCTTGACGACGCGTTCCATGCGAGACAGGCCGATCCGGATCTGGTTCTGGATCAGCTCGCCCACGCTGCGCAGGCGCCGGTTGCCGAAGTGGTCGATGTCGTCGGGGTCGTGGCCCTCGTCGCCGGCGTGCAGGTGCACGAGGTAGCGGACCGTCTTCAGCATGTCCTCGTACGTGAGCACAGCCTTGTACTTCGGCGCACCGGCGCCCTGCTCGTCCTTCAGCTGTTCGGAGAAGACCCGGTATTTGAACTGCTCCCACGCCTTCTTGTCGGGGTTGTCGATCTCCCCGAGCGCCTTGTGATGTGCGCGCAGCTGCTTGAGCAGGGGGCCCTCGGCCGCGCTCAGCTTCTTGTCGACCTTGTGGCGGCCGACCTTGGCCACGTCGTACCGCTTGGGGTTGAAGAACAGGTTCTCGAGGAGGGTCTTCGCGCTCTCGGCCGTAGGCGGCTCGCCCGGACGGAGCTTGCGGTAGATGTCCTCGAGCGCCTCTTCCTGCGTCTCGACGTGGTCCTTCTCCAGGGTGTTCTGGATCGACTGCGCGTTGCCGAACAGCGTGAGGATCTCGTCGGCGGACCAGCCGAGCGCCTTCAGCAGCACCGTGACCAGCTGGCGGCGCTTGCGGTCGATGCGCACGCCGACCGTGTCCTTCTTGTCCACGTCGAACTCCAGCCAGGCGCCACGGCTGGGGATGATCTTCGCGATGTAGACCTCTTTGTCGGTGGTCTTGTCGAGCTCGCGCGAGAAGTACACGCCGGGCGATCGCACGAGCTGGGACACCACGACCCGCTCGGTGCCGTTGATGATGAAGGTGCCCCGCTCGGTCATGATCGGGAAGTCACCCATGAAGACTTCCTGCTCCTTGATCTCGCCGGTCACCTTGTTGACGAAGGTGGCCTCGACGAAGAGCGGCTGGCTGTAGGTGATGTCGCGGTCGCGGCACTCCTCTTCGGTGGCCTTGACCTCGCGGAACTGGTGCTTGCCGAAGTAGAGCTGGAACTGCTCGGTGAAGTCCTCGATCGGGGAGACTTCCTCGAGGACCTCCTTGAGCCCCTCATTGAGGAGCCAATCGAACGACTCACGTTGGATGCCCACGAGGTCGGGAAGCGGCAGAACCTCGTCGAGCTTGGCGAAACTGACACGATCGCGGACAGGGACGAGCTGGTCAGGCAAAAGGATCCCTCCCAGGGAAGCTAGAGCGGCGCACGGCAGAGCGCGGTGGACGGCACGGCAAACCGTTACTGTACGCACGAAGGCAGGCACCGTCAACGGCACCTGCCCGAACCCCCTGGAGGGAACGCCGGAAGGGTACGCCGAGGATCGGCTCGGGTCAACCCGATCGACGGTTCGGTTCACGGGCGTTCTCCCGCGCGGTTGCACGGGAAGCGACCCCCGTGCCGACCCTGCGATAGGGTCCCTGGCGTGACCGAGAAGGACGTCGAACCGGGGATCGTGCGCGAGCGCGCAGACCCGGATTCATGGAGTGCGACGCGGGCCCGGCGCCCCGCTCCTTCGATCGGTCGTGCTCAGCGCCGCGCGATCACGTTCGCCGTGCTGGCCGGACTCGGCACCCTCCTGCTCCTGCTCACGCTCGACGGCCTGTGGTCCGGGCGCGCGATGCTCCGCGGGGTCACGACGGGCCGCTCGGAGCTCAACACCGGCATCGAGGAGGTGGTGACCGGCGACCCCGGGGTCGCTGCCCGCTCGTTCGAGGCCGCGGCGGCGGCCGCCGACTCGGCGATCGGCGCATCGGGGCACCCCGCGATGCGCCTGGCCGGCCTCCTTCCCTTCGTCGGCGACAACGTCGAAGGTGTCGCGGCGGTGGCGCGAGCCGAGCGCGATTCGGCCGCGGCCGGGCTCCGACTCGTGGAGGCGGCGCGGATCCTCGGATGGGAGGACATCCTCCTGCCGGCCACCACCGCGCTCGGACGGGTCGACATCGCGAAGGTCCGTGAGGCGTCCGCCTCCCTCGACGACGTGGCGAACCGTCTCCGCTCGGCGCTCGACGCGCTGGAGGCGTCGAGCGGCAACGGGCTGCTTGGCCCCGTCGCGACCGGCTACGACGACGCCGTCGCCGCGCTCGAACGCCGATCCGCCCTGGCCGCCGACGTCGCGCGCCTCGCCCGGCTGCTCCCGACGTTCCTCGGGGGCGATGGCCCTCGTCGCTACCTCGTCGCCGTCCAGCGGCTGGGCGAGACCGCGCCCGCCGGCGGCGATGTGGGGGCGGTGGGCCTGCTCTCGGCCACCGACGGCACGATGTCGATGGGGCCGATCACGCCCGCGCCGGAGTCGATGAGCAGCGCCACCTCCTCGCCGCGGGGTCCCGAGGCGGCCGCGGCTCTGCTGTCCGGCGCGGCCGAGGCGGGCCTCGGGCGATTCGACGGCGTGATCCTCACCGACAGCGTGGGGCTCCAGGAACTGCTCTGGATGACGGGCGACGCCCAGCCCTCCGGCGCGAAGGATCCGCTCGTTTTCGAAGACGCGGTCGTCGCGCTCGAGCGCGAGCCGTTCCTGGGTCCGGGCCGGACCGCGGGCGAGACCGAACAAGCGACGCTCGCGGCCGCGGTGCTCCAGAGCGCCCTCGGACGCCGCCCCTCCACGGAAGCCTTCGCTGCGGCCACGTCCGGGATGGTCGCCGACCGGCATCTCGTCCTGTTCTCCAGGACCAAACGCGAGCAGGTGTTGATCCGTGGACTCGGGGCCGCAGGCCTCGCCGAGCTCGGCCGCAACCCGCTCGCGTGGACGGCGACCTCGACGGCCACGAACCTCGCCGGCACCTTCGTGCGGTGGACGACCACCGAGGTCGTCACGCTGCAGGCTGAAGGGGCGGCACGCATCAAGACTACCGTCGAACTCCAGAACCGCGCTCCGACAGGTCCCGCGTCGGCGCTCCTGGGCCGGGCCTTCGGTACCGATCGAGTGGGTTCGTGGGCTGCCGACCTTCGCTTGATGCTGCCGAAGGCGGCGGACAGCGTCGTCGGTGAGACCAGCACCCCGTCGGAAACCGCGCTCGGCAAGGACGACCACGGCGATGCCTACCTCGAGGCGCGGCTGAGCGCCGACCCCGGTTCGGCCATGAGTCTGATCGTCTCGTACCGACGGCCCTCGGCGTCCCTGGTCCTCGAGGGGATCGGGGCCTATCGGCTCCGCATCGTGCCGCAGCCGCTTGCCTATCCGGGGATCGTGCGCCTGCGGATCGTCGTGCCCGACGGCACCAGCGTGCTCGAGGCCTCCGACGAGTTCGAGCGGGGGGCCGACGTCGTGCGGTACGAGGGAACGCCGACCGCGCCGCTCGACCTGTTCGTTCGCTACGGCTGAGCGGCGGATCCGGTCGCCTCGTCGGACCCCTCGGTCGAGAAGTACGGCGGCGCCTGGTCTCGTACACGATCCAGGGGCGGCGCGCCGGCATCCCGGTCGGAGATCACGGGGCCTTCGACGGGCCACGGCACGCCGACCGTTGGATCGTTCCACGCGAACCCGTACTCGTCATCGCCGGTGTAGTAGGCGTCGACCATGTACAGAAGCGCGGTGTCGGTGATCGCGGCGAACCCGTGCGCCACCCCCGGCGGGATGTAGATCCCGCGGCGTGCCCGCGCCGCGTCGACCGTCAGGGTGTCGAGCACGCCGATCGTCGGTGACCCTGGGCGGATGTCCAGCAGCGCGATGAACGCCCGACCCTCGAGGACCACCCAGTAGTCGGCCTGCCGCCGATGGAAGTGCATCCCCCGCACGACGCCGGCACGGCTCCGCGAGAGGTTCGACTGCACCATCGCGGGTGCCTCGTCAGGGAGCCACGATCGGCGGAACGTCTCGGTGAAGGCGCCGCGCGCGTCGTCGTGCGACACGAGGTCGATGGTGCGTACGCCGTCTGGTTCGATCGTCACGTCCTCCGCGCCCGTGCGCCGCCGCGCTCGGCGAGGCTACCTTCGAGATGTCGGCGCGGCAACGGAGCGAGAGACGTCTCAGGCAGGCACGTGACGCGCGAGCATCGGAGGGCTCACGCGCTCGGGATGCGCGGATCTCACCGATATCGTGTCCGCGAGGAGGTCGCGATAGAGCTCGGCGAGGTCGGACACGTGGGCTTCGGCGGGTCTGATGTGCCACTGGCCGGCGCGGCCGATCCCGAGCGCGAGCAGCTCGTCCCGGAGCCACGGCGTGGAGGCGATCAGGGCATCGGTGCGCCCGGCGAGCTTCCGCTCGATCCGGGCGAAGGTCGCGTTCCGCATCGCGGAGCGATACTCCCTCCATAGATGCTCTGAGAACGTGTGCACGATGACGGGCACCCCGACGCGCTGAGCCACGACACGACCGAGCGCGCCCGCCTTCGCGAGGTGCGTGTGGACGACGTCGGGCTTCCACCGGCGCATGATGCCCGCGATCGCGGTCAACGCTCGCAGGTCGTCCCCGGGACGGATCTCGGAGCCGAGCCACGGCAGGTAGGTGTGGGTCATCCAGGCGGGCGGGTCGATGGCCCTCGCATCCGAGCCGGAGCTGCCCCACACGAGCCGGGTATCGAACCCCCGTTCACGCAGCGCCGCCGTCAGATCGAACACGTGCCGCGACTGGTCGTCGCTCCGGAGCCGTGTGGCGATCCCGAGCACCCGTGGCCGGTCGTGTCCATGACGGCACAGCCGTGCCGGGTCCTCGATCATCGTGCTGAAGCCGGGTGTCATACCCGGGAACATCGGCCCCAGAACGGATCAACCGTACCCCGCGATGGGGGATGTCGTTCGACCTACGGGAAGGGCGTGAGCGCCCGGAATCGCATCCCGGTCTTGCTTCGTACAGCCGGCTAGGCGAGGACGCCTGAGGGGGTCCAGTCGACGATCGTCTCGGTCACGTCGGCGGGGCCGGCGACCGATTCGATCCCGCCGAGCGCCTGCACCATGTCGGCGACGGCCGCGGCGAGACGCGTGCCCTGCTCCTTGGTCTGGATCTGCACGCCGCGCTCGGCGAGCACCGTGAAGAAGTTCTCGAGCACAGCACGCTGGTCGCCCAGGAGGGAGGCTTCCGAGACGTTCAGCGCACGCGCGAGGCGTGCGAGGGTCTGGATCGAAGGCTCCACGTGCCCATTCTCGTACCGGGACAGTCGCGCCTTCGGGATGCCGGAGAGCTCCTCGAGCTCTGACTGACTCAAGCCTCCTGCAAGGCGCGCCTCGCGGAGCCGATTTCCGAAGTGCTTGCCGTCTGCTCCCACCATGTGGTTCAGCCTCCTCGATTCGACCCCGCGCACCCTCCCGTGCGCCCGGACCTTAGCACGCGATGCCGATGCCCGGCTCCGTGCCCGGCACGACAGAGACGGGGCCGTTTCGACCCCGTCTCTGTCCGCGCGATGGGATTCGCTACTTAACCTCGACGGTCGCGCCGGAGGCCTCGAGCTGCTCCTTGGCGGCGTCGGCGGCTTCCTTCGTGACCTTCTCCAGGACCGCCTTGGGGGCGCCGTCCACGAGGTCCTTGGCCTCCTTGAGGCCCAGGCTCGTGAGGGCGCTCACCTCCTTGATGACCAGGAACTACTTCTCGCCGGCGGCCTCGAGCACGACGTCGAACTCGTCCTGCTCCTCGACGGCCTCGGCGGCGGCCCCGGCACCACCGGCAGCCGCGACGGCGACCGGGGCGGCGGCGGTGACCTCGAAGGTCTCCTCGAACTTCTTCACG
>JANLXF010000107.1:0-2745 GCA_031364965.1 Actinomycetes bacterium | reverse complement strand
CCTGCCCACCGCGTCGGCCGCCGAAGGCGACGACGTGTTCGACATGTGGGCGCGCAAGGGCCTCGAGCACTACGAGCGGCATGATCTCGAGGCCGTGGTCGTGCCGCTGAAGACTCGCGAGGATGCGCACCGATCCGAGGTCGTCGCAGCCCTCGACGATGCCTCGGTTGCGTTCTTCTCGGGGGGTAATCCCGCGTACCTCTCCTCGGTGCTCGACGGGACGCCGTTTTGGCGGGCACTGCTCGAGGCGATGGACGACGGTCTCGCCTACGCCGGGTGCAGCGCCGGCGTGGCCTGTCTCGGCGACATCGCTCCCGACAGCGCCCGCGAGGAGTTCGACGAGAACCTGTGGCAGCCGGGACTCAAGCTCTTCCCCGGGTTCTGGTTCGGACCGCACTGGGATGCGCTCGACGGGTTCGCTCCGGGGCTGACCGACTTCATCGTCTCCGAGGTGCCCGAGGGGACGACCCTCGTCGGGATCGACGAGAACACCGCGCTCGTCGGCGACGGCCGGCGGTGGGACGTGGTGGGGATCGCGGGCGCTCACGTGCTCGTCGACGGCGACTGGACCCACCACGATCCCGGGTCCTCGCTCGATCTCGCGCTCTCGAAGCGGTAGCCCGCGAGCCGGTAGGGTGTCCGCCATGCCGAGTCCTCCCGCCCCGACGCGCGCGTCGCCGATCGAGGAACGGGCCCCGCAGATCATCAAGATCCTGACGAAGGCCTATCCCGACGCACACGTGGCCCTCAACTTCACGAACCCGCTCGAGTGTCTGATCGCGACGATGTTGTCGGCGCAGTGCACCGACGAGCGGGTGAACATGGTCACGCAGGACCTGTTCGTGAAGTACCGGTCGCCGCAGGACTACCTGGCCGTCCCCGAGGACGAGCTGAAGGAGGACATCCGCTCCACGGGGTTCTTCAACCAGAAGGCGCGGGCGATCCGCGGCGCGTGCGCGCGCATCGTCGAGGTGTACGACGGCGAGGTCCCGGGGACGATGGAGGAGCTGATCACCCTTCCCGGCGTCGCGCGCAAGACCGCGAACATCGTCACGGGCAACAGCTTCGGCAGGGTCGAGGGGATCGCGGTGGACACGCACGTGAAGCGGCTCGCGAACCGGCTGGGGTTCAGCGGTGAGTCCGACACGGACAAGATCGAGCAGGACCTGATGCGCCTGATCCCCCGGAAGCGGTGGTTCCCCTTCAGCTACGTGATCATCGACCACGGGCGGGCGGTGTGCCAGGCCAAGAAGCCCCGGTGCGACGAGTGCCCGGTGGAGCGGTTGTGCCCCTCGAGCCGGCTCTGACTCAGCCGGCCGCGCTCACGAGCTCGCCTCGGCCCGTCGAGGTCCGCTCGGGGGAGGCCCCGGCGGCGACCGCGCGCCGGCGCGCCCGGCGGATCTCGCGCCGTTCCTCTTCGTCGAGTCCGCCCCACACGCCGGCATCCTGGTACGTGTCGAGGGCCCAGGACAGGCAGGTATCGATCACGTCACACCCCCGGCAGACGGCCTTCGCGCGCTCCGTCTGCTCGATCGCCGTGCCGCTCGTGCCGACCGGGAAGAAGAGCTCCGGATCCTCACCGACGCACCGTGCCCGTTCGACCCACACCGATCCTCGGGGGTCGCTTCTGAACTTGGGTTCAATCATCGGTCACCGTCTGACGCCCGTGGTTACGATGGATCCGTGCGAGGGGGGAGCGTAATGTCTGAACGGTCGTTCAGTCAAGACCGTCCGCTCGTCGTCGCCCACCGGGGCGCATCGGCGACCGAGACGGAGAACACGCTGGCGGCGTTCGAGGCGGCCGTCGTGGCCGGCGCGGACGCGGTGGAGTTCGACGTGCGGCTCTCGGCGGACCGGGTGCCCGTCGTGATGCACGACCCCGGTGTGGAGCGAACGACCGGCGGACACGGGCTCGTGCGCGACCTCTCGGCAGCCGAGCTCGGAAAGCTCGTGATCGCGACCCACGCCGGGGGCGAGCCCGTGCCGACGCTGCTGACCGTGCTCCTCGCCCTCTCGGGAAGGATCGGGATCGATATCGAGCTGAAGCAGCTCCCGGGGGAGCCCGACTTCGACCCGGAGGGCCACGGTCTCGTCGAGGCGACCCTGGATGCGCTCGACCGGTCGTCGTTCGTGGGGCCCGTGCTGGTGTCGAGCTTCGACCCGCTCGCGATCGGTGCGGTCCGCCAGCGCGCGGCCGGCCTGCCCACCGGTCTGCTGAGCACGGTCGATGCCGACGTCGCGCTGGACTTCGCGCGTCGCGAGGGGCACGGCTGGGTGCTGCCGCCCGTCGGGCGCGTCCTGGCCGCCGGTGAGGGATTCCCCTCGCGCGTGCACGACGCGGGGCTCCGCGTGGCCGCGTGGAACACCGACGAGCCCGCCCAGGCGCTCGCGCTGATGCGCGCGGGCGTCGACGCCGTGGCCACGAACGATCCCGCCGCGATCGTGGCCGCGCGCGAGGCCGGCTGATGCTTCGCCGCAAGAGGCTGCCGCCCGAACTGGGCTCGGCGCGTGAGGCCTTCGACGCCGTGCTCGCCGAAGTCGAGCCGGCCAAGGCCGCGCTCGCCGATTGCATGCCCAGCACGCGGATGCCGGGACGGCCGCTGCCCGACGCGCTCGTCGACTACGAGGAGCACCTCGCTCGGGCCCGCGGGTTGATGCCGCCGTGGCGGGAACCCCGGCTCGAGACGCAATGGCTGGCATGCGCGGCGGGCCTCCACCAGGCGACCCGCCAAGGCGAGCGCCTGG
>JANLXF010000016.1:0-4505 GCA_031364965.1 Actinomycetes bacterium | reverse complement strand
ATCGTCGTCGGCATCGAGACGTCGACGGCGCAGACGAGCGTCGCGATCGGGACCGAGACCGAGATCGTGGCGAAGGCGTCGGTCGCGGGCCGCGCGCGCCAGGAGGCCGTCACCCCGACGCTCGATCAGCTCCTTCGATCGAGCGGCGTCGACCTCGGGCACGTCGGCGGCATCGCGGTGGGTGTGGGGCCGGGACTCTTCACCGGGCTCCGCGTGGGCGTGCAGACGGCCAAGACGCTCGCGCAGGTGCTGAACGTTCCGATCGTAGGGATCTCGAGCCTCGACGCGCTCGCGTACGCGGTTCGGCACACCCAGCGACGGATCGTCTCGGTCGTCGACGCACGTCGCGGCGAGGTGTTCTTCGCCGCCTATCGCGCGGTGCCGGGCGGGGTCCTCCGCGAGTCGGAGCCGGCCGTCGCCTCGCCCGACCACCTGGCCGCCGAGCTGGAGGCGGTGCCCGGAGAGGTGTTGGCGGTCGGCAACGGTGCGATGCTGTACCGCCATGAACTCGAAGCGCTCGGGAACCACGTCGAGATCGGATCCTCGGTCCTCGCGCACCCGGAGGCGGCAATCCTCGTGGAGCTCGCCGTGCCGAGGTTCCTCCGAGAAGAGCACGACCGTCTCGTCGACGTCGTTCCCCAGTACCTGAGGAGATCGGATGCTGAGATCGCGTGGGACCAGCGAGCTCGCGGCGCACCGGCTTGAGGTCGGGCGCATGCGGCGTCGTCACCTGCGAGGGGTCATGGCGATCGAGCGGCAGGTCTACTCCCGGCCGTGGAGCCCCAACCTGTTCATCGCGGAGATGACCGAGCCGAACAACCGCTGCTACCTCGTCGCTCGCGCGGACAAGCTGGTCGTCGGCTACGCGGGCATGATCTGTTACGGCGACGAGGCGCACATCACGAACATCGCGGTCGATCCGCAGCAGCATCGACGCCACATCGGGACCCGGCTGCTGATCGAGGAGATGCGGCAGGCCGTCGAGATGGGCGCGCAGGCGGTTTCGCTCGAGGTCCGCGTGACGAACTGGGGCGCCCAGCGGATGTACGGGCGGTTCGGATTCCGTCCGGTGGGTATCCGGCGCAACTACTACCAAGACCTGAACGAGGATGCGCTGATCATGTGGACCGACGACGTGCGGGGGCCTTCCTACGCGCGACGCCTGGACGACATCACGGCCTCGCTCCCCGAGGCCGTGAGGCCGGCGTGAGTCAACCATGATCACGCTCGGCATCGAGACCTCCTGCGACGAGACCGCGGTGGCGGTGGTCGAGGACGGCTTCACGGTCCGTTCGAACCTGATCGCGTCGCAGGTTCACCTCCACGAGCGCTTCGGCGGCGTCGTGCCCGAGGTGGCCGCGCGGGCGCACGTCGAGGCGATGAACCCGCTCATGGAGGAGGCGTTGGCCGCCGCCGGGGTGGGGTTCGGCGATCTCGACACCGTCGCCGTCACGGTCGGACCCGGGCTCGTCGGCGCCCTCCTCGTAGGGATGGCGGCAGCGAAGGCGGTCGCTCTGGCGACCGGCGCCAGGCTCGTGGGGGTCAACCACCTCGAGGGGCATGTGTGGGCGAACTTCCTGGTGCACGGACCGCCGGAGCCGCCGTACGTCGCGTTGATCGTGAGCGGCGGCCACACGATGCTCGTCCACATCCCCGAGGCCCACCATCACGTGGTGCTCGGCCAGACGCTCGACGACGCCGCGGGCGAAGCCTTCGACAAGGTCGCGCGACTGCTCGGGCTCGGATTCCCCGGAGGACCCGCGCTCGACCGCATGGCGCGCGACGGCGATCCGGCCGCGATCCGGTTCCCCCGGGCGATGGAGGCCTCCGGCGACCTCGATTTCTCGTTGAGCGGTCTGAAGACGGCGGTGCTGCGCTACGTGAAGCAGGAGCGTGCGGCCGGCCGCGACCTGCACTTGCCCGATCTGGCGGCGAGCTTCCAGGAGGCGATCGTCGACGTGCAGGTGCGCAAGACCCTCGAAGCGGCCTACCGGACGGGGGTCGGCACGGTGCTGCTGGGCGGCGGGGTGGTCGCGAACTCGCGTCTGCGCGAGCGGCTGCGGGCCGACGGCGAGGCCGCGGGGCTCACCGTGTGGTTCCCGCCGCTCGACCTGTGCACCGACAACGCCGCGATGATCGCCTGCCTCGGCGCCGCCCGGGCCGCCCGAGGCGATCGGTCGATGTTCGACATCGGGGCCGACCCCCAGCTAAGGTTGTCTACGTGAGCACGGTCCTGGTGACCGGGGGCGCCGGGTTCATCGGATCGCACCTCGCCGACCGACTTCTCGCCGAGGGGCACCGCGTGATCAGCGTCGACGACCTGACGACGGGGCGGATCGCCAACCTCGCCGAGGCGCGCGGGTACGGCAAGGAATTCACGTTCTTCAACATGGACGTGCGCGCCGAGGGTCTGCTGCCCCTGTTCGAGCGGCACCGGCCGGAGGTGATCTTCCACCTCGCGGCCCAATCGGGCGTTCGCCCGTCCCTGGCCGACCCCGCGAAGGACGCGAGCATCAACATCATGGGCACGGTCAACGTGCTCGAGTGCGCGACCAAGGTCGAGGCACGCAAGGTCATCTACGCCGCGAGCGGGGGCACCCTCTACGGAGAGCCGAGGCGGCTTCCCGCCAAGGAATCGAGCGCGCAAGGCTCCCATCCGATGTCGCCGTACGGGATCTCGAAGAAGGTGGTCCTGGACTACCTGGGCTTCTACCAGCGATACCGTGGGCTCGATTTCACCGCCTGCGCGCTCGGCAACGTCTACGGCCCGCGGCAAGACCCTCACGGGGAGGCCGGCGTGATCGCGATCTTCGCTCAGCGGATGATCGCCGGCGAGCCGGTCACGATCTACGGCGACGGGAACCAGACCCGGGACTACGTCTTCGTCGACGACGTCGTCCACGGCTTCGTCCAGGCCATGAACCGAGGCTCGGGCAAGCTCGTCAACATCGGCACCGGCCTCGAGGCGAGCGTGAACCACCTCTTCCGGCTGCTCGCCGACATCATCGGGTACGAGCTGACCCCCGAGCACGGGCCGTTGCCGCCGGGGGAGCTGCGACGGATCGCGCTCGACATCTCGAGCGCTCCCAACGCGATCGCGTGGAAGCCCTGGACCCACCTGGAGGACGGGCTCGCCGAGACGGTCGCCTTCCTCAAGGGCGTCTGATCCCGAGGGTCCCACCGGCACCAGGTGCGAACGCCCCACGGCTGCCCTCGCTCCCCGCGTTGACCATCTGGCACTCACCTCGCTATCCTGTTAGCACTCGCACACACAGAGTGCTAACGACAGTCGGCACCACGGCAAAGGGAGGAAGCGCACATGGCTGAGTTCAACCTCAAGCCCCTCGAGGACCGCATCATCGTGAAGGCCAACGAGGGCGACCAGACGACCGCGTCCGGGCTGGTGATCCCCGACACGGCGAAGGAGAAGCCCGTCGAGGGCACCGTCGTCGCGGTCGGCGAGGGACGCTGGGACGAGAGTGGCGCGAAGCGCATCCCGGTCGACGTGAAGACCGGCGACACCGTCATCTACTCCAAGTACGGCGGCACCGAGGTCAAGGTCGAGGGCGAGGACTACCTGATCCTGTCGGCTCGCGACGTCCTCGCCGTCGTTTCCAAGTAACGCGAACACGCTTCGGGACACGGGCCGCGCGCCGTACGGCGCCGCCGCCCGGTTCCATGACACGCGAAGGAGGCACCAGTGGCGTCCAAGCTGCTGAAGTTCGGCGAGGAGGCGCGGCGCGGTCTTGAGGCCGGCGTCGACAAGCTCGCCGACGCCGTCGCCATCACGCTCGGCCCCAAGGGGCAGAACGTGGTGCTCGACAAGAAGTGGGGCGCACCCACGATCACCAACGACGGGGTGACGATCGCCAAGGAGATCGAGCTCGACGACCCGTGGGAGAACATGGGCGCGCAGCTCACCAAGGAAGTCGCCACCAAGACCAACGACGTGGCCGGCGACGGCACGACGACGGCCACGGTCCTCGCCCGCGCGATGGTCAAGGCCGGCATGAAGAACGTCGCTGCCGGCGCCAATCCGATGGCCCTCAAGCGAGGCATCGAGAAGGCCGTGGCCGTGGTGGTCGACGAGATCAAGGCGCAGGCCAAGGACGTCGAGTCCAAGGAAGAGATCGCCCAGGTCGCATCGATCTCGGCGGCCGACCCGGCGATCGGCGAGACGATCGCCGAAGCCCTCGACAAGGTCGGCAAGGACGGCGTCGTCACGGTCGAGGAGTCGAACACCTTCGGGATGGACCTCGAGTTCACCGAGGGGATGCAGTTCGACAAGGGATACATCTCCCCGTACTTCATCTCGGATCAGGAGCGGATGGAGGCCGTCCTCGACGAGCCCTACATCCTGCTCGTGAACAAGAAGATCTCGAGCGTGCAGGAGATGCTGCCCGTGCTGCTAATATTTGTTTCTAATTTAGAATCCTATGCATTTAATGTTGGGCCATTTTATAGATTTTATAAATTTCTATTTTCTTAATAAAATGTGTGCTGCG
>JANLXF010000011.1:0-10633 GCA_031364965.1 Actinomycetes bacterium | reverse complement strand
CGGCGACGAACGCATCGACCCCCGGGTTCTGCAGGCCCGTCGACCAGATCGCGCCCGATGCCGACTCGGCGATCCGCGGGGTCGGCGTGCCGCGGTCGGGCTCGAGCGTGACGCTGCGGCTGACGACGGCACCGACCTTGTGCAGGTCGACCAGGCCGCCGAGCTCCCTTCCCGTGCCCGCGCACCCCGCCGCGACCACGACCGGGGTGGGCAGCACGAGGCCGGCCCCCAGGTCCACGGCGAGGGTTCGTCTTACCCCGGCCACGAGCGCACCACCGGGAGTCCCTCGGGCGGGGTCGGCAACATCGTCGGCGCCTCGGACAGCCACCGATCCCACAGTACCCTCGCCGGGTTGAACACCGGCCCGTCGACGCAGGCACGCAGGTGGTCGTACCCGGTTCCGTCCTTGCGCGCGACCGGCACGACGCACGTCTGGCACAGCCCGTACCCGCAAGCCATCCGCTCCTCGATCGAGACCTGCGCGGGGAGCTTGCGCTCGCGACAGAACGCCGCGAGTCGTTCCAGAGTGGCGGGTGGCGCCGCGGCGTACACGACCTCGGTGCCGGTGCGATCGACCATCGCGGGCACCGCGTCGAGGACCCCGCCGGCGTCGCCGAGACTCCCGTCGGCCGTCATCACCGCGACGGTCTGCGACAGACGCTTGGCCTCGATCGGCTTGAACACCCGCTCGAGCGTCTCGCCGCCCACCACCATGTCCACGCGCTTGCCGCGCGCGAGCAGCTCCTGCGCGAGGAAGTACAGCGAGGCCGCCCCGTGCCCCTCCGCGACCAGCAGGCAGTTCGTGAGCCGCTTCGGATACGCGAAGGCCTTGCCGAGCGGCCCGATGACTTCCAGGAACTCGTGCGCCTTCACACCGGTGAGCCAGTCGGTGCCCGCGCCGCCCGGATCGACGACGAACTCGAGCGTCCCAGCCCAGCCGCCGCGCCGTGAAGCCTGGTGCACCGCGAAGTGGCGCCGCAGCAGGAACTCGCGGGCCTCGGGCATCTTGATCGCGAGGAACTGACCCGGGCGCGCCTTCTCGGCGATCTCCGGCGCCACGAGCGTGATCGCGTGATACGCGCCGAGCTTGCGCGTGGACAGCACCTCGGCACGAACCTGCTTCACGGTGACTCCCCCACGCTCGCGACGGCGGCCTCGTCGAAGGTCAGCCGCACCTGGACCGGCTCGGTCAGCGATCGCGCGTGATGTTCCTGGATCGACCAGGGCTCGGTCGGGTCCCCGCGGAGCGCCTCGATGCCACGCACGGCCGCGAACACACCCGGCAGGGTCGTGATGCACGGCACGCCGGCCGTGGCCGCCGCCGTCCTGATGAAGTAGCCGTCGGTGCGCGCCCCGCGTCCGAACGGAGTGTTCACGACGAGATCGATGCGCCCTCCCCGGATCAACTCGGCGACGTTCCGCTCGCCTTCGCTCACCTTCGCGACCCGCTCCACGGCGATCCCGGCTCGCTGCAGCACTCCCGCCGTGCCGCCGGTCGCAAGCAGCCGGAACCCCATGTCCGCGAGCCGCTTCGCGGGGAACACGATGGCACGCTTGTCGCGGTTCGCCACGCTCACGAAGACCGTGCCGTCCGTCGGCAGGGCGTGGCCCGCCGCGACCATCGCCTTCGCGAGCGCCATGCCCGAGTCGGCGTCGATCCCCATCACCTCACCCGTCGACTTCATCTCGGGTCCGAGCACCGTGTCGACGCCCGGGAACCGCCCGAACGGCAGGACCGCGGCCTTCACGCTCGTGTACGGGAGGTGCCGGTAGTGATGCGCGTCGGCCGGCAGGACCCCGTCGGCGGCCAGCTGCGCGAGCGAACGCCCGGCCAGCACGAGCGTGGCCACGCGTGCGAGCGAGACCCCGATCACCTTCGAGACGAACGGCACGGTCCGTGAGGCGCGGGGGTTCGCCTCGATCACCCAGATCCGCTCGTCCTTCACGGCGAGCTGCAGGTTCAACAGGCCGATCACCCCGAGCCGACGCGCGAGCCGTCGCGTGATGTCTTCGATCACGTCGAGCTCGTCGTCGCTCAGCGTGGCGGGAGGGATCTGGCACGACGAATCGCCCGAGTGCACCCCTGCCTCCTCGATGTGTTCCATCACGGCGCCCACGAACACATCGTTGCCGTCACACACGGCGTCGACGTCGACCTCGATCGCGCCCTCCAGGAAGCGGTCGATCAGCACCGGGTGGTCGGGCGAGGCTTCGGAGGCGGTCCGCACGAACAGCTCGAGGTCGTCCTCGTCGTACACGATCTCCATCGCGCGCCCGCCGAGCACGTACGAGGGCCGCACGACGACCGGATAGCCGATCTGCGAGGCGATCGCGCGCGCCTCTTCCATCGTCCGCGCCTCGCCGTGGGGCGGAGCGGGGATCTCGAGCTCGTGCAGGATGCGGGCGAACTTCCCGCGATCCTCGGCCAGATCGATCGCGTCGGGCGAGGTGCCGAGGATCGCGAAGCCTTCTTCCTGGAGGATGCGCGCGAGCCGGAGCGGCGTCTGACCCCCCAGCTGCGCGATCACCCCGACCGGCTGCTCGGCACGGCACACGGCCAGGACGTCCTCGGGCGTCAGCGGCTCGAAGTACAGACGGCTCGACGTGTCGTAGTCGGTCGAGACGGTCTCGGGGTTCGAGTTCACCATCACCGACTCGTAGCCCGCCTCTTCCAGCGCGAACGCCGCGTGCACGCACGCGTAGTCGAACTCGATCCCCTGCCCGATCCGATTCGGTCCGGCGCCCAAGATCACCACCCGGGGACGCGCGGCCGCCACGACCTCGGACTCCTCCTCGTAGGTCGAGTAGAAGTACGGCGTACGTGCGGGGAACTCGCCCCCGCACGTGTCGACCGTCTTGAACACCACCTCGACGCCGAGCGCCTCGCGGTGGCGCCGCACGGCGGCCTCGGTCGCACCGCTCAGCAGCGCCAGGCGGGCGTCGGACATCCCGAGCCGCTTCGCGTCGCGGAGCTCGGTGGCGGACAGGGTCGACAACGGCCGGCCGCGCAGCAGCGTTGCCTCCTCGACCACCTCGGCGATCTGGTCGACGAACCACGGGTCGATCCCCGAGGCGGCCGCGATCTGCTCGACGCTCAGCCCTGCGTGCAACGCGCGCTCGACCAGATGGAGCCGCACCTCGGTCCCGTCTCGCAGCGCGGTGAGCAGATCGGCCTCGAACCCCGCCAGGTACTCCCCGCCGAGGTCGAACCCGCGCTTCTCCATCCCGCGGAGGGCCTTGCCCAGCGACTCCTTGAAGGTGCGCCCGATCGCCATCACCTCTCCGACCGACTTCATCGTCGAGGTGAGGCGCGGGTCGGCGTCGACGAACTTCTCGAACGCGAACCTCGGGATCTTCACGACCACGTAGTCGAGGGTCGGTTCGAACGAGGCGGGCGTCTCCCCGGTGATGTCGTTCACGATCTCGTCGAGGCGATATCCCACCGCGAGCAGCGCGGCGATCTTCGCGATCGGGAACCCCGTGGCCTTCGACGCCAGCGCGCTCGATCGCGACACGCGCGGATTCATCTCGATCAACACCTGCCGGCCGGTGCCCGGGTGCACGGCGAACTGCACGTTCGAGCCGCCGGTCTCGACGCCGATCACCCGCAACACCTGCAGCGCGGCGTCGCGCATCTGCTGGTACTCGCGATCGGTGAGGGTCTGCTGCGGCGCCACCGTGATCGAGTCGCCGGTATGCACCCCCATCGGATCGACGTTCTCGATCGAGCAGACCACGACGGCGTTGTCGTCGGCGTCGCGCATCACCTCGAGCTCGAACTCCTTCCAACCCGCGATCGACTCCTCGACGAGGATCTCCGAGACCGGCGAGATCTCGAGCCCGCGCGCCGCGAGCGTCGCGAGCTCCTCGCGGTCGTCGGCGAAGCCGCTGCCGCCACCACCCATCGTGAACGAGGCCCGCACGATCACGGGGTAGCCGATCGACGCGCCCAGCTCGAGCGCCTCGTCGACGGTGTTCGCGATCCCGGCGCGCGGCACGTCGAGGCCGGCCGCGAGCATCGCCTCCTTGAAGCCGCTCCGGTCTTCTGCCTTGTGGATCGCCTCGAGCGACGCGCCGATCAGCGACACACCCAGACGCGCGAGATCGCCCGATTCCGCGAGCGCCACCGCCACGTTCAGCGCGGTCTGGCCGCCCAGGGTGGGCAGGAGGGCGTCCGGCTTCTCGCGCTCGAGGATCGCCAGCACCGAGGCCGGGGTCAGCGGCTCGATGTAGGTCTGGTCGGCGAACTGCGGGTCGGTCATGATCGTGGCCGGGTTCGAGTTCACGAGGACCACCTCGAACCCCTCGCGCCGGAGCACCTTGCAGGCTTGCGTGCCCGAGTAGTCGAACTCGCAGGCTTGGCCGATCACGATCGGCCCCGAGCCGATCACCATGATCCGGTGGAGGTCGGTGCGCCGGGGCATCAGGCCGTCTCCATCAGCGTGCGGAAGTCCTCGAAGAGATAGGCGGAATCGTGCGGCCCGGGCGCGGCTTCGGGGTGGTACTGCACGCTGAACGCCGGGACGTCGAGGCATCGGAGTCCCTCGAGCGTGCCGTCGTTCAGGTTCCAGTGGGTGAGCGCGACCCGGCCCACCTCGGTCTGAGCGATCCCGTCGGTGTCGCGCGGCCATCCGTCGGGATCGACCGCGAACCCGTGGTTGTGGCTCGTGATCTCGACGACCCCCGTCGCGACGTGCCTGACGGGCTGGTTCACGCCCCGATGGCCGAAGGTCATCTTGTACGTGCGCCCGCCCAGCGCGAGCCCGAGCAACTGATGTCCCAGGCAGATCCCGAAGATCGGCACCTTGCCGATCAGGTCGCGAGCCGCGCGCACGCCGTAGCCGGTCGCCGCCGGGTCCCCCGGCCCGTTCGACAAGAACACGCCCTCGAATCCCCCGGCCGCCAGGATCGTGGGCGGCGTTTGCGCCGGGAACACCGTGGTCTCGATCCCCGCGGCCGCGAGCATCCGCAGGATGTTCCGCTTCAAGCCGAAGTCGTAGGCGGCGACCCGGAATACCCGGCCCCGGTCCGTGCTCGCCGCGCCGACGAGCGCCGCGGCCTCGTACGTCTCGCCGGTCGTGACCGTGCGCGCGAGGTCGGCCCCCGCCATGCCCTGGGTCTGCTGCACGCGGGCCACGAGCGAGGCGGCGTCGAGGTCGACCGTGGACACACCCGCCCGCATCGAACCCCGATCCCGCAACGTGCGCGTGAGGCGGCGCGTATCGATGCCCTCGATGCCCACGATCCCCGACGCCGCGAGCGCGTCCGGCAGGGTGGCCTCCGAACGCCAGGACGATGCGCGGCGCGCCGCCTCCCGCACGGCGAAGCCGGCCACCTGGACCCGTTCGGACTCGGGATCGGCCGCGTTCATGCCGTAGTTGCCCTGCTGCGGCGCCGTCATCGCCACGATCTGACCCGCGTAGCTCGGGTCGGTGAGCACCTCCTGATAGCCCGCCATGCCGGTGTTGAACACGGCCTCGCCGAAGGTCTCCCCTTCAGCGCCGAAGGCCTCCCCGAGGAAGACCGACCCGTCCTCGAGCGCGAGCAACGCGGCGGGGCCCCTCACCGCATGACCTTCCCGTCGAGGACGGTGAACATCCCACGAAGCATCGTGTGATGCACACGGCCGGCCATCTCCTGCCCCAAGAACCCGGAGTTCCGAGCCTTCGAGACGAACGGCGCCTCGACCACCCACGCCTCGTCCGGGTGGAACACGACCAGGTTCGCGGGGCGTCCAGGCGCGATCGGACCTCCGTGCCCCGCGGCACCCAGGATCTGGGCCGGCGCCACCGTCATCGCCTCGATCACCCGGGCGAGCGGGGCGATCCCCGGACGCACGAGGTGCGTGAGGATCGCGGGCAGCGCCGTCTCGAGACCGATCATCCCCGGGGGCGCGAGGTCGAACTCGGCCTCCTTCTCCTCAACGGCGTGCGGCGCGTGGTCGGTGGCGATCGCGTCGATCGTGCCGTCGGCCACCCCTTCGCGGAGCGCGTCGCGATCCTCGGCCGTGCGGATCGGGGGATTCACCTTCAGGTTCGTGTCGTAGGTCACGAGGTCGTCGTCGGTGAAGACCAGATGGTGCGGCGTAACCTCGGCGGTCACCCGGATGCCCTCGGCTTTCGCGCGCCGGACCAGCTCGACCGCGCGGGCCGACGAGAGATGGCACACGTGGAGCCGTCCCCCGGTCGCGCGAGCGAGCGCCAGGTCGCGCGCGACGACGAGCTCCTCGGCCTCGGCGGGTCTGCCGGCCAGGCCCAGCATGTACGAGTTCGCGCCTTCGTGCATCTGCCCGCCCTCGACCAACGACGGATCCTCGCAGTGGTCGGCGATCACCACCTCGTCACCGAAGGCCTTCGCGTAGATCATCGCGTTGCGCAGCACCCGCGCCGACGGCACGCAGTTCCCGTCGTCGCTGAACAAGCGGACCCCGGCCTCGACCATCTCCCCCAGTTCGGCGATCGACTCGCCGGCGAGACCCTTGGTGATCGCACCCACCGGGAAGACCTCGCACAGGCCGGCCGCCGCGGCCTTGTCGCGGATCTCGGCCACCACCCCGGCGTGGTCGGTCACGGGGTCGGTGTTCGCCATCGAGGAGACCGCGGTGTAGCCGCCCGCCGCCGCCGCGCGCGTCCCGGTCTCCACCGTCTCCTTGTGCTCGAACCCGGGCTCGCGAAGATGCGTGTGGAGGTCGACGAGGCCCGGCGTCAGTACGAGTCCCGCGCACGCGATCGTCTCGGCGCCCTCGGAAGCAAGCGCGGCACCCACCGCTTCGATCGTCCCGTCGGTGACCAGCACGTCGGCGAGCTCGTCGCGGCCCGACGCAGGGTCCACGACACGAGCGCCGGTGAACAGGATCGGCCGGTCAGCCATCGAGCCCCCCCGATCCCCCGCCGCCGAGCAGGAGATAGAGCAAGGACATGCGCACGGCGATACCGTTCGTCACCTGCTCCTCGATCACGGCCTGAGGGAGATCGGCGACGTCGGAGTCGATCTCGACGCCGCGGTTCATCGGGCCAGGATGCATGATCAGCGCGGACCCCGGGAGCATCGCGGCGCGCGCACTCGTGAGCCCGAAGATGCGGTTGTACTCCCGCACGCTGGGGAAGTACTCGAGGCGCTGGCGCTCCCGCTGCACCCGCAGCATGTAGCAGACATCGAGCTTGGGCAGCACGCTATCGATGTCGTAGCTCACGTTGACGCCCCACTGCGGGGCGTCGGGCGGGATCAAGGTCGGCGGGCCGATCAGCGTCACGTCGGCGCCCATCTTGACCAACCCGAAGCTCAGGCTCCGCGCGACCCGCGAGTGGAGCACGTCGCCGACGATCGCGACGCGGAGCCCCTCGAGCCGGCCGAGCTTCTCTCGCATCGTGTACAGATCGAGCAGTGCCTGCGTGGGGTGCTCGTGGGTGCCGTCGCCGGCGTTCAGCACATGGCCCTGCACCCAACGCGTCAGCTGCAGCGGCGAGCCGCTCGATGAGTGGCGGATCACGATCGCGTCGGCACCCATCGCCTGCAGCGTGAGGGCCGAGTCCTTCAGGCTCTCGCCCTTCGACACGCTCGTGCCGCTCGCGCTGAAGTTGATCACGTCGGCCGACAGGCGCTTGGCCGCCAGCTCGAACGATATCCGGGTCCGGGTCGAGTTCTCCAGGAAGAAGTTGACGACGGTGCGCCCGCGGAGCGCCGGCACCTTCTTGATCACGCGCGTGCCGACCTCGCGGAAGGATTCCGCGGTATCGAGGATCCGCACGACATCGTCGGCGGATACGTCGTGCATCGAAAGCAGATGCTTGTTCACGGCGCTTCCTCGATCACGACGGCGTCGTCGCCGTCGAGTTCGGTCACGAGGACGCGCACATCGTCGGCGCGGTGCGTGGGCACGTTCTTGCCGACGAAGTCGGCGCGGATCGGGAGCTCGCGGTGCCCTCGATCCACGAGCACGGCCAGCTGGATCCGGCGCGGACGGCCGAAATCCATCAGCGCGTCCATCGCGGCGCGGATCGTGCGGCCGGTGAACAGCACGTCGTCGACGAGCACCACGGTCGTCCCGGAGATGTCGAACGGGATCCGGGTCTCGTGCACCTCGGGCGCCTCCGCCTTCAGCCCGATGTCGTCGCGGTAGAAGGTGATATCGAGCACCCCCACCCGCACCTCGGTGCCCTCGATCCGCTGGATCTCGGCCGCGAGGCGGCGCGCGAGATGGTCGCCGCGATTCGCGATGCCGACGAGCACGACATCGGCGGCGCCCTTGTCGCGCTCGATGATCTCGTGGGCGATCCGGGTCAGCGCGCGGCGGATGTCCTCGGTGTCGAGCAACTTGCCGCTCACACGGCAACGCCCCCTCGGGCGCGCGAGGAGGCGTATGGGCATGGCGTCATCTGTGACTCCCTTCCCGGCCTCGCGGGACCGGACTTAAAGGGGAAGAACCGCTCGGCCCAGCATACACGCCTCCCCGGTGCGGCTTGAGGCCTGTCGTACACTTGCCTGGTCCACGAGCGAAGGAAGCGGAAGACACATGGGACCTCCCGAGCTGCTGATCGTTGCCATCATCGCCGTCGCCGTGCTCTTCGGGGCCAAGAAGATCCCTGAGATCGCTCGGTCGGTCGGTCGCGCGCAAGGAGAGTTCAAGAAAGGCATCAAGGAAGGCCACGTCGACGAGGACCCGGCGCCCGTGGCTCCGCCGGCCGTAACCCCGCCGGCCGTAACCCCGCCCGCCGTAACCCCGCCCGCCGTAACCCCGCCCGTAACCCCGCCGGCCGCGACGGCTCCGGCAGAGCCGGCGCCCGAACCCGAGACCCAGGCCTAGCCCGCCGACGCCCCGCCCGGCTCCCGGGCGATCCGTCCCAGCACGCCGTTCACGAACCCCTTCGACTCGTCGGAGGAGAGTTCCGACGCGGCCTCGACCGCTTCGCTGATCGCAACCGACGGCGGCACGTCGGCCCGATGCCGCAGCTCGAACACCGCGACCCGCAGGATCGTCCGGTCGAGGGCAGCCATGCGGGCCACCGTCCAGCCCTCCGCACGCTCCTCGAGCATCAGGTCGATCTCTGGTCCGTACTCGACGACGCCGGCGACGAGCTCGCGGGCGAACGGCGGCACCGCACGGTCGGCATGGGCCCACGACTCGAGCACGTCGGCGGGCTCGGCCCCGGTGATGTCGGCCTGGTACAGCACGTCGATCGCGAGCCGACGGGCATCGCGCCGGGTGGTCAACCTTTCACGCGCTCGACGTAGACCCCGGACCGCGTGTCGACCTTGATGCGCTCGCCTTCCTCGACGAACAGCGGGACGTTCACGACCACGCCCGTCTCCAGGGTGGCGGGCTTCGACGCGCCCGTGCGCGTGTCGCCCTTCGCGCCCGGATCGCACGTGATGACCTTGAGGATCATCGACGCCGGCAGATCGACTGAGATCGGCGTGCCCTCGTGGAGGGCCACCTGCGCCTCGCCCCCTTCGACGAGGTAGTTCGCGCCGTCGCCGATCAGCGTGCGCGGCACGTGCACCTGATCGTAGGTCTGCAGGTCCATGAAGACGAGGTCGTCGCCGTCGCCGTAGAGGTACTGGTAGTCCTTGCGCTCGACGATCGCCTGCGAGACCTTCACCCCCGCGTTGAACGTGCGCTCGACCACCGCGCCGGTCTTCACGTTGCGAAGCTTCGTGCGAACGAACGCACCGCCCTTGCCCGGCTTCACGTGCTGGAACTCGATCACCTGGAACAGGACGCCGTCGAGCTCCAGGGTCATACCGTTCTTGAAGTCGTTGGTGGAAACGCTCACGCGGGTGTCAGCTCCTCATAGCTCGATCAGATCGCGGGCGGATGTGCCCACGACGCGGCCGCCGTCGTCGGTGACCTCGACCATGTCCTCGATCCGGACCCCGCCCAGGCCGGGAAGGTAGATGCCGGGCTCGACCGTCACGACGGCCCCCGCGGGCAGCACGTGGTCGAACTCACGGCCCAGCCGCGGGCCCTCGTGGATCTCGAGTCCGACCCCGTGTCCGAGACCGTGGGGGAACCGATCGCCGTATCCGGCGTCGGCGATCACCGTGCGGGCGGCAGCGTCGACCTCGGAGCTGGTGACGCCTGCCCGCACGGCGTCGATCCCTGCCTGCTGGGCTTCCTTCACGATCTCGTGGACCTTCTTGAGCTCGGCGGCGGGCTCTCCGAACGCGACGGTGCGGGTCATGTCGGCGTGGTACCCGGCCCACAGGGCTCCCATGTCGAGCTTGACGACGTCGCCTTCCTGCAGCACCCGGTGGCCCGGCTCGTGGTGCGGCTCCGCAGCGTTCTCGCCGAACGCCACGATCGGGTCGAAGGCCATGCGGTCGGCGCCCTCTCGGCGCATCACCAGTTGGATCTGGTGGGCGACCTGCCGCTCGGTGTGCCCGATCGCGAGCCACTCGAGGATGTCGTCGAACGCGAGATCGGTGACGCGCTGCGCGTCGCGGAGCGCGGCGATCTCCTCGTCATCTTTGACCCACCGCTGGCGTTCCACGACGTCTTGGGTCGCCACGAGCTCGATGCCGCTCAGGTCACCGGCCAGGCGCCCGTGCGCGGCCACACTCACGTCGTGCGCCTCGAAGCCGTGGCGCGCGACGCCCAGCGTGCCGCAGTGCTCGTGCAGCGACGCCCCGGGGC
>JANLXF010000286.1:0-1500 GCA_031364965.1 Actinomycetes bacterium | reverse complement strand
CGGGGTGGCCGACAAGGAGCACATCCACCACCGGCTGCTCGACATCGGCCACAGCCACCGGCAGGCCGTCCTCCTGATGTACCTGTGGAGCGCGCTGATCTCGGGGAGTGGCCTCGCGGTGGGGCTGATCGACGGGCGGTTCGCCGCGGGGCTCGTCTTGGTGGGGGCCGTCGTGTTGTTCCTGATCACGGCCCTGCCGCGGCTCACGGAGCGTCGCCGGGTGGCCGGGGACCGGGCCGAACCCGACGGGGAACCGGCCACGCCTGGCGGGCCGGTCTCCGATGGCCCGGGTTGACGCCAGCAACCCCCATCCTTGTCCGTTCCGTACAAGAGAGAGGTGACGGCTGTCCGAAGGCGCCGGTACCGGGCTAGATAGAACGGGTGATAATCACCGCCGCCTGTGGCATCATCGCCGGGCGCAAGCGGCGTGTCCGTGGATTGGGAGGTGGCAGTGCCGGAGATCGACGTACGCCTCGAACGCGTCACCAAGCTGTTCGGTGACGTGGCCGCGGTGGACGACCTTTCCCTCGACATCCAAGAGGGCGAGTTCTTCAGCATGCTCGGCCCCTCGGGGTGCGGGAAGACGACGACGCTCCGCATGATCGGTGGGTTCGAAGAGCCGAGCTTCGGCACGGTCTACTTGGGCGGACGTGACGTCACCGACCTGCCGCCGTACAAGCGCGACGTCAACACGGTCTTCCAGTCCTACGCGCTCTTCCCGCACCTCGACGTGTACGAGAACGTGGCGTTCGGGCTGCGCCGCAAGAAGGTCGACAAAGGGGACATCGACACGCGGGTGCGCGAGACGATGGCGCTGGTCGACCTGATCGGGTTCGAGCGCCGCAAGCCCGCCCAGATGTCCGGGGGCCAGCAGCAGCGGGTCGCGCTCGCCCGCGCCCTCGTGAACCACCCCAAGGTCCTGCTCCTCGACGAGCCGCTCGGCGCCCTCGACCTGAAGCTGCGCAAGCAGATGCAGCTCGAGCTTAAGCGGATCCAGCAGGAGGTCGGCATCACGTTCATCTACGTGACGCACGACCAGGAAGAGGCCATGACGATGTCGGATCGGTTCGCGGTCATGCGCCACGGCAAGATCGAGCAGCTCGGCGGTCCAGAGGAGGTCTACGAGAACCCGGCGACCGACTTCGTGGCGGGGTTCCTCGGCGCCTCGAACATGCTCGACGGCCAGCTCAAGGAGGCCACCAACGGCCTCACGTCGATCCTCACGACCTCCGGGGAGGTCCTGCGAGCCAAGACCGACCGGATCCCCGCCGGTGTCGGGCCCGCCGTCAAGGTCGGGGTCCGCCCCGAGAAGATCACGATCGTGCCCGACGAGGGCGAGGCCCCGTCGGACCGCAACAGCGTCGCCGGACTTCTCCGGATGTCCACCTATATCGGCGTGAACTACCAGTACAAGGTCGACGGGCCCGGCGGAACCTCGCTCACCGTCTACGTGCTGTACCTGGGCGCGGCTGGTTCCGTGCCGCAGCCCGGTAAGCTTGT
>JANLXF010000161.1:0-4272 GCA_031364965.1 Actinomycetes bacterium | reverse complement strand
GTGAGGCCGACCGCCTCGCCGATCTCCCGCACCGTCGGGGGGTATCCGCGGTCGCGCACGGTCTTGCCGATGAAGTCCACGATCCGTTGCTGCCGAGCGGTGATGTCAGACATGGTCGTTAGCCTCCTGTTCGTGATCGGGACGCTAACAGCCAGCGGGAGGCGATGCAAACATATGTTCGACTCGAGCCTTGACTTCGAACACGCGTTCGGGCATCGTGTGGACATGGACCGAACGTACGTTCGCCGCCGCCGCGTGACCCTCGCGCTCGTCGCGATCGGGCTCGCGGCCGTGGTCTCCGGCCCCGTGGCGAACGCGGTCGGCCAGCACGCGCCGGGCGAGGATCTGTCGCCGGTCGCGCACCGTACGTACGTCGTCCGCGACGGCGACACGATCTGGTCGATCGCGACGGTGGTCGCCCACGGCCGGGATCCCCGCACGATCGTCGACGCCATCGAGCGAGAGAACGGGGTCGGCGCGGACGATCTCGTTTCCGGTATGGCGCTGTCGATCCCGCCGGTCTGAGGCGCGCGAGTGCTCGTCCCCGGAACGGAGCCGTCCTTGACGCTCCTACATCTCGCGGGTACCGTTCCCGCCACCACAACATCTTGTGGTCATGCCGATGCGATGTCCCTGGTGCAACGCGGACGACGATCGAGTCGTCGACTCCCGCCCCGCCGACAGTGGCGGGTCGATCCGGCGACGCCGCGAGTGCGCGGCCTGTTCCCGGCGTTACACGACGTTCGAGCGCATCGAGGATGTGGGCCTGCTGGTCGTCAAGCGCGACGGCTCGAAGGAGCCGTTCGACCGGGAGAAGCTGGCGGCCGGGATCAGGAACGCCCTCGCCGACCGGCCCGTGATGCCCACCGAGGTCGAGGAGATGGTCGACCGGATCCAGGGCCGGCTGCGGCGACGCGGACCCGAGGTCTCGTCGCAGCTCGCCGGGAGCGAGGTGCTCGCCGCTCTCCGCAAGACCGACGAGGTGGCGTACCTGCGCTTCGCCTCGGTCTACAAGGATTTCGAGGGGGCCGCGGACTTCGAGCGAGAGCTCGTCTCGCTGCAGAAGAAGGTCCCCGCGAAGCGTCGTTCCCGCGCTTGATCGGGGCCGTCGGGGGAAAGTCCGACACGATCGCGTTGTCCACCGTCTTTCCGCTGCGGCTCCACCGCGACGCCTCGTAGCCTGGGAGCCGGCCCGGGCAGCGATCCGCGGCCAAGCACAAGATGTAGTGGGTTGTAGGGGTCAAAGCGTCAAGATATTGAGAGAATGGCGTTGACAGGGCACCGCCCCGGGGACAGAATCACGTTCTTGTGATTCCGCGAGTGTGATCTTCCCCGATGACACGGAACCGGGCGGCAGGGTGTCGTCGGTCCACGGAACGAGGAGGGGCGAATTGGCCACGAAGCAGGGCGACGTTGAGGTGATCCGCGACGGGCTCACGTTCAAGCGGTACTTCACGACCGAGGGGCGGCACCCGTTCGACGACGTCGAGTGGGAGATCCGCGACGCCGTGATCCCGAACTACAAAGAGGGTGGCAACGCCTTCGAGCAGCGTGACGTGGAGTTCCCGGTCACGTGGTCACAGAACGCGACCAACATCGTCGCCCAGAAGTACTTCCGGGGCACCCTCGACACCCCTCAGCGCGAGTCGAGCGTTCGCCAGCTCGCCAGCCGGGTCGTCGACACGATCCGTGGCTGGGGCGACTCGCACGACTACTTCGCCACCGCCCAGGATGCGCAGATCTTCGCCGACGAGCTGACGCACCTGATCGTCACCCAGAAGGCGGCCTTCAACTCGCCGGTCTGGTTCAACGTGGGCGTGCCCGACACGCCGCAGCAGTGCTCCGCGTGCTTCATCCTGGCGGTCGACGACCACATGTCGTCGATCCTCAACTGGTACGTCGAGGAAGGCACGATCTTCAAGGGCGGGTCCGGCTCGGGCATCAACCTGTCGAAGATCCGATCCTCGAAGGAGTCGCTCGCGGGCGGGGGCACGGCGAGCGGCCCCGTGAGCTTCATGCGCGGCGCCGACGCGTCGGCCGGCACGATCAAGTCCGGCGGCAAGACCCGGCGCGCGGCCAAGATGGTGATCCTGAACGTCGACCATCCCGACGTCGAGGACTTCATCTGGTGCAAGGCCAACGAAGAGCACAAGGCGCGCGCCCTGCGCGACGCCGGGTTCGACATGGACCTCGACGGCAAGGACAGCGCGTCGATCCAGTATCAGAACGCGAACAACTCGGTGCGCGTGACCGATGCGTTCATGCAGGCCTTCGAGCAGGACCAGGACTGGAAGCTGAAGGCCGTCACCTCGGGCGAGGCCGTGGCCACCGTCCGCGCCCGCGAGCTGATGCGCCAGATCGCCGACGCCGCCTGGCAGTGTGCCGACCCCGGCATGCAGTACGACACCACGATCAACGAGTGGCACACGTGCCCGGCCTCGGGCCGCATCAACGGATCGAACCCCTGCAGCGAGTACATGCACCTCGACAACAGCGCGTGCAACCTCGCCTCGCTCAACCTGATGAAGTTCCTGAACGACGACGGGTCGTTCGACGTCGCGAGCTACAAGCACGCGGTCGACGTCGTGTTCGCCGCCCAGGAGATGCTCGTGAGCGACTCGAGCTATCCGACCGACAAGATCGGGGAGAACGCCCGGGCGTATCGCCAGCTCGGCCTCGGCTACGCGAACCTGGGTGCGCTCCTGATGGCGCGCGGGCTCGCCTACGACTCCGACGCCGGGCGTGCCTGGGCCGGCGCGCTCACCGCGATCATGACCGGTCGCGCCTACCGCGCCTCGGCCAAGATCGCCGAGGTCATGGGGCCGTTCGAGGGCTACGCGCCGAACGCCGACGCGATGCTCCGCGTGATCCGCAAGCACCGGGCAGCGGTCGATGAGATCGACGCAGAGCTCGTGCCCGAGGGCATGCTGTCGGCGGCCAAGCAGGCATGGGACGAGGCGATCTCGCTCGGCGAGCGGCACGGCTACCGCAACGCGCAGGCGTCGGTGCTCGCGCCCACCGGCACGATCGGCCTGATGATGGACTGCGATACGACGGGCATCGAGCCCGAGCTCGCGCTCGTCAAGACCAAGAAGCTGGTCGGCGGGGGCACGATGCAGTTCGTGAACCAGACCGTGCCGCGGGCGCTCGACAAGCTCGGGTACGACCCAGGGCAGGTCGACGACGTCGTCGCCTACATCGCCGAGCACAACTCGGTCGTCGAGGCCCCCCATCTCAAGGCCGAGCACTACTCCGTGTTCGACACGGCCATGGGTGCCGAGCCGATCCACTACATGGGCCACGTGCGGATGATGGCCGCGGCGCAGCCCTTCATCTCGGGCGCGATCTCCAAGACGGTGAACATGCCGGAGGAGGCCACGGTCGAAGAGGTCGAGCAGCTCTTCATCGAGTCGTGGAAGCTGGGCCTGAAGGCGGTCGCGATCTACCGCGACAACTGCAAGGTCGCGCAGCCCCTCTCGGCCGACAAGAAGAAGAAGGCCGACGTGCCGGAGCCCACGGAGCTCGCGCACCCGGTGCGCAAGCGCCTGCCGATGTCCCGGCCCTCGAAGACGACGTCGTTCCAGGTGGGCGACGCCGAGGGCTACATCATCGCGGGGAGCTACCCCGACGACGGCCTGGGCGAGATCTTCCTGAAGACCTCGAAGCAGGGGTCGACGCTCAGCGGCGTGATGGACGCGTTCTCGATCGCGATCTCGATCGGCCTGCAGTACGGGGTGCCGCTCGAGACCTACGTCGAGAAGTTCATCAACATGAAGTTCGAGCCGAGCGGCATGACGAACGACCCGGACATCCGGTTCGCGTCCTCGCTCCTGGACTACGTGTTCAGGCGGCTGGCGCTCGACAACCTCTCCACCCCCACCCGTGAGGGCCTGGGGATCAAGTCGATCGCCGAGCGCAAGGAGATCGCGCAGCTCGAGGCCGATCAGAAGATGGACGAGCTCGACGAGGAGCAGGCGGGGAGCGAGCCGATCGTGGCGTCGCCGCAGCTGGTCGACGTCGACAAGCTGAGTGCGAAGGCGAGCGACGCCCCGCTCTGTTACTCGTGCGGCTCGAAGATGCAGCCGGCGGGCTCCTGTTACGTCTGCACGAGCTGCGGCAGCACCAGCGGCTGCTCCTAGCCCCCGCGATCGCGCGAGACCCCGCGGGGGGGGGGGGCCCCGGCCCCCCCCCCCCGCCGGGGGGGGGGGGGGGGGCGGCCGGGGGGCGGGGCCCCCCGGGGGGGGCCCGGGCCCGGGGGGTGGGGGGGCCCCC
>JANLXF010000250.1:0-26496 GCA_031364965.1 Actinomycetes bacterium | reverse complement strand
CGAACTCATCGAGGAAGAGCCGCCGGAGCGATTTCGTCGTGCGCGAGTAGCGGGCGAACATCGCGCCTTTCACCGCCTCGGGCAGGTTCACGAGCGCGAAGACCGGCCCTTCCAGGTTCGTGAAGTGGGGCTCGAGCAGTGCTCGCTCGTCGGGGGTGAACTCCTCGGTGGCGAACCACATCATCGTCATGGCGACGGAGACGCCTCTGCCCCCCGGAACACGGTCACGGTCGAGCCGGAGGGCACCGTCTCGCCCGCCTGCGGATCCTGCGCGACGATCCGCGATAGGTTCGGGCATGCGGGGTTCGCCGGGGCAGTGTCGCTGCTCAGGACCATCACGAGTCCGGCGTCCTTGAGGGCCTTGCGCGCACCGCCGATCGACAGGCATTGCGTCGAGACGTCCGGCACCGTGACCACGTCGGGGCCGGTGGAGACCACGACGTCGACGAGCGTGCCCTTGGGAACGGCGTCGCCCGCGATCGGGCTCTGCTGGAAGATGAGCCCCGCGTCGTAGTCGTTCGAGGGCGCCTGGGTCGGCGAGCCGAGGTCCAGGCCCACGTCGAGCAGCGCGGTCTTGGCCTGCCCGAGCGTCATGCCGGTGAGATCGGGGACCGCGATCGTGGTGGGCTCACGAGACACGGTCAGGGTGACGGTGCCGCCCTTCTCGAGCTGGTCACCCGCGGCTGGATCCTGCTCGAGCACGGTTCCGGGGGGCGTCTTCGCCGGGTCGACCTCGCGGAGCTTGCGGTCGACGACGAACCCCAGGTCCTCGAGCTGCGCTCGCGCCGTTTCGTACGGCTGGTCGACCACATTGGGGACGTCGACCAACACCGTGCCGCTGTCGTCGCCCGTGAGACTCGTCACCAGCAGATAGCCGCCCCCGCCGAGCACGGCCACGATCAAGATCCCGATCAGGATCCCGAGCCACACCTTCCGGCCGCTCGTCGACTCGTCGGTGACGGGCGGCAGCACCGAGGTCTGGGCCGGCCGAGAGATCACCTGGGTGGCGTCGCCCATGCCGGCGAGCAGCGGCGTGGCCTCGACCTGTTGCCCCGTTACGACGCGCTCGAGGTCGGCGGCGAAGTCGTCGGCGGTCTGATAGCGGTTGGCCGGGTTCTTCGAGAGCGCCTTCATGATCACGGCGTCGAGCGGCGCCGGCACGTCGGGGTTCAGCTGGGACGGCGGCACCGGCGTCTCGTTCACCTGCTTGTAGGCGATCGCCACGGGGGACTCGCCGGTGAAGGGAGGCCGGCCGGCGACGAGCTCGTACAGCACGGTGCCGAGCGAGTAGATGTCGGTGCGCGCGTCGACCGGGCCGCCCTGCGCCTGCTCGGGGGACAGGTAGGTCGCGGTGCCGAGCACCGCGGAGGTCTGCGGCGCGGTCTCGACCCCGGTCGTCATCCGCGCGATGCCGAAGTCCATGACCTTCACCGTGCCGTCGCGCGTGACCATCACGTTGCCGGGCTTGATGTCGCGGTGGATCACGCCCTGGGCATGCGCCGCGGCGAGTGCGCCCGCGATCTTCTGCGCGATCTCGGAGGACTGCACCGGTGTGGGCTGGCGACCACTCGACAGGAACTCCGCCAGCGTGCGCCCCTCGACGAACTCCATCACGATGAACTGCGTGCCGTCGTCGTCGCCGGTGTCGTAGGCGGCCACGATGTTCGGGTGGTTCAGGCGCGCCGCGGCCTGGGCCTCGCGCCGGAACCGGGCCACGAAAGCCTCGTCGCGCGCGAACTGCGGGAGCAGCGTCTTGATGGCCACGGTGCGATGCAGGACGGAGTCGAAGCCCCGGAAGACCTCGGCCATCCCACCGGCGCCGATCCTCGCCTCGACGCGGTACCGACCTCCGAGCACCGAATCACTCAACGCCTAGCCTCCGCTCCGTCGTAGGAAGGCCGCGATGACCTCCCGGGCGATCGGGGCCGCGACCCGGCCGCCGGTCGCCTCGCTGCCCAGATCGCCACCGTCGAGCACGATAACCGCCACGGCGATCCGAGGGACGTCGTTCGGCCCGGCGGGCGCGAACGCGATGAACCACGCGTTCGGGTTCCGGCCCGGCCCGTTCGTCGCGGTGCCGGTCTTGCCGGCCACCACCACGCCGGGGATCTGCGCCTCGTACCCCGTCCCCAGCTCGACGACGTTCACCATCAGCTGGCGGACCTGGTCGGCCGTGTTCGGTGATACGGGCTGTCCGTACGACTGCGACTCGAACTCGCGGAATATCCGCCCCTGCGGATCCCGGATGTCCCGCACCAACCGCGGCTCGTACATCGTGCCGCCGTTCGCGATCGCGGCGCCGACGAGCGCCATGTGCAGCGGGTTCGTGACGACGTTGTCGAGCCCGATCGCCGAGAACGCCAGGAGCGGGTCGTTGTCCACGAAGTACTCGGGGATCGGGAAGCGTCCCGTTTGGAACGGCACCGCGAACGAGAGCGTGGGGTCGATGCACTCGGTCTGCTCGGGCGGGTCCGTTGGGCAGAAGCCGAACGCGCGCGCTTGGTCCGAGAGCTTCTTCGCGCCCAGGTCCAGGCCGATCTCGGCGAACGGCACGTTGCACGATTCCTTGAAGGCCTCGGCGACCGTCACCGTCGGGGAGCCGCCGTTGCAGAGCGAGCCACCGAAGTTCTCGAGCGTGCCGTTCGTGAGCGGCAGGTCGAGCACGCGGGGGTTCTTCACGGTGGTCTCGGGCTTGTACCCGTGTTGGAACGCCGCCGAGGTCGTGATGATCTTGAAGGTGGAGCCGGGCAGGTACAGCTCGTCCTTCGCACGGGACAGGAGCGGCTTGTCCGGGTCGGCGTTGTAGCGGGTCCAGGCCTTCCGCATGTCGTCGGAGGTTCCCTGCGAGAGCAGGTTGGGGTCATAGCTCGGGTTCGCGACGATCGCCATCACGTCGCCGTTGCCGGGATCGACCGCGACCACGGCACCGGGGAGGTCGCCGAGTGCCCGCGCCGCGGCCTCCTGGAGATAGGTGCGGATCGTCGTCTTGACGGTCCCACCCTTCTTCGGCTTGCCGAGCACCAGGTCGCTGAAGTTGGAGACGGCGAGTTCCGGCGCGTCGCCCGACAGGTACGGGTTCATCGAGTACTCGAGCGACGTACGGCCGTAGACCCGGGAGTAGAACCCGGTGACGGCCGAGTACAGCGCTCCCTCGGGGTAGCTCCGTTCGTACAGGTAGTCGGTGCCGTCCTTGGCTTTGACGCTCTCGGCCAGGACTCGTCCGTCCTGCGAGAGGATCAAGCCGCGTTCCACCCGGTACTCGGCGATGATCTGGCGGGTCACGTTCGCGGGGTCATTCTTGATGCGGTCGGCCGCGATCACTTGGACGTACGCCATCTGCGCGAACAGCACGGCGAACAGCAGCGTGAGCGCGATCCCGAGCTTGCGGATCTGCCTATCCATGCGACCGCTCCCACGGGCCGGCCGAGACGCGCAGCAGCAGTGCCAGCATCACGTACGTCGCGACGCGGCTCGATCCGCCGTACGACACGAGTGGCATCGGCACGCCCGTGAGCGGGATCAGGCGCGTCACGCCGCCCACGATCGCGAACGTCTGCAGCGCGAAGATCGTGGTGATCCCCGTGGCCAGGAGTTTGCCGAACGCGTCCGTGCGCTCGATCGCGATGCGCAGCCCGCGCCCGATCAGCACCAGGTACAGCAACAGCAGTCCCGACGCGCCGATCATGCCGAGCTCCTCGCCGAAGGCTGCGAAGATGAAGTCGCTGCCGACGTAAGGGATCAGGGTCGGGGAACCCTGACCGAGGCCGGTGCCCACCAAGCCGCCGCTCGCCATCCCGAACCACCCCTGCGCGAGCTGGCCGTACCCGATGCCGTGCACCTTGGCCGGGTCGAGCGCGTGCAGCCAGTAGTCGACCCGAAGCTGCACGTGGCTGAACGCCAGGTACCCGATCAGTGCACCGGCCGCGAACAGGAGCAATCCCACGACGAGGTAGCCCGACCGGCCGCTCGCCACCCACACCATCACGACGAAGACCCCGAAGAACAGGAGCGACGCACCCATGTCTCGCTCGAGGAACAACACCGCCAGCGAGGCGCCCCACGCGAGCAGCAGGGGTCCCAGGTCCTTCACGCGCGGCAGCCCGAGCCGTCCCGATCCCGCGGCCAGCAGCTCCCGCTTCGCCGACAGGAACGACGCGAGGAAGATGACGATGAAGATCTTCGCGAACTCGGCCGGCTGGAACGAGATGCCGGCGACGTCGACCCAGAGTCGCGCCCCGTTGATCTCTCGCCCTACTCCGGGCACCACGGGCAGGAACAGCAGGACGACGCCGATCAGGCCGAGCGTGTAGGTGTACGCGTCGAGCCGGCGGACGTCGCGGATCGCCACGAGCACCAACGCGAGCACGCCGAGCCCCACCAGGAGCCAGACCGCCTGCTCGACCCAGACCTCGGGCCTGAGCCGGTATAGCATCGCCAGGCCAAGGCCACCGAGCAGCGCCGCCGTGGGGAACAGCACGGGATCGGCGCGCCGCGCGGTGAACCGGATCGCGAACCACGCGCCGACGTTGGCGGCCACGAGGATCGCGCCGTAGGTGTAGACATCGCGGGGCGCCCTGCCTCTGAGGCCGAGTCCCGCGATCACGAAGGCACCGAGCGAGACGACGAGCGCGAGGCCCAGCAGCCCGAGACCGCCGTGATCACGCCGTGGGCGCGGGGCGGCGAGCGCCTCGCTCACGGGGTCGATGCTTTCTTCGGCGGCTTGACGGAAGCGAGGTCGGTGCGGATCTGCGCGACGATCGCCGTCGCGTCGTCGCGCGAGTTCGCGCTGATGCCCTCCGGAAGCGCCGCGTAGAGCGTGAGAGCCTGGGCCGCCGTTGCGTCGATCTCGGTGACCTCGGCGACCGAGTGCAACTCGTACCCGAGCGGCGTGGCGGGGATCCCCTGGTAGATCGCGACCTTGCCGTCTGCGACCCCCACGTACCACTGGCGGTCGACGTACGCGCGCAGGGCCACGAGCGATCCCGCGAGCAGCACCACGGCGACCACGGCGCCGGCGATCCAGCGGCGGATCGTGGGAGCGTTCTCGCGGAGCACTCGTTCGCCCGGGGTCAGGTCGGCGTCGCCGGCGTCGACGGCCGTCGCATCGTCGACCCCGTCGTGTGCGTCGAGCACGATCACCGTGATGTTGTCGACCCCACCGGCGCGGTTCGCCGCCTTGATCAGGCGGTCGGCGACCCGTTGCGGGGCCGGCTCGGCTTCAAGGATCGCCTGGATCTGATCCTCGGTGACCATCCCGAACAGACCGTCGCTGCATAGCAGCACGCGATCCCCGTCCATCAAGGGGACCTGTTCCTCGTCGACGTGCACCTCGGCTTCCGTGCCGAGTGAGCGCGTCAAGACGTTGCGATGCGGATGCACCTCGGCCTCGGACTCGGTGATCTCCCCGGTCTTGACCATGCGGTTCACCAGGGTGTGATCGTCGGTGAGCTGACGAAGCGCCCCGCTACGCAACAGGTACGCCCGGCTGTCGCCGACGTGCGCGAGCCGGACCGCGCCACCCTCGACGTGGGCGGCCGTGAGCGTGGTGCCCATACCGCTCACGGCGCGGTCCGCCTGCGACCGCGCGAAAACGGCGCGGTTCGCCTCGCGGACCTGTTCGACGAGCGTCGTGGCGCCTTCGCGGAACAGCGACTCGATCGTCTCGAGCGCGAGTTCGGAGGCAACCTCGCCGCCGCGGTGCCCTCCCATGCCGTCGGCGACGGCATAGAGCGGCGGGTCCACCAGGTACGAGTCCTCGTTCCCCTCGCGGACGCGCCCGATGTCGGTCGCGACGCCGACCTCGATCCTCATCGGCGGAGCTCCAGCACGGTCTCCCCGACACGGATCCGGTCGCCCGGCTGGACCATCGCGGGCGCGGCCAAACGCTGCTCGTTCACGAAGGTGCCGTTCGTCGAGCCGAGGTCCTCGACGTACCAGGAGCCGTTCTTGCCGAACAGCCGTGCGTGCTGCTGCGACACGTACGTGTCGTCGAGCAACAGCTCGCATTCGGGAGCACGGCCCATCACCATGCTAGCCGCGACCTTCACCGGCCGAGGCTTGCCTTTGTCCTTCTCGTAGACCAGCACGCTCGTCGGTCCGGGGGGGACGGCGGGGACCGGCGGCGGCGCCTTACCCGAGCGCACGGCGCGCGAGGGGCCGGGGTCGACGTTCAGCCCGCGGACGACCCAGCGCATCGATCGCCACACGAAGAGGAAGAGCAGCGCGAAGAGCCCGTACTTGAGGGCCGAAAGCGCGAAGGGCGTGATGCCGTCGGCGAGCATCTATGCCCTCCGGAACTCGAGGGTCGTCGTGCCGATCGTGATGCGATCGCCGTCCTCGAGGATCCGCGTCTGGACCGTCTGACCGTTGAGTCGCGTGCCGTTCGTGGAGCCCAGGTCGGTGAGCGTGGTCACGCCGTCCTTCGTGCGGATCTGGGCGTGCCGGCGGGACACGCCCTTGTCCTTGAGGACGACGTCGCACGAGGCGAGGCGGCCGATCGAGACCACCTCCGTGGCGAGCGGGATCGTGCGCGCGCCGGCGCCGTCCTCATGCACGACGATCGTGGCGCGTGCGGCCGACGTGGCGGCCGGCTCGACCTTAACGGCACCCTCGACGAGGGTTGCCGCACAGGTGAAGTCCCCTGTCCGCAGGCCTTCTCGGGCCGTGAACACGATCTCGGGCGGGCCGACGAGGCCCCAGCCGCGCTCGGCGGCGTTCTCCAGCGCCACGGTCTTCAGCTCGGCGGCGAGCGCCGCCCCCGCCTGCTCGAAGCGCTCGGCGTCGTCGGCCGCCAGCCCGAACTCGAAGTGGTTCGGCGCCCATACCTCGTTCACTCCGACGGTGCGGCCGGCGTCCATCTCTTTAACCAGGCGTTTCGCGAGCTCCACGGGCTGCACGCCGCTGCGGAACGTCTTCGAGAAGAGGCCCTCGACGAGGCCACCCAGTCGTCGTTCGAAATCACGGAGGTTCGGCACGGTCACGCGCACGCGGAGGGTCCGCGCGTCCCGCAGGGGAGTCTACCCTTGGGTTCCCGACAGCTTCCCGGGCCACGCCGGGCGTGGAGGGTCGCTGCTACCATCCGAGGTCCACTCGGGCGAGTGGCGGAATTGGCAGACGCGCAGGATTCAGGTTCCTGTGTCCGAAAGGACGTGGGGGTTCAACTCCCCCCTCGCCCACCGACGGCGAGCGCGGATCTCCCGCGTCGGGTAGAACCGGTGGGGTGACATCAGATGCGCTCCCATCCGGTGGTACTCCCGTCGAGGCCGATCCACCGTGGGAGGCCTGGACGCCCTGGGAGATCACGGAGCGTCTCGCCTCGGTGTCGCTCCCGTGGGCGGTGGCGGCCGGCTGGGCGCTCGACCTGTTCCGCGGTGAGATCTCGCGCGAGCACGAGGACCTCGAGATCGCGGTCCCGATCGGGCGCTTCGACGAGATCGAGGGCGCTCTGCCCGAGCTCGACTTCGAGGTCGTGGGATCGGGGCACCGCTGGCCGCTCGCCTCGGAGGCGTTCGGGACCATGGTGCAAACCTGGGGGCGCGATACCGCGCACGGCGTGTATCGGGTGGACGTGTTCCGCGAGCCCCACGACGGCGTCACGTGGCACTGCCGCCGCGACGAACGGATGCGCCTTCCGTATGACCGCGTGATCGCCACGACGCCCGACGGGATCCCGTACCTTGTGCCCGAGATCGTGCTGCTCTTCAAGGCCAAGCACGACCGACCGAAGGATCACGCGGATTTCGAGGGAGTCCTTCCCCTGCTCCGTGACGTGCAGCGAGGCTGGCTCGCCGCCGGGCTCGCTCGGGTCCACCCCGGGCACGTGTGGCTCGAGCGGCTCTGACACCCACGGTAAGGCACCTAACACGACGAGTCTGTCACGCACCATCTCGAGAGCGGAGTTCGGTTCGCCCGTGCATTTCCTGCCCTCCGTGCGATGTACGGGTGTTACCCGGTCGAAAAGGGCAAACCCGTCGCGAGGCGGGGACGCAATGCCAGGGATCTCGTGTGGCGCTGAACGCCAAGCTAGACCGCCCGGCTACCGAAAAGGAGGGTCACGTCCTTCAGGATGTTCTGGTCGGCACCCGCCGCTCACCTCATGGCGCATTCCCGTAGATAACTCTCCCAGTTTCCGATCGCGATGCCCCGACCCGGGCGATCGCTCGAAGGAAGGAGCCACCCCAAGATGCGTAGCAACCTCAGCCGCGCCGGCAGCGTCTTCGCTGCCGCTGCTTTCGGAATCGCACTCATCGGTTTTCACCCCGCCCCTGCGCTCGCGTCGGCAGGGGGAGTCGCGGGTGGCGTTCTCACCTACAACGCATCCTCGAACGAGAACCAGGATGTCGTGATCACCTCGTCCGGTCCGGGCCAGGTCTCGCTCCGAGACTGGGGGACCGGATCGATGTCGCAGACGGGGGGATGTACCGCCTCGGGGGGGAACCTTCTCACCTGCACCGGGGTGACCAGCATCGTGCTGAACCTGGGCGACCTCGGCGACACCGCGACCTGGACCACTGTCGCGTACCCGGTCACCGTGAACGCCGGTTCGGGCGGCGATGACGTCTACGGTGGATCGGGCGCCGACATCTTCAACATGGGTTCCTCATCCGACTACGTCGAGGCCGGGGCCGGCAACGACACCGTCACGAACGGCTCGGGGACGGACTGGGCGTACGGGATGATCGGCAACGACAGCTTCCTGGAGTCGACCGACGACTTCTCCGACGACTACGACTTCGGAGGAGCCGGGATCGACTCGGTCGACTACGCGTCCCGGACCGCCCGCGTGAACGTTTCCCTCGATGGAGTGCAGAATGACGGCGAGGTCGGGGAGAACGACAGCATCGAGAACGACATCGAGAATGCGACCGGTGGCGGTGGCGATGACGACCTGATCGGCAGCAACCAGGCCGCGAACGTGCTGGTCGGCGGCGCAGGCACCGACAGCCTGCAAGGACTCGGAGGCAACGACACGCTCCAGGGAGATGCCGACCAGGACTACCTCGACGGGGGCAGCGGGAACGACTCGCTCTCCGGTGGTACCGAAGATGACGTCCTCGACGGCCTTGCCGGGAGCGACTCCCTCAACGGTGGTGACGGTAACGACACCCTCGACGGCGGGTACGGCAACGACAGCATCGATACGGGTCTTGGGGGCGCCGACGTCGCGTTCGGCGGGAGTGACGACGACCAGATCACCGACCCCTCGACGGGCGGCTTCCTCGACGGCGGGGAGGGCAACGACGTGGTCACGTCGACAGGCGGCGGCGCGAAGCTCTTCGGTCGCGTGGGGGACGACCAGTTGAACGGCGGACTGGCCGGCGATGTGATGAAGGGTGGGGACGGGAGTGACCTCCTCCAGGGGTACGGCGGCGATGACGCACTCGATGGTGGAGTCGGCGCGGACGTCCTGGGTGGAGGCGACGGCGTCGACCTGGCCGACTACGCGGCTCGTGTTGCGCCCGTCACCGTCACCCTCGATGACCTCTCGGACGACGGCGAGGCAGGGGAGTTCGACAACGTCCTCTCCGACGTCGAGAACGTGAACGGAGGCTGGGGCAACGACTCGATCACCGGATCGGCCGCGGCCAACGTCCTGACCGACGGACCGGCGGGCAACGACACGCTGAGAGGGCTCGGAGGCAATGACACCCTCATCGCCACCACCGGGAACGACATCGTGGACGGTGGGGACGGCGATGACCTGATGCGCGGAGGAACGGGCAACGACATGTTCATCGGCGGAGTTGGCGTGGACACTGCCGACTACACCGACCACGCCGCCGATCTCACGCTCACGATCGACGGCACGTCGAACGACGGAGCCGTGGGCGAGGCCGACAACGTCGGCATCGACGTGGAGAACCTCTGGGGCGGAGCCGGCAACGACACGATGACGGGATCGTCCGCCGCGAACGGTTTCCAGGGCAACGGCGGCAACGACTCCTTCACCGGCGGTGCAGCCACGGACACCTACGCGGGCGGCGTCGGAACCGACACGGTCAGTTACGCAGATCACACACAGGCGGTCAGCGCGTCCATCGACAGCCTTGCGAACGACGGGCAAGTGGGTGAGCTGGAGAACGTGCCGGTCGACGTCGAGAACCTGACGGGTGGCTCCGGCAACGACACGCTCCTGGGCACCACAGGCACGAACGTCTTCGCGGGCGGCGCGGGTGTCGATACCGTCAGTTACGCCGACCACGTGGCGGACACGAGTCTGTCCCTGGATGGCTTCGCGAACGACGGACAGGTGGGTGAGAACGACCAACTGTCTACGGACATCGAGAACCTGACGGGGGGTGGCGGAAGCGATGTCATGACCGGGTCTGCGGGCGTCAATGTCCTGAACGACGGGACCGCGGGCAACGACACCCTCAACGGACTGGGCGGCGACGACACGCTGGTCGCCTCGGCGGGCGACGACACGCTCAACGCGGGAGACGGCAATGACGTGCTCAGGGGTGGGGACGGCAACGACGTCCTCAGCGGGGGCACCGGGACCGACGTGGTGAGTTATGCCGACCACGTCGCCGCCGGAGTGGTGGCCTCGATCGACGGGGTGGCGAACGACGGATCTGCTGTCGAGCTCGACAATGTCGCGCTCGACGTGGAGAACCTGACGGGCACCGCTTTCGCGGACTCACTTACCGGAAGCACCGGGAACAACGTCTTCGACGGGGGGTTGGGTGCCGACGTGTTCAACGGGCTGGCGGGCACCGACACGGTCAGCTATGCCAGCCGGGTCGTGCCCCTCACCCTTTCGATCAACGGTCTCGCCGATGACGGTCAGGCCGGCGAGGGCGACAACCTCGCGATCGACGTCGAGAACCTGATCGCCGGCTCCGGCGCTGACAAGATCGTGGGCAGCAAGTCGGCCAACGTGATCACAGGCGGTGCCGGTGCTGACAACATCAATGCCGGCAGCGGCAACGACACGATCTTCGCCAGGGACAAGATCAAGGACACACTGAACGGCGGGAAGGGCGTCGACTCGGCGCAAGTCGACAAAGCGGATGTGAGGACCGCTATCGAGACCCTCCTGAAGTAGCCCCTCTCTTTCGACACCCAGGCGCCTCGGCCCCATCGGGCTGGGGCGCCTTTCGGTGGTGCGGCTCGACCGATCGCCCAGCGCAGGTGGCTCGCCGACGGCCTCGCTCGCGTGCATCCGGGTCACGCGTGGCTCGCACAGCTCCCGCCGGCGACCCGGGGCGACTAGGCTGCGACCGCGCGGACGACTCGGCGGAGGGCGGAGGCCGAGAGGGTCACCGCGAGCCAGATCCCGCCGATCGCCAGGGCGGGCGCGAGGACGATCCACGGCGTGACGCCGACGCAGTCGACCAGGGTGCCACCGTGCACGTCGCATCGGCCCGCGAGTCCCGCCGCCGCGAGCTGGAAGCCGCCGGCCGCCACCACCGTGACCACGCCCGCGACCGCCAGACGTCGGACGAGCCACCGCTCCGGATGGGAGCGGATCATGAACCAGACCAGGGCGCCGACCGTGGCCGCGAGGATCGCCCAGCCGACCGCGAACCCGGCGGCGCGATATCGGTCGGGGGAGCCGAGCGCCGCGGCGACGATCGTGCGCATCGTGGGATAGGCGACCAGGAAGCCGAGCCAGGTAACGCCCAGCGATAGCGCGCCGATCGCGGGCTCGGAGCCGTCGCCCCCGGGTCGCCGCCCGGCGATGCAACGGGCCGACAGCACGATCGATGCCGGGAGCGTGAGGTACATCGAAACCGCCCCGAGCACCGCGAGCACGACCGCCCAGATCGCTTCACGTTCCACGATCGGCCGGAGGCGGCGTGCCATGGCGTCCACCGTACCGCGGGGCGCCGACGCGCGCGTCAGGCATCTTGCCCTCGGGCTGAACGGCCCTCAATGCGAGGCCGTGGACGGCCGACACCTCTTGCAGACCGCTTCCCCCGAGCCAGGAGGTTCCCCCGTGGTCACGATGCTCCGTCGCACGTTGAGTTCCCTGGGCGCGTTCGCCGCGTTCCTGATGGCAGCCGGCGCGGTCCCGGCCGCGCTCCCCTCGCCCCCGCTCCGGCTGAAGCCGTAGGCGGCCCCGCGAGGGGCTTTCCGTCCGCCGGCGAGGAGGCGCATCGTATACTTCGATCCCGCGCGAGCGCTTGCGCCAGAGCGCTCGCTACCCGCTATCCGGGCAGAGATCGGACGTGCGATGACCCTTTCCCAGAAGACCCTGACGCTTCTCGCGCTCGTGGCGGTCGGGTTGTCCGTCCTGGCCCTGCTCTTCGCGATCGTGGGTAACGGCGGAAGCCGGCGGCCGAAAGAGACGAGCGGACCGATCCAGATGGACGACGCGCTGCGGGCGGTGCTCGACCAGCAGGCCGCGAAGATCGACCGGCTCGAGCAGGCGGTGCGCGTGCTGAACGGCGCGGACCGACGGCAGCAAACGCTGATCGACGCCAGCGTGCGCCAGGTCGCGCTCCTTCGCTACGACGCCTTCGAGGACGTGGGCGGGCGGCTCTCGTTCTCGTGCGCCCTGCTCGATCACCACGGCACCGGGGTCGTGCTCACGTCGATCAACGGGCGCCAGGAGACCCGGGTCTACGCCAAGCCGGTGACCGAGTCGACGAGCTCGTACAACCTCTCGCTCGAAGAGGAAGAGGCGATCCGACAGGCGATGGCCGCGCCGGCCGAGACGGTGGAGGCGCGATGATCTTCAAGCGTGACGACAACGACGACCCGGTCGAGGCGACGGCCCCGGCTCCGGCACGACGGGAGGACAAGATGACGGACCAGAACGGAGAGGTGACGATCGTCGGCGCAGGCGCGCGCCTCGAGGGCAACGTCGTGTCGGCGGGGTCGCTGCGGATCGACGGGCAGGTCAAGGGCCAGATCAACGCCGAGGGCGACGTGGCGCTCAGCCCGCAGAGCCAGGTCGAGGCCGACATCCGCGCGCAGAACGTGAGCGTCGCGGGGGCCTTCAAAGGCAACATCATCGTCAAGGGGAAGGCCCATCTCGCGCGCGGCGGCCGCGTCGACGGGAACGTCACGTCGAAGACCCTCGTGATCGAGGAGGGTGGCATCTTCCACGGGCAGAGCATCATGGACGGGGGGGCGTCCGGCTCGTCGTCCTCCGCGTCGTCCTCCTCGCCCGGTCAGGCCGGCGCGTCCCAGGGCGCGCCGCCTGCCGCGACGACCGAGAAGGGAACCGGACAAGTGAAGGTGCCGTAGATGCTCGATATCAAAGCGATCCGAGACGACCCCGAACCGTTCAGGGCGGGCTTGGCTCGCCGGAACCTCGGCGATGCCGTGGACCAGCTGCTCGCCGCCGACGAGCGCCGGCGAACGATGACCGCCCGCGTGGAAGAGCTCCGCGCCGCACAGAACAAGGCCTCGAAGGAGATCGGCCGCGCCGAGGGTGACACGAAGCAGGCGCTGATCGCCGAGGTCGGGTCGGTGAGCGCCGAGCTGAAGGACGTCGAGCCCCAGCTCGCGGAGGCCGAGGAACAGCTCGCCACGCTGCTGGCCGCCACGCCGAACGTGCCGCACGAGAGCTGCCCCGATGGCTTCACCGACGAGGACGCGGTCGAGGTGCGCCGGCACCTCGATCCGACCGCCTTCGGGTTCACGCCGCGCGATCACGCCGAGCTCGGCGAGCTCCTGGGGATCCTCGACACCGAGCGTGGCGCCCGCACGAGCGGTTCACGGTTCGTCTACGTGCTCGGCGACCTGGTCTTCGTGCAGTTCGCGCTGATGCGCCACGCGATGGACATCCTGAACGACAAGGGGTTCGTCCCGGTGATCCCACCGGTGATGGTGCGCGAGGAGGCGATGTACGGCACGGGGATGCTGCCGGCCGATGAGGCGCAGCTCTACGTGACCCGCGAGGACGACCTCTACCTGGTGGGCACCGCCGAGGTGCCGCTGGCCGCGCTCCACATGGGCGAGATCGTGTCCGAAGGCCAGCTCCCGCTGCGCTACGCCGGGTATTCCACGTGTTTCCGGCGTGAGGCCGGGACCTACGGCAAGGACATGGGCGGCATGTTCCGCGTCCACCAGTTCGACAAGGTCGAGATGTTCAGCTTCACCACGCCGGAGGCGAGCTGGGATGAGCACGAGTACCTCGTCAGCATCGAAGAGGAGATCGTGTCCAACCTCGAGCTGCCGTATCGCGTCGTCAACATCGCCGCAGGAGACCTCGGCAGCAGCGCGGCCAAGAAGTACGACATCGAGGTGTGGCTCCCGGGACAGGGCAAATATCGCGAGCTGACGTCGTGTTCGAACACCACCGACTACCAGGCGCGGCGACTCCAGACGCGGATGCGACGGGGCGAGGGCTCACCCGAAATCGTGCACACGCTGAACGGCACCGCCACCGCGATGGGGCGCACGCTCATCGCCCTGCTGGAGAACCACCAGCAGGAAGACGGCTCGGTGAGGATGCCGGCGAAACTGCTTCCGTATCTGCCCGAGCGTGCGCAGGTGCTTCGCCCTCGAGCCTGACCAGCTCGTCGGTCTCGTCGACCGTGACGCCGTTCCAGACGTGGAGGCCGTCGTCCGTGACGGTGCGCTGGGCGAGCCCACGGAGATTCCGGATCGAGCCGTCACGCCGGATCACCCGGAACGCGACCTTCCAGATCCCGACCTCGAGGGATCGTGCCCGCGCCGCGTCGACGACCGCCTGATCCTCCGGATGCACGAGCCGCGTGAAGTGCTTCGGCTCGGCCAGGAGCTCGGCCGCCGTATATCCGGTGATCTCGAGACACTGAGGCCCGATATAGGTGTACCGCTCGACCCCGGTCTCCGGATCCACCACCTGGCTCCACGGGATGCCCGGCATGCCTTCGACCACACCGCGGAAGGTCTGCTCACTCGCGGCGATCTCCGCGGTGGCTTGTCGTTCGTCGGTTACGTCGACGATCGCTCCGAGGAACCTGCTGGGGCGTCCCTCGCGGTCACGGCCGATCAGGTTGGCCTGGTTCCGGATCCAGATCACCGCGCCGTCTGCTCGGATCATCCGGTACTCGTGCGCCCACGACTGCCCTGTCTCTAGGCATTCCCGTACAGCCTGACCGACGCGCTCGCGGTCGTCGGGATGGATGAGTTCAGTCCAGGCCTGTGGATCCGAGAGCAGTCGGTCGATCGGCAACCCCACCAGTGTCGAAACCTGCGGGCTCACGTACTCGACCTCGAGGAGCTGGTCGGACGCGGGCGTGCGGCGGATCACGTACGAGGCGACCGGGCCGCGCTCGGTGAGCTCCCGATACCGCTCCTCGGCCTCGTCGGCCTTGGCTTCCGCCAGCTTCTGCGCGGTGATGTCGAGCATCACGCCCTGGTAGTGCGCGGGGAATCCACGGTGGTCGCGGGCCCTGAGGGAGGCGCGGTCGAGCACCCAGACGACCCGCCCGTCCTTGGCCAGGTAGCGGTACTCCGCCGTGAAGGGCTCACCGGTGCGCACGCACCGGTCGGCGAGCTCGCAGACCCACTCACGGTCGTGCGGATGCAGGCGCTGCTTCCAGAAATCGATCTGCTGCCATTCCTGCGCCGTGTAGCCGACCATGTCTTCGATCTTGGGACTCATGTACGGCAGCGGGATAGGCTCGTCCAGCTGCTCCTCACGATCCTCCCAGTTGGTTTCCCAGGCGTAGACGACCGCCGGCAGATCCTCGACGAGCTCCCGGTACCGCCGCTGCGCCAGCCGCAGGGCTTCCTCGGCGCGGCGGCGCTCGCCGATCTCGAGCGTCAACATCTCGTTCGCCTCTTCGAGCTCGGCTGTACGGGTCAGCACGCGGAACTCGAGGTCCTCGTTCATCAGTTGAAGAGCTTCCTCGGCATCCTTGCGCGCCGTGATGTCCAGCATCACGCCGTACCACCGTGCCTCGCCCGTCGAGGGATCTTCGACCAGTGTCGCCCGGTCGCGGACCCAGACCCGCCGTCCGTCGTGCGCGATCAATCGGTACTCGCGATCCCACCGTTCGCCGGTCTCGTTGTGGAGGTCGTGGGCAGCGAGCTGCGTCTCGCGGTCCTCCTCGTCGAGCAACTCCATCCAGATGTCCGGCTGATCGAGCCATTCCTTGCGCGAGTACCCCAGGATCTCCTCGACATGCGGACTCACGTAGAGCGTGTGCCGCTCGTCGTCGGGACCCATCTCGTAGACGATCGCAGGAACCTGCTCGACGAGCGCGCGGTACCGTCGATCAGCGCTCTGCTTCTCTTGCTCGGCGAGCTTCTGCCCCGTGATGTCGACGAGGACTCCCTGCCAGGCGGGAAGTCCGTGCTCGGGCTCGCTCACGACGTCGGCGCTGTCCCGCACCCAGATCGTCGAGCCGTCGGAGCGGACGAACCGGAATTCCTGTCTATAGCCGACGCCGGTGCGCCAGCCGCTCCGCCATGTGTCGATGACCCGCTCGCGGTCGTCGGGATGCAAGATCTCGTACCACCGGCTGGCGTCCTCGATGAACCAGCTCGCGGGGTGCCCGAGGATCTCGAGGACGTTCGGGCTGACGTAGGCGGTTTCCGTCGTGGGGGCCCCTGTGTCGAGATACACGATCACCGGCAGCTGCTCGACGAGGGAGCGATACCTGCGCTCGGACGCCTTGAACTCCTCCTCGACTTCCTTCTGCGCGGTGACGTCGGCCATGACTCCCTGCCAGTGGACGAGCGTCCCCTCGTCATCCCTGATCGGGACCGAGCTGTCATTGATCCACACGATCGTGCCGTCGGATCGCCGCAGCCGATACTCCTCGGCGAAGGGCGACCCCTGCTGCACGGCCGCCCTCCACGATGCCGCGACCCGCTCGAGGTCATCCGGGTGGATCACGCGCTTCCACAGCGACGGGTCGCGTCGGTAGTCGCCGGGCGAGTGGCCCAGGATCTCGGTGGAGTTGGGACTGAGATAGAGGCTGCGGGGCTCGGGTTCGGGCGAGTCGACGTAGACGACCGCGGGGAGGCGCTCGAGGAGATCGCGGTACCGGGCCTCGGAGCTGGTGGCGGCCTCCTCGGCGAGCCGCTGATCCGAGATGTCGAACATCAACCCCTGCCACGCGGAGATCGCGCCCGCGTGGTCGCCCAGCGGGTAGATCGTCTCGCGTACCCAGGCGAGGGTGCCGTCGCGTCGCACGAACCGGTACTCCTCGTCGAAGATGGCTCCCTGCTCGACCGAGGCGTCCCAAGCCGCCAACACCCTCGCGCGATCGTCGGCGAAGATCACCCGGCGCCAGAGGTCGCGGTCGGTCTTCCAGGTTTCGACGTCGTACCCCGTGAGCTGCTCGGTCGCGGGACTCGTGTACCGGATGTGCAGCTCGGGATCGTTCGTGAGCTCGAAGACGACGGCGGGCACTCGCTCGACGAGGCCCCGGTACCGGTCGGAGCCTGATGTACCGGGGGTGGTGAGGGCGTCGTCAACCATGCGGGCGGTAGCGTACGCCTCGACGCAGGTCAGAGGAACCTCACCCGCAGGACGGTGCCGCAGAGGATCTTCGTACTGCCGCTCTCCTCTTTCAAGATATCGCTTGAGAAGTGTAGGGTCGGTGCCGTGACAGCGATCGATCGAGAGGCCAAGCGGGAACTTTTCGACGCGTTCGCGTTGATCGGCAAGGCCGTGTCCAGCGGCCGCCGCGTGGAGTTGCTCGACGTGCTGGCGAACGGAGAGCGGAGCGTCGACGGCTTGGCCGAGCAGCTTGCCCTCTCGGTCGCGAACACGAGCCAGCACCTGCAGATACTGAAGCAGGCCGGCCTCGTTTCCTCGCGCCGTTCCGGAACCTCGGTCCGGTACCGCCTCGCCTCGCCGGAGGTCTTCGCGTTCCTCACCTCCCTCAGGGGGCTGGCCGCATCCCGGCTCGGTGACGTGGATCGACTCTCGCGTACGTATCTCGGCGAGCGTGATGGCGAGTCCGTGATCACGCGAGACGGGCTGGCGAGCCGCCTCGGGAAGAAGGGCCTGATCGTCCTGGACGTCCGTCCGCGTGAGGAGTTCGAGTCGGGCCATCTTCCGGGAGCGGTGTCGGCGCCCCTGGAGGAACTGACAGAGCATCTCCCGCGCCTGCCGAAGGACGCGCAGATCGTCGTGTACTGCAGGGGACCGTATTGCGCGTACTCGCATGCCGCCGTCGTGCTGCTGCGGCAGCGTGGGTTCCGGGCGTCTCGTCTCGAGGACGGCCTGCCCGAGTGGGAGGCTGCCGGGTACCCGACCGAACGCGGCACCGGCTAGGGGCGCGTCTCGTGGACAGCATTCCAGCATTCTATTTATTACTTGACAAACAGACGAAGTGAGGATACCGTCGTGGATCAGGAGGTGATGTCTCATGGCGACGACTGGATATGCGCGTGAGGCCGCCAGCTCGAGTACGGCTCTCCGTGTCGGCAGCTGGCTCATGGGAATCGCGGCGGCGGGCTTCGTGGGGTACGCGGTGCTGTTCCTGGTCCGCAACTTCACCGACTCCTTCCTCGAGCTGGGCATCGGTCCGAATGAGGTCGACGTGGGCAAGACCGAGATCCAAGCGTTCAGCCCTTCGTTGTTCGAGTACGTCGGCCACCTGCACCTCGCGGTCTCTGGGTTCATCGCCGCGACGGGAATCGCGGTGCTGTTTCTGGTCATCTTCGGCGTGCGTCGCGGCGAGCTCTGGGCGTGGGTCGGGGCCGTCCTCGCTCCGGTCGTCGGCCTGGGCGTGGCCCTGCCGGCGCACTATCCGAACCACTTCGACACGATCGGGCACCTCGGCTTGATCTACCTCGCGACGCTTGTGTTCGTGGTCGGTGCCTTCGTGGCGCTCAAGCCGATCTGGGATAACCGGAACTCCTAGCTCGCGGCTGGTCCGACCGACACCAGATCCATGGGCGTCCTCTTCGGATGGGGCTCTTGGCCCGATAGGCTGCCGCCCGGGAGGATGGCCGAGCGGACGAAGGCGACGGTCTTGAAAACGGTCTCCGGGTTGCCCTCGGCGTCGAACCTACGACTCGCGATCTTCGGGTAACGACATGCCCGAGACTCGCGAACCGGGAGAGGAGCAAGGGACATGGCATCGATCGAGAGAACGAATCTGGATTCCCCAGACCAAGCTACGACGCCGTTCGAGGGAGGGCTGATCGAGTCTGTGACGGTCGCTGGTGTCACACTCCTGCGAGAGACGCTCCAGCCTGGCTGGAGATGGTCAGAGCATGTGAAGCCGATCGTCGGCGGCGACAGTTGCCAGAAGCGCCATCTCAAGTTGATGATCTCAGGGCAACAACACGTGGTGATGAACGACGGCACTGAGATGGAGCTCGTTCCCGGCGATTTCGCGGTGATCGAACCCGGACATGATGCCTGGGTCGTTGGAGATGAACCCAACGTTCTGCTCGAGATGGTGGCCATCGAAAGCTAGTAGGGGAGTCACCAAGATCTTGGGGGGTCCGTGATCGATCTCTAGAGATGGACAGGGCGGCTTACGCTAGATCGCTTGCCATCCAGGGGTTTGCCGATCCGCGCCCGCTTGTCGCTCCGTCCCGCCTAGACTCGGGCGGTGACATCACGCCGCGATCTGGAGGCTCTACTGGCGGCCGTCGCCGAACGGGAGATCGCGCCCTCCGAGGCCGCCGATCGGCTGGCGGCGCTCCCCCTCCACGACCTCGGCTTCGCCCGGGTCGACACGCACCGGGAGCTGCGGCAGGGCGCGCCCGAGGCCATCATGGGCGAGGGCAAGACCCCGGCGCAGGCGGCCGGCATCGCGCGGGCGCTGGCCGAGGCCGGAGCCTCGAGCGTGCTGGTGACCCGCGCCGATGAGGCAATGCGCGGCGCCGTGCGCGAGGCGCTCCCCGACGCCCAGGAACACGACCTCGCGCGGGCGATCTGGGTGGAGCGCGACCCTGTCCCACGGCGTGGTCATGTCCTGATCGTGTCCGCGGGAACCTCCGACGGCCCCGTGGTTCACGAGGCGAGGATCCGAGCCGAGCTCCTGGGCACCGATGTGGTCGTGCACGAGGACGTCGGCGTCGCAGGGTTGCATCGACTCTCGGTGGTGCTGCCCGACCTCGAGCGAGCCGATGTGGTCGTCGTGGTCGCGGGCATGGACGGTGCGCTCGCGAGCGTGATCGGCGGCATCGCCGCGTGCCCGGTGATCGGCGTGCCGACCAGCGTTGGCTACGGGTCCGCCCGCGGCGGTGAGACGGCGTTGCACGCCATGCTCTGCTCCTGTGCCGACGGTCTCGCCGTGGTCGGTATCGACGACGGGCTCGGTGCCGGCTCGGTCGCCGCCCGCATCGCGCGACGGGCTGCGGGATGACGCGCATCGCCTACCTCGACTGCGCCGGGGGGCTCGCCGGCGACATGCTGCTGGCGGCGCTCCTCGACGCCGGTGCTCCGCAGGAGGTGCTGCACGAGGTCGTGCGCTCGCTCGGTTTCGTCGACGTCAAGGTCGAGGTGGAGCAGGTCCATCGGCACGGCATCGCGGCGACCCTCGTGCGGGCGATCGAGGAACGCCCGACGCCGGATCGTCGCGCGGGCGAGCTACTCGAGCTCGTGGCCTCGGCCGATCTGGCGCCCACGATCCGAGACCGCGCGCTTGGTGCGCTGCGCCGACTGACCGCCGCCGAGTCGAGGATCCACGGTGTCCCTGAGGCGGACCTCATGCTCCACGAGGCGGGCGGCGCCGACACGCTCATCGACATCGTGGGGTCGTTCGCTCTGCTGGACTCGCTGGTGGTCGACCGCGTCGTGTGCTCCCCGATCCCGTACGCGCGCGGACGGATCGACGGCACCCACGGCTCGATCCCCGCTCCCGGCCCTGCGGTGCTCGCCCTGCTGGAAGGGGTGCCCCTGTTCGGCGTCGAGGCGGAGGCCGAGCTCGTCACTCCGACCGGAGCGGCGATCGCCGCCACCGCTGCGATGTCGTTCGGCGAGCTCCCACCGCTCGTGCTGGAGGGCGTCGGCTACGGAGCAGGCACCCGCGACCTCCGCTCCCGGGCGAACCTCCTCCGTGTGGTGCTCGGCAGCTCGAGCGCACCGATCCCGATCGCCGATGTCGTCGTGCTCGAGACCAACCTTGACGACCTACAGCCGGAGCTCGTGCCCGACGCGATCGACGCATGCCGTGCAGCGGGCGCGCTCGACGTGTGGACGTTGCCGGTGCATATGAAGAAGGGCCGGCCGGGTGTCCTCCTGAGCGCCCTCGCGCGCCCGGACGCGGAACGGGCCGTTGCCGATGCGCTCCTCGTTCACTCGAGCACGCTGGGTGTACGCGTCACCCCACTGCGACGGTACGAGCTGGAACGCGAGTCTCGCGAGGTGTGGGTGCTGGGGCACCCGATCAAGGTCAAGGTCGGCATCCTGCAGGGGCGCGTGGTCAACGCCGCACCCGAGCACGACGACTGCGCGGGGGTCGCCGCCTCAACGGGAAGGACCGTGAAGGAGGTGTGGGCTTCAGCGTTCTCCGCTGCGCAGGCGTTCACTCAGGTCGACGATGGCGTCGATCGTTGAGCTCGAGGCGGCCGTCGGCCGCTCCGAGAGCGCCGTCATCGCGTTTTCGGGAGGCGTCGATTCGTCGCTAGTCGCAGCGATCGCAGCGCGCGTGCTCGGAGATCGCTCCCTCGCGGTCACGGCGATATCGCCGGCCCTCGCCACCGGAGAGCTCGACGGCGCCCGCGCCGTCGCGCGAGCCGTCGGCATCGCGCACGAGGTGATCCGCACCGACGAGCTCGCTCGCGAGGGCTACCGTCGGAACGGCCCGGACCGTTGCTACCACTGCAAGTCCGAGCTCTACACGCAGCTCGGCGCACTCGCGGCCACGCTCGGGTTCGGTGTTTTGCTCTCCGGTGCGAACACCGACGACCTGGGGGATTGGAGGCCGGGCCTGCGTGCGGCGGCCGAGCATGGGGTTCGGCACCCACTCGTGGAGGCCGGCTTCGCGAAGACCGACGTGCGCGCGCTCGCGAACGAGCTCGCGCTGCCGAGCGCGGACAAGCCAGCCATGCCCTGTCTGGCCTCACGCCTGCCGTTCGGAACCGAGGTCGATCCGGTCACCCTCGCGCAGGTCGATCACGCCGAACGAGCGCTGAAGGCGCTCGGCTTCCGCGAGCTCCGCGTGCGGCACCTCGGCACGACCGGCCGCGTCGAGCTCGGAGCCGAAGAACTCGCCCGCGCCCTCACCGACGATCGCGCCGCGGTCGAGAGGGCGGTGCTCGGCGCCGGGTATGCGAACGTTGAGATCGATCCCGAGCCGTTCCGCTCTGGCAGACTCACGCGAGGGATGCGATCGTCGCTGCCGATCATCGGCGTTTAACACGTTCGCGACGTCACACGAAATCGTCCAGCTCACAGCAGGATGCCGGCCAGGGACGGCCTCCTGTTCAGATCTCGCCGCGTCGCTCTCAAGGAGGACTCGCGCCCTTCACTTCGCACCTTGTTAGCACTGGTGGCTCGTTTCCGTAGACCTCGATGAGATCCTGCAGCGGTCGACGGGGCTCACGTGAGGGACTCAGCGTGGAGCACCTTGAGAGAGCCATCGGAGCGATGTGCATGAGTGAGCGACCGAACGTCCGACGGCGTTCGCGTTCCGTCACCGCCGCGGAGGGCAGGACGGCGGTTCACGCGGGCAGGTCTGATCAAGGGGCGGTCTTCGGTACCAACAAGCATCCCGAGATTGCATACCTGACGCATCGGGTTGGGTTAGCCCTGAAGAGAGGAGGCCATTTGCCTCAGGCACTAGAGACCTACCAGACGGCGCTGAGCCTTGAAATGGAACTACTCGGCCCGGACAGTCCGACCGTTGCCGAAACCCTGAACAACATCGCCGTACTGCACGATGATCGTCACGACCGGCGAGAGGCGATTGCGTACTACGAGCGGTTCCTTTCCATCGAGAGGGCTCTGCCCGGCTCTACGATGGAGAAGGCAGCTGAGGGGGCCCGTGTTCGTCTGCAGGTGCTGAGGGGCCGCAGGTAAAAGCCTTCCGATGGGAACGCCTGTTCGCGAGGGGAGATGGTGCGCCCCAGAGCTGCCGGCCGAGTCCTCTATCGAGAAGTGGTTCAGCGGTTGTCCGGCTGCGTTCGTGCATGACTGCAACGGTCTGAACGTGGCGCGTCCACCTCGATGTCCCGATAGCGAGTCAACGGTCTTGAGCGTGCCGCCTTCCACCCTGATCTCCCGATAGGCTCCCACGTGGGAGGATGGCCGAGCGGACGAAGGCGACGGTCTTGAAAACGGTCTCCGCGATGCGCCGTTGCGCTATTGCGCCGCCTTAGACCGGGTTAAATTGGGTGCGCCGCTTCGGCGCCGACGGCACGGACTCTCGCCCGCGTCGGGGTTGTCTCGCCACGAAACGCAGCTGCCCGTTCGGCCCCGGCTAGCCAGGTTGTCGCATTAGCGACCAAGGTCGAGCCGCGAGTCAGTCCGCTTCACTCCGTGCGCAGGCCGTGTGGATCCATCATCTTGCCGAGGCTGATCAAGCCGAGCGTGTCCGCCGGAACCGGGCCGGCCATCGCGGCCATCGTCTGCTCATGCATGCCTTCCATGTCGGCACCGACATCATCGAGGCTGTCCCGGCGCTCATCGTGCCGCTACCCATCGACGCGGACTCCATCATCCCGCCTGAGGTCACGAGACGGGGCATCGAAACCGACCGGGCATCAGGGACGCCAGGACGCCTCGCCACGAGCTCGCGAGTCCCGGCGTCGATTCGCCAGATGCTCGAGGTGAACGGGGAGCGGGCCGCCGCGTTCGTGGCGACAAAGCACCCCACGCGTCTACCGAGGGCTCTGGGTGCCGGAGGCCTCCGGGCAATAGGTCTTATCCCACGCATCTGCCGCCGCCTGCGTGTGAAAGACCGACGCGAGAACGATGCCAAGGACCTAAGGCGGGCTCCATTGCGCGTGGGGAGAACTCACTCCACCATGTGGCCCACAGTGTTACTTAGCTCGTTCAAGGCATGAAGGGGGGGCCGGAACGCCAACGACAGGAGATGCTTTCGATGAGTTCCCCCCGACACCGACAGCGCCGATCTCGAACCCCCCAAAGCGCAGCGCCGACGCGCGCGATCTCGTTCGTCATCACCTTCGCCCTCGTCGTGTCGAGCTTCGGAAACGTCGCCGGTGCCATCGCACAAGAAGCCTCCCCGACTCCAGATCCCACGCCGACCGTGTCTCCGTCGCCCGAGCCGAGCCCCACCCCAGACCCCTCTCCCGCTCCCACCTCCGATCCATCCCCGACCGTCGCTCCTTCGGTCGCCCCTCCCTCGACCGACGCCGCGACCCCGAGCGACACCGCCTCCCTGAGCGTCGCTCCCGTCACCGGCACACTCCTGGTGCGAACGGTTCCCGGGCTGGATGCCGCGGAGCAGGCCGCGGCCATCATCGATCACGGCGGCGCCGAGACCTCGGCGGTCGCCGCGCTGAATCTTCACGTCGTGGACGTCACGACCCCCCTCGTTGACGCGGTCGCCGCGTTCTCCTCCGACCCGCGCGTCGCCTCGGTCGACCGCGACCGCACGCGTGATGTGACGGCCGTGCCGAACGATACGGCGTTCGCCGATCAGTGGGCGCTCCCACAGATCGGCTGGGAGAACTCGTTCGGCGCCATCCTGCCCTCAGGGTCCGCGACGCTCGCAGTGTTGGACACCGGCGTCGACGGCGCAGCCGAGATCCCCACCGTCGACGGCTTCTCCGCGATCGGTGGAGGAACCGGTGACCCCAACGGTCACGGTACGTGGATGGCCTCGATCGCTGCCGCGTCGACGGACAACTTCGTAGGCATCGCGGGCGTCGCATACCGCGGCGTCTCGGTGATGCCGGTGAAGGTGCTCGGCGGCGACGGCACCGGTCAGGACTCAGACATCATCGCGGGACTCGTGTGGGCTGCCGACCACGGCGCCGACGTCGCGTTGATGGCGTTCAGCAACCCCGGCTATTCGCAGGCATTGCAGGACGCGGTCGACTACGCCTGGGCGAAGGGCGTCGTCGTCGTGGCTGCCACGGGCAACGACGGCGTGTCGTCGCCGACCTATCCCGCCGGCGACGAGAAGGTCGTGGGCGTCGCCGCGACCACGCAAGGCGATTCGTTGTGGAGCGGCTCGAACTTCGGCGACGACACGTTCATCAGCGCACCGGGCGTCGGCATCACGGCCGACGCCGTCGGCGGCGGCACGTTGAGCGTCACCGGTACGTCGGCCGCGGCTGCGATCGTGGCCGGGGCCGCTGCCCTGCTGAACGCGAACGACCCCAGCTCACCCGCGGTGATCATCGGGCGGCTCGCGCGCAACACCGACGCGGGCGGCGCCGGCAACGGGCGTCTGAACCTTGCACGAGCGCTGAGCGACACGTCGACGGATCCGGTCGTCCCCGTTGGGGCGACAGGCGGCGGTCCCGTGGTCGGGCCGTACGTGGTCGCGGCCGCCAAGGACGGCGACGGCACGATGACCGTCACCCCGACGAGCGTGTCGACGGGAAGCTCCGGGAACTCATTCACGTTCACGTTCACCAACGACCGGACGGGCTCCAACAATTTCACGGGTAACTCGCAGTTGTCCCTGGTCGTTCCCGCCGGCTGGACCACTCCTCAGAACAGCAACCCGTCGCAGAGGGGATACGTGTCCCTCGCGGCGGGTGCCGGTTCATGCGGCACGCTGTCCCTCGCATCGATCACGGGAACCGGACCGTGGACGATCTTGATCAACCAGAATTGCGCCGTTCAATCGAGCTTCTCCGTCTCTTACGCCGGCGGCGGCAGCAAGATCACCGCCCCTTCGGCCGGCACCTACACGTTCACGACACAGACGAAGATCAACAACGGGACGCTGAAGAATATCGCTTCGCAGCCGACCGTGACCGTGAGCCAGACTGCGACGAAGCTGGCGTTCGGCCAGCAACCGACGAACGCCGCGGCAGGAACGCCGATCAACCCTGCCGTCACCGTTCGCGTCTTGGATTCGAGCGATGCCCTCGTCACCGGCGACAGCACGACGCAGGTCACCCTCTCGGTCGGGTTCAACCCGGGGAGCGGGACGCTCGGCGGATCGCTCACGCAGACGGTCTCCGGAGGGATCGCGACCTTCAACAACCTCACGATCGACAAGACGGGCACCGGATACACACTGGTCGCATCTTCTTCTCCGACCCTCACCGGCGCGACGTCCGGAACGTTCAACGTGTCCCCCGCGGGGCTGGATCACTTCTCGCTCAGTGCGGCCTCGACCTCGACCGCGGGCAGCGACATGAGCGCGACCGTGACCGCGCGTGACCAGTTCAACAACACGATCACCGGCTACGCCGGCACGGTCCACTTCACCGCGACCGGCTCAGCCAGCGTGCCCGCCAACTACACCTTCGTGAGTGGCGACAACGGGGCCCACACCTTCGCCAACGGCGTAACCCTGAACACTGCCGGAACCCAGACGATCACGGTGAACGACACGGCGCTCACCACCAAGACCGGCTCGGCCACCGTGAGCGTGTCCCCCGCGGGGCTGGATCACTTCTCGCTCAGTGCGGCCTCGACCTCGACCGCGGGCAGCGACATGAGCGCGACCGTGACCGCGCGTGACCAGTTCAACAACACGATCACCG
>JANLXF010000248.1:0-1592 GCA_031364965.1 Actinomycetes bacterium | reverse complement strand
CGCCACCAGCGCGAGCATCAGCGGGGTCGCGATCCAGTGCCCCAGCCACAGGTTCACGCCGAAGGCGGTGGGATATCGCAGAGGTTCGGTCGTCCACTGCGCGATCGCGAGGGCGGCGCTCGACCCGAAGAGCGCGACGCGCGGCGCCTGCGGGAGGAGCCAGGCGAGGGGGAGCGCCCACGCGACGTACCACGGCAGCAGGAGCGGTCCGAGGAGCATCATCAGCACGAGCGCCCAGCCGATCGCCGCACCGGGTGTGCGAGGCCGATCGCCCGAGGCCTCACGCGCGACCATGCGGCCGATCGCGATCAGCGCGGCGATCAGCGCGGCCGCGAACACGAGCTTCGCGAGGCCGCCGAGGGTCCCGAAGCTGACCAGGTCGACCACACGGCGGGCGAAGGTCGCCGGCGCGAGCCATCCCTCGTGCTTCGCGAGCTCGAGCATCCCGAGCGAGGGGTCCGTCGGCTGTAGGTAGGGCAACGCGAACGCGGCGCCGATCACGCCGGCCACCCCGGCGGCCTTCAGACCGGGCCGCAGACGCTGGCCGGGCGGGCGCCGGGCGACGATCCACACCACGACCAGGATCACGGGCACGAGCAGCGTCGCCTTGACGAGCGTGCCGAGCGCAAGCACCGCGACGGCGGGGAGCTCACGTCCGCGCACGAGGAGGGCGAACGCGAACGCGATCGCGAGCGCCACGACGAGGTCGTTGTGGCCGCTCGAGACCGAATGGAAGAGCACGACGGGGTTCGCGCCGAACGCCACGATCGCGAAGGCCGCGCGCGCCGGCCAGACCCGCCGCACGGTATCGGCGGTGATCAGCAGCGTTCCGAGCGCGGCGACGATCGCGATCGCCCGGTAAGCGGCCACCTGGCCGGCGGGGCTGCTGAATCCCCGCGCGATCACGGCCGAGATCATCGTCCAGAGCGGGCCGTACACCGCCGGCGTGTCGACCCATTTCGGCCCCACGAACACCCACAGCGGATCGCCGGAGAACTCGAGCGGCGTCCGGATGTAGGGGTTCGCGTGGTAGACGCCGGCGATGCGGCCGTAGAACGCGTACGAGTACACGTCGCGCGAGAACAGGAGCGGCAACGTCGCCACCGCCAAGAGATAGGCGACGGAAAGGATCAGCACGGTGCGCGGCGCGACGCGCTCGTGGAAGGCCTCGCGGAGGAGCAGCAGGAACGTGACGACCGCGAACACCGAGATCGCGACCCCGACGGCGATCAGCCAGTTCCCGGACAGCGCGTCCAGGTGGAGCGTGTCGGCGAGCCAGCGGAACGGGCCGGCGGGCTGGGACCGGCTCGGGAGCAGGGGCTGGAACGGCGAGCCCGGCATCGAGGCGAAGGTCGCGAACAGCGCGAAGCCCGCGATCGACATCGCGACCGCCCTGGCGGCCGATCGAGGAGGCGGGGCGCTGGGCTGCACGACGCCCGAGCGTACTACCGGGCCTCGACCGCCGAGACGACCCGCGCGCGCCGCGGCCGTTCGAAGCGGCCGACGATCGCGACGATCGCCGTGAGGATCACCCCCGGCACGAGCACCCAGACCGATCGCTCCAGCCACCACCGCAGCGTGCTGTCGGTTTC
>JANLXF010000204.1:0-2535 GCA_031364965.1 Actinomycetes bacterium | reverse complement strand
CGGTGCAACGCACGCAGGGTCAGGTGCTGCTGTACGGCGATCGGCCGGCCGACACCGTCTACTTCTCCACCTCCAACGGGCACACCTACGGTAACGAGCAGGTGTTCGGCAGCAGTCCGCTGCCGTACCTACGGCCGGTGGTCGAGCACAACGACGGCGCCTCACCAACCTCGCATTGGCGCGTGACGCTGCCGTTCACCGATCTTGCGACGTTCCTGCGCGCGGGCGACCTCTGGCCCGACGGTGCGCGCATCTCTGCCGTCCGGCGCACTGGGCCGAACGTGCGGGTCGCCGGCCCGGGCACGTCGAGATCGATCGATGCCGGGGAGTTCCGCGCCACGGTGAACACGTGGGCGCCGTGCCTGATGCCCACGCGGTACCCGACCGGCGTGCTCCCGACGACGATCCCGTCGGATTGGAACGACATCGCCTCCGGCCCGCACGGCGCGACGTTGACCGGGCGAGGGTGGGGTCACGGCGTCGGCATGGTGCAGTGGGGGGCCTACGGCAAGGCGCGGCTCGGCTGGTCGGCCGAGCGCATCCTGGGCTTCTACTACGGAGGGCTCACTCCGACTCCCTACCCCGAACCGGGTTTGATCCATGTGGTCGTCGCCTCCGGTCTGGAATCGCTCACGGTCAAGCCGTCGACTGCCGGAGCGACGATCGAGGGTCAGCCGCTTGGACGTGAGACGTTGCGCGTGAGCGGTGAGGCCGGCGTCGTCACGCTGAGGCGATAGGCACGTCACATCTACCGGTGACGGGAGCGCAGGGCCGAGCGGGTGCATCGGATCGACGAGGACGGGGGACCACAGGTCACCGCCGCCTGGGTCGGTCTCGAGGGAGACGAGATCGTCATCGCGACGATGCCCGATCAGCGAAAGCTGAAGAACCTCCGCCGGGACCCACGGATCGTGCTATCGGTGCCGTCCACCACGCGGAACGAATGGGGCCTGCTGGAGTACCTGGTCGTGTACGGCACGGCTCGCGTTACGGAGGGCGGTGCCGCTGAGCTGTTGCAGCGACTCGCGCACACGTACATCGGCTCCGACGTGGTGTTCCCCAACATGCCCGATCCACCGCCGGGGTTCGTCACGAGGATCACGCCCGAACGCCTCGGTGGCGTCGGGCCGTGGAATGCGCGCGCCTAGCTCGGCGTGCCGGCCATCGACTAATCAGAATCTTTCGGAGGTTCGGACGGGGTCGGCGTTCGGTTCCGATGTCGACGGCCCGTCTGGATCCGTGGTCGCGGATAGCACTGTTGATGGGGGTGACTCACCGTCCGACGTCACGGCGACGACGCGATAGTAGAAGGTGGTCGCAGAGGCCAAGCCGGTATCCGTGTAGGAGGTCAGGCCTTCGCCGGTCGTCCCGATCACAGTCCAGCTCGTTCCGTCCGGCGATCGCTCGATCCGGTACCCGAGTTCACCGTCCACGTCGCTCCACGCCAGCTCGATGGACGTGGCCGAGCCCGTCGCCAAGGTGAGCACGGGCGCGGTCGATGTGTCGACCGTCGTCGTGGCGGAGACGACGTCGGAGCTGGTGACGTCCTGGCCATCCACGAAGGCGACGACGCGGTAGTAGTACGTCGTCCCTGAGGACAGCGCCACGTCGGTGTATTGGGTCTGCCCACCGTCCGTGGTGGCGACGGCGTTCCAATCCACCGTGTCGATCGATCGCTCGATGTCATAACTGGCCGCACCGCTGACAGGCGCCCACTCCAGCCGGATCGCTGTTGTCGACGCCGGGAGAGCGGTTACGGCCGAGGGCGCCCCCGCGTCGCTTCCCGCACCGGCTGCCAGTGACGAGGCCGGAGATGCCGGAGGGCTCGCCACGCCCTGCGACGCCGTCGGGTGCGATGCGGGGTGCTCGGAGCCGGGGTCCGTACCGGGCGGGACAACGGTGGCGTCGGTCGGCGCGCCCTGGAACGACGAACCGCCGCTCGATGCCTGCGTTCGGGCCGATGGTGCGGCGGTGAGCACCGAAGTCGTGATGATCAAAGCGACCAATCCTGTGAACACGGCCACCAAACGCGGCCAGATCGGGCGGGTCTCGGGCGCGTAGGGCAAACTCACCACGAAACCCATGCGTTCCAGTTCACGACGCGTTCGCGCCATTTGGAATCGGCGGATCACGCCGAGGAACGCCAGCACGCCGATGATTAGCACGCTCGGTGCGAGTATGGCGAGGAGCACCCAGACGATGGCTCTCACGCAAAAGAACCTACACGGCCGAGCGGTCATGGTTCACCCGCGTCGAGACGCGACGCGCCGTCGGCCCTCAGATACGTTTCCCAGCACTCCGTGTGCACAGATGAGACACGGTCGTCAATCTGTACGGTGTGGTCGAGGCCACAGAGGAGGGACCGGCATGACGGCGAAGTCCGCGTTCAGTGACGAGGGATGGGAGACCGTGCTGGCAGGACCGACGAGCGCGGGCATGATCGTGCTCACCGCGCAGAGCGGGGGTACGTGGAGCGAGACGTGGGCGATGTCGAAGGCGTACACGGAAGCCCGCCAGCAGCACGGCGAGAGCGAG
>JANLXF010000187.1:0-2491 GCA_031364965.1 Actinomycetes bacterium | reverse complement strand
CGGCGAGGCCCGCGAGGTGCCCGTCGTCCAGCAGGGTGGAGGGATGCACGACCATCCGCTCGGGGTCGGCGAGGTGGCGGTCGCGATCCTCGGCGGTAGTGCGCATGATCCGCGCCAGGACCGCCGCGTCGGGGCCGAGCGGATCGGGGTCGATCCCCAGGCGTTCGATCAGCGCCAGGATCTGCAGCAGGACGAAGCCCTGCGAGTTCGGCGGCACGACCGAGACGTCGAGATCGCGGTAGCGCCCCCGCAACGGCGGCACCAGATCGGCGCGGTGGGCCGCGAGGTCAGACGGTGCGATCGGCACGCCGGCCGCCGCGAGACCGGCCGCGTATCGCCGCCCGACCTCACCCCGGTAGAGCGCCTCGGGACCCTCGGCCGCGATCGCGGCGAGCGTCCCGGCGAGCGCGGGCTGGGCGAACGGCGTCCCTTCCGAGAGCGCCGAGCCGCCCGGGAAGTAGACGTCGGCCATCCCCGGGTCCTCGGCGAGCCCCGGGTCCTCGGCGAGCGTGGTCGCGAGGCCGGGCGCGACGGGCGCGCCGTCGCGTGCGGAGCCGATCGCCCGCTCGAACGCCGACGCCCAATCCAAGGCGGCGCCCTGACCGTGGAGCGCGCGCCAGCCGGCAGCCGCGCCGGGGACGGTCACGGTGTGGGGCCCGCGAGGCGGCATCGCGTGCGTGCCGGTGATCGCGCGGACGAGGTCGGGATCGGCGGCAGCCGGAGCGCGGCCGCTCGAGTTCACCGCGGTCACGGCCCCGTCGAGGCGCTGGACGAGCGCGAAGAGGTCGCCGCCCACACCGCACATGTGCGGATAGACCACGGCCAGGGTCGTCGCCGCGGCCAGGGCGGCGTCGATCGCGTTCCCGCCGCGGTCGAACGCCTCGGCCCCCGCCCGGGTCGCGAGCGCGTGCGGCGTGGCGATGGCCCAACGCGGGCCGGTGGCGGTCTTCATCAGCGCCGAGTCTGGCAGGACGGGCACCACCATGCGGTGCGCGCCTGCGCTCCGACGGCGGCGGCACGGATCGGGGTGCGGCACCGCAGGCAGGCACGCCCGGTTCGTTCGTACACGGCGAGCCCCTCCGGCACGGTCCGTCGCGGGCCGCGGATCGAGAGGTTCGCCTGCAGGAGCCGGGCGGCCGTCGCGTACAGGTCGTGCACGCCGTCGTCTGGCAGCGACCCGAGCGTCGCCCAGGGGTCCACGCGGCACGCCCAGAGGACCTCCGACCGGTAGACGTTCCCGATGCCCGCCGCCACCCGCTGGTCGAGCAGCACCTCGCCGATCGCGCGCTCGGTGTCGCCCGCCCGGGCGCGACGGACGGCGTCGTCGAGATCGACGCCGTCCACGCACAGGTCCGGCCCGAGCGCGCGCAGCACCTGATGGCGCCTGACCGACGCGTCATCGAGCAGCTCGACGACCGGCGCGGAACGACATAGCGCCCCGGCCGCGGCGGTGGCCATCGCGACGCCCGTACGGGCGTGCGGCAGCCGCGGCGGCGTCCCTCCCGCCGAGATCCGCCAGGCACCGAGCATGCCGAGATGGGTGTGGAGCGTGGTGCCGTTCCCGAACCGGACCAGCAGATGCTTGCCGCGTGCCGCGACCGAGGAGATGGGATCGCCTGCCGCGGGGTTCCGGGCCCCTGGGACCACGCCCGACGCCCGGACCGCGAACGACGTCAGCGGCCCCGAACCGAGCTGCCTCCGCATCTTGTCCGCCGCCCGATGGATCGTGTCGCCCTCGGGCATCGGTCTCGCCCTAGCCCCGGACCGTGAGCCCGCGGTAGCCGTCGCCGAATCCCGCGGCGCGGAGCCGGTCGAGCTCGGCGAACTCGCCCGCGGGGAGGCCGTCGATCCGATGGAGCTCGATGCGACGCAGCCGTCCGTCCTTCACCAGGGCCACCAGCGCGTCGGCCCAGCGGTCGGCCGGTGCACCGAACGTCAGCAGGCTCCGCGCGCCGCGTTCGAGATACGCGACGGGCGCACCATCGCGCAGCACCACGAACGCGCCCGCGGCGCGCGCGGGACGTCCGCCCGCATCGGGCCACGGCACCGCGGCGCCGTAGGGCTGAGCGGGATCGGCTGCCGCGAGGGTCACGACGGACGGCGCCGATCCGCCGGTCCCGTCGTCGTCCGCGTCATCGGAGGGGCCACGATCACGCAGGGACCGCAGCCGGTCCACGGCGCCCGGCATCGCGAACTGCGCCGCGCCGAGGCCCGCCACGAAGTACCCGCGACGGACCTTCCCCGCTTCTTCCATCGCCTTGAGCACCGGGTACACCCCGGCGAACCCACCGGGGGTGTTCTCGGCGAGCACGGACTCGCGCGTGACCACCCCGTGGCGGTCCAGCAGCTGGAGGGCGCGGGCATGGACGACTTCGGTGGGGGTGGGGGCGGGCTCACGGAGCGGCGCGACCAAGGACCATCGGCCGGCACCGGCGGGAGGTCCCACGCGGCGGAGGCCCCCGGGCCGCGGTCGCTGACCCGGACGCGGGGC
>JANLXF010000178.1:0-16762 GCA_031364965.1 Actinomycetes bacterium | reverse complement strand
GCGATCGGCTCGAAGATCATCGCGCGCGAGACCGTGAAGGCCAAGCGCAAGGACGTGACGGCCAAGTGCTACGGCGGCGATATCTCCCGCAAGCGCAAGCTCCTCGAGCAGCAGAAGAAGGGCAAGGCACGGATGCGCCGCGTCGGCCGGGTCGACGTGCCGCAGGAAGCGTTCATCGCGGCGCTCCGGGTCGACGACGGCGGGGCCAGGGAGAAGAAGAAGTGACCGAGGGCGCCGCGGCGGCGGAGCCCGGGGCCGGGACCGAGCCCGAAGCCGAGCCCGCCCGCGCCGGGATCTACGTCCACATCCCGTTCTGCCTCACCCGGTGCGGCTACTGCGACTTCAACGCCTACGCCGGTCTCGATCATCTGGCGCCGCGATACCTTCGGGCGGTCGAGGCCGAGGCGGTGCTCGCGGCACCGTCGTGGGACGGCGCGCGGGTCGAGAGCGTGTTCCTCGGCGGCGGCACGCCCACGATGCAGACGCCCGCCGATCTGGCGGCGCTCCTGACGCAGCTGCGCGCGACGTTCGACGTGGCCGACGACGCCGAGATCACGACGGAGGCGAACCCCGACACGGTCGACGAGCCGAAGCTGGCGGCGCTGCTCGCGGCCGGCTACGGCCGGCTCTCGATGGGCGCGCAGTCGTTCGATCCCGTGGTGCTCGCGTCGCTCGAGCGGATCCACCAGCCGGAGTCGGTGCGCCGGGCGTTCGACGCGGCCCGCCGCGCCGGCTACGAGAACGTGAACCTCGACCTGATCTACGGCGCCGAGGGCGAAACGACCGAGTCGTGGGAGCGCACCCTGGGCGAGGCCATCGGGCTCGCGCCCGAGCACATCAGCGCTTACGCGCTCACGGTCGAGCCGGCCACGCCGCTTGGGCGCGCCGTGGCGGCGGGGGAGCGGCCCGAGCCCGATGGGGACCTGCAGGCCGACATGTTCGCGATCGCCTGCGAGGTGCTCGGCGCGGCCGGCTACCGCCACTACGAGGTCTCGAACTGGGCGAAGCCGGGCTTCGAGTGCCGCCACAACCTGGGGTACTGGGAACGGCGCCCGTACCTCGGGCTCGGCGCGGGCGCGCACTCGTACCGCGAGGATCATCGCTGGTGGAACGTCCGTCCGCCCGAGGAGTACATGGCGCAGGTCGAGGCCGGGCGGCTGCCGGTCGGCGGGGAGGAGCGGCTCGATCCGTCCGACGCCTACCTCGAGGAGGTCTTCCTGAAGCTCCGGATCCTCGAGGGGATCCCGGCGAGCTGGGTCGGCGAGGAGGTGGCGGCGCCGTTCATCGAGAGCGGCCTGCTCGAGGACGAGCTCGGCCAGCTGATCCCCACGGAGCGCGGGATGCTGCTCTTGAACGAGCTCGTGCTCGCGCTCACGGGCACGAACTAGTCCGCGCGCGAGAGCTGCGGGGAAACGCCGTTAGCACTCGACCGGGCCGAGTGCTACGTATCATGGACCCCATGGCCGAACGCCCCGAGCTCGGACCCCGCAAGTCCGCGGTGCTTCGCGCCGTGGTCGAGGCGTACGTCCGCAGCGGTGAGCCGGTCGGCAGCGAGACGATCGCCGAGCACGCTGGCCTGGGCGTCTCGAGCGCCACGATCCGCAACGAGCTCGCCGCCCTCGAGGAGCTGGGCTACCTCTCGCACCCCCATACGAGCGCGGGACGGATCCCGACCGACGCCGGCTACCGGCACTACGTGGACTCCCTCCCGGCCGGTGGGCGCCTCCGCGAGGCACAGCGGCGCGCGATCGCCGGGTACTTCGCCGAGGTGATGGTCGATCTGGAAGAGGTCTTGAAGGGCTCGGTCCAGCTGCTCAGCCGCATGACCCAGTACGCGGGGCTCGCCGTGCCGCCGAACGCCTCTGACGAGCCGCTCGTCCGTCTCGAGCTGATCGACATGGGGCCGACCGTCCTGATCCTCGCGATCGGGCAACACGGCCGGGTCGACAAGCGGGTTATCGACCGGCCCGAGCACCTCGACGCGAAGATCCTCGCCGACGCCGAGGTCCGCCTGCAGGGTCTGCGGGGTCTCACCTACGTCGAGGCCCAGGCCCGCCTGCTGCAGCTCGCGGCCGAGGCCTCACGCGACCAGCACGATCTGCTGCTGAACGTTGCCGAGCTCCTGCGCACCTCGACGCAAGGCGAACGCGCGAGCCACGTCGTGATGGGGGGCGTCTCGAACCTCGCCGACGAGGCCCAGCAGATGCGCCGCGAGACGCTCCGGCGGTTGTTCGAGACCCTCGAGCGCGAGCAGGAGATGCTCCACGTGCTGCAGGACGTGAGCTCGACCCAGGGCGATCTGGCCGTCACGATCGGCGGCGAACATCCGTCGACCGGCGCGTGGGAGACCTCGATCATCACCGCGCCGTTCAAGACCGGCGAGACGACGATCGGCACGATCGGCGTGATGGGCCCGACGCGGATGGACTACCTGAGCGCGATGGCCTCGGTGCGGGCGGTCGCGAAGCGCCTGTCCGAGCTCGCGACGGAGCTCGACCAGTAGCTGATGGCCGCCGCGCGCGATCTGTACGAGGTGTTGGGCGTCTCCCGTGAGGCGACCGACGACGAGATCAAGAAGGCCTATCGCCGACTCGCGCGCGAGCATCACCCCGACGTGAACGGCGATCCGGCCGCCGAGGATCGGTTCAAGGAGGTCGCCGGCGCCTACGAGATCCTGTCCGACCCCGAGAAGCGCCAGCGCTACGACGCCTTCGGCCAGGCGGGCGGCCCCGGCGCACAGGGGTTCGCCGACATCCAGGACATCTTCGACATGTTCTTCGGTGGCGGCTTCCAGACGGCGACCCGATCGCGCGGACCGCGGTCGCGCGCACAGCACGGCGAAGACCTCGGGGTGCGCGTTTCCCTCACGTTCGTCGAGGCCGCGTTCGGCGTGCGCCGTGACCTCGAGGTCGACCGCCTGGCGGTCTGTGACACCTGCGGAGGCAACGGGGCCGCGCCCGGCACCGCGCCGATCGCCTGCCGCACGTGCCGGGGGAGCGGTCAGGTCCAGGCGGTGCGTCGCACGATCTTCGGCACCGTGATGACGGCCGCGCCGTGTGAGACCTGTCGCGGGACGGGTCAGGAGATCCCCGACAAGTGCGAGACCTGTTTCGGCCAGGGCCGGCGCCGTCTGCCGGCCACCGTGACCGTCGATATCCCCGCCGGGGTCTCCGACGGGATGGAGCTCCGGGTGACCGGGAGCGGCCACGCCGGCGCGGCGGGAGGCCCTGCGGGCGATCTGTACGTCTCGCTCGCGGTGGAGCCTTCGCCCGCATTCGACCGTCGCGGACAGGACCTGTCCACCGTGCTCGACATCACGATGACCCAGGCGGCGCTCGGTGCCCAGGTGGACATCGAGGGGCTCGACGCCACGGAGCGGATCACGGTGGAGCCCGGCACCGAATCGGGCACCGTCGTCCGGCTCAAGGGCAAGGGCGTGCCGAACGTGAACCGCCGGGGGCGCGGTGACCTCTACGTGACCCTGCACGTGGTCACCCCTCGCGATCTCTCACGCGAGGAGCGCAAGCTGGTCGAGCGCCTCGCCGAGCTTCGCAGCGAGCCCACCCGCAAGGACGTGGCGACCGGCGAGCTTCGCCGGCCGGAGTTCTGAAAGGGGTACGCTCGGACGATGGCCGACACCACCTGCCTGTTCTGCAAGATCGCGGCCCGCGAGATCCCGGCCGACATCTTGCGCGAGACCGATCGGACGATGGCGTTCCGCGACATCGACCCGAAGGCGCCGACGCATATCCTGTTGATCCCCAAGGAGCACATCGAGTCGGTGGCCGACCTCGACGACGGTCACGCCGGCGTGCTGGCCGACCTGATGCAGGCGGCAACCCACCTGGCGAACACCGAGGGGATCGCGGAGAGCGGATGGCGACTCGTCACGAACGTGGGCGCAGGGGCGGGCCAGAGCGTGTTCCACCTGCACTTCCACCTGCTGGGAGGACGCCCGATGGCGTGGCCGCCGGGCTGAAGGTGGTGCCCATCCCGGCTACCATAGGCACGCAGGCCGCCTGGAAGGCGGCCGTCGTCGACACAGGAGGAACGGGGCGAGGCCCCGGGATACGAGACTCGTGGCAGGCGCCACCACCCAAGTGAAGATCCTCGTCCCCGGCGATCAGTCGATGGTGGCCCTGCTGGGCCAGCGAGACGTCTTCCTCAAGCTGATCGAGTCGGCGTTCGCCTGCCGCATCCTCGTGCGCGGGAACGAGATCACGATCAGCGGTCCCGAGGAGGAGTCCGAGCGCGCCGCCCGGATCTTCGAAGAGCTCCTCACGTTGCTCGAGAAGGGGCACGAGCTTTCCGATTCCTCCGTGGGACAGGCCATCGCGCTCGTCAAGGGCGACGAGCCGGCGATCGAAGGACGGCCCGCGCTGCGCCCGTCTGACATCCTCGGCGACAAGCTGCTCACCGCGCGGGGCAAGGGCATCGCTCCCAAGACCGCCGGTCAGAAGGAGTACGTCGACGCGATCCGGTCTTCGACCCTGACCTTCGCGATCGGACCGGCGGGCACGGGCAAGACCTACCTCGCGGTGGCCACTGCGGTGCGCGCCCTGCAGGAACATCAGGTCTCGCGATTGATCCTCACGCGTCCCGCCGTCGAGGCGGGGGAGCGGCTCGGGTACCTGCCGGGCACGCTCTACGAGAAGATCGACCCCTACATGCGCCCGCTCTACGACGCCCTGTTCGAGATGACCGGCGCCGAGACGCTGCCTCGACTGATGGAGCGCGGCACCGTGGAGGTCGCGCCGCTGGCTTATATGCGTGGCAGGGCGCAGCCGCTCGACCGAAAGGTGCTGACGCCCGACGGGTTCCGTCCGATCGGCGGCCTGGATGTGGGCGATCTCGTGGTCGGGTCCGACGGGCGACCGAAGCCCGTGCTTGGCGTCTACCCACAGGGTCGCAAGGAGGTCTTCCGCGTGACCGCCGAGGACGGTGCGTCGACGCTCTGCTGCGGCGAGCACCTCTGGGCCGTGACGACCGCCTCCGATCGTCGACGGGGACGCTCGCCGCGGGTACTCGAGACGCGCGAGATGATCGGGAGGCTTCGTGCCACTCACGCCCACCGGTTCGAGCTGCCGCTGGTGTCGCAACCCGTCGAGTTCGAACCGCAGGTCGTGCCGCTTGATCCATACGCGCTCGGGCTGCTGTTGGGCGACAGATGCCTCACGACGTCGACCACGCCGTCGTTCACGACGGCCGACGCCGAGCTGGCGCTGGCGCTCGAGATGGCGCTTCCCGGCATCGAGCTCGTGCACAAGGGTGGATACGACTATGTGTTGCGGCACGGCGGCCGAGGCGGCGTGATCGTGGCGAACCCGGCCACGGCCGTGCTCCGCCAACTGGGCCTCGCCGGGTCTCGCTCGAGCACGAAGTTCGTGCCGTCGAGCTACCTGCACAACACGCCGCGGGTGCGACTCGCCGTACTGCAGGGGCTGCTCGACACAGATGGTGGCCCGGTCACCCAGGCGCGCCGCACCTGCCGCATCCAGTACGTGACCACGTCGCCGCAGCTCCGCGACGACGTGCGGTTCCTCGTGCGGTCGCTCGGCGGCGTCGCGTACCTGCGCACGCGCGAGGCAGCCGGCCGTCGCCCCGGGCGCGCCCACGGTCGCGACGTGCACCACCGCAGCGACGCGTTCGTTCTCGACATCCGGCTGCCGGTCGGCCTCTCACCCTTCCGCCTCACGCGCAAGGCTGCGACCTACGAGGTCTTCGGCGGAGGCGGACGGCCGATGCGGTACGTCGACCGCATCGACCCGGCGGGTGAGGCCGAAACGGTGTGCATCCAGGTCGGGGCGCAGGACTCTCTCTACGTCACCGACGACTTCCTCGTGACGCACAACACGCTGAACGACGCGTTCATTATCTTGGACGAGGCGCAGAACACGACGCCCGAGCAGATGAAGATGTTCCTCACGCGCCTGGGCTTCGGATCGAAGGCCGTGATCAACGGCGACGCCACACAGATCGACCTTCCGAACGGCCAGCGCTCGGGGCTCGCGGTGGTCGAGGAGATCCTGACCGGGATCGACGGCATCTCGTTCGTCCATCTGGGCGGACGCGACGTGGTGCGGCACCGGATCGTGCAGGACATCGTCGAGGCGTACGGGCGGTACACGCAGCCCACGCTCGGGGTCGAGAGCTGAGCGGCCCGATGAGCGACGACGCCAACCATCCCGTGATCCTCATCTCGGACCGGCAGTCCGCGCCGCTCGACGTCGAGGCGCTGACGTCGCTCGCGCGCGCGGTCCTGCTCGGCGAGGTCCTCGAGCGCGTCGAGCTCTCGGTATCGTTCGTCGAGCCGGCCGAGATCGAGGAGCTCCACGTGCGCTTCATGGACGAGCCGGGTCCCACCGACGTCTTGTCGTTCCCCTTGGACGCCGACGACGTGGACGAAGCCGGCAACCGCATGCTCGGCGACGTCGTGATCGCGCCCTCGGTGGCCGCCGGCAACAACCCCGCCGATCCCGCAGGAGAGCTGCGACTCCTGCTCGTGCACGGGATCTTGCATCTGTTGGGCTACGACCATGAGGCGGACGCCGAGAAGGCCGAGATGTGGTCGCGTCAGGAGCGCTACAGCGGGGTGCGGGTACCGTGACCTTGCTCTGGGTGCTGGCCGGGGTGTTCGTCCTGCTGGGGTCCCTGATGGCGATGGCGGAGTCCTCGCTCACGCGCATGACGCGCGTGCGTGCCCTCTCGCTCGAGGAGGAGGGGCGGCGCAACTCCGCGCTGCTGGTCCGGCTCGAGTCGGACCCGCCGCGGTACCTCAACTCGGTCTACCTCACCGTGATGATCGTCCAGAACGGCTCGGCGATCCTGGTCGCGATCTTGGCCGAGAACGCGTTCGGGGGCCTGGGCGTCACGGTTGCCTCGCTGGTGTTCACGCTCCTGTATTTCGTGCTCGTGGAGGCGATGTCGAAGACCTTCGCGATCCTGCATTCGGACCGCGTCGCGCTGGCGCTCTCGCCGCTCGTGTTCTTCCTGGGTCGGGTGCTCGCCGCGCCGACGCGCGCGTTGATCGGGCTCGCGAACGCGCTGCTGCCCGGCAAGGGTCTGAAGGCCGGGCCGTTCGTGTCCGAGGGCGACATCCGGTCGATGGCCGAGGTCGGTTCCGAGGAAGGCTCGATCGAGGAGGAGGAGAAGGAGCTGATCCACTCCATCTTCGAGTTCGGCGACACGATCGTGCGCGAGGTGATGGTCCCGCGGCCCGACATCATCTGCATCGAGGACGACAAGACCCTGCGCGACGTGCAGGCGCTGGTGCTCACGCACGGCACGAGCCGCATCCCGGTCTACAACGCGAAGGAAGACCTGGACGACGTCGTCGGCATCATCTTCGCCAAGGACGTGCTGAAGGCGATACACCAGGGCAAGCAGGACCTGCCGCTCGTCGAGATCGTCCGCGAGGCGCGCTACGTCCCCGAGTCCAAGAAGGTCGGCGCGTTGCTGCGCGAGATGCAGCAGGAGAAGTTCCACATGGCCCTCGTCACCGACGAATACGGCTCCGTGACGGGCCTCGTGGCGCTCGAGGACCTGCTCGAGGAGCTCGTGGGTGAGATCACCGACGAGTACGACCGCGAGGAAACGGAGATCCAAGAAGTCGAGGGCGGTGTGTACCGGGTGAGCGGCAAGACGTCGGTCGACGACGTGAACGAGGAGCTCGACGCCACCCTCCCCGACGAGGAGTGGGACACGATCGCGGGCCTGGTGCTCGATCTGTTCGGGAGGATCCCCGAGGAAGGCGAGGAGGTCACGCTCGAGGGACTGACGTTCCGCGCCGAGGAAGTGATCGGCCGCCGGATCGCACGCGTCCTGATCACCCGGGTGTCGCCCGACGACGAGGGCGACGGACTCGCGGTGCCGGCCGAGGTCGGCGACGCGGAAGGATGAGCGACACCGTCGATCTCGACGCGCTCGTCTCGGTCGCACGTGACGTGCGTTCGCGTGCGTACGCCCCGTACAGCGGGTTCCACGTCGGCGCGGCGCTCCTGGCCGGGGGGAGGATCTTCGCCGCCGTCAACGTCGAGAACGCCAGCTACCCGCTCTCGGTGTGCGCCGAGCGGAACGCGGCGGCCATGGCGGTCGCCGGCGGCGAGACCGTGTTCGACGCGATCGCCGTGGTGACCGACGCCGAGACGCCGACCTCCCCGTGCGGCGGCTGTCGCCAGGTGCTGTACGAGTTCGGCCCCACGATCCCCGTGGTCGCGGAGTCGGCCGACGGCTCGGTACGGATCGTGTGGCGCGTCGAGGAGCTCCTGCCCGACGCCTTCGGGCCGCACGACCTCGGCACGTGAGCGGGTTCCGCAGCGGCATCGTCGCGGTGGTCGGGCGCCCCAACGTCGGGAAGTCCACGCTCGTGAACGCGCTCGTCGGTCAGAAGATCGCGATCGTGTCCGACAAGCCACAGACCACCCGTGCCGACATCCGCGCGATCCTCACGACCGACGTTGCGCAGGTGGTGTTCACCGACACGCCGGGGTTCCACAAGCCGCGCACGCTCCTTGGATCCCGGCTGAACGAGCTGGTGGCCGACGCGGTCGACGGTGTCGACGTCGTGCTCATGGTGGTCGACGGCGCGGCGGGGATCGGGCGCGGCGATGCCTTCGTGTACGAGCGGCAGGTCGCCTCGTCGGACGCGGCGACGTTCTGCGTCGTGAACAAGGAAGACGCGTTCGCGCGCCTGATGATGCTCCCGCAGCTCGAGGCCGCGCAAGCGCTGGGGGAGTGGGACGAGATCGTCCCCGTCTCCGCAGCGCGCGGCGACGGCGTCGACACCTTGCGTGAGCTGATCATCGCGCGCCTGCCCGAGGGCCCGCCGCTGTTCCCTGCCGGCGAGGTCACCGATCAGCCGGTCGAGACCCGCGTGGCCGAGCTGATCCGCGAGCAGGCGCTGCACGTGACGCGCGAGGAGGTGCCGCACTCGGTGGCGATCGAGATCGACGAGATGGAGCGCGAGGGCGACCTCACGCGGATCCACGCCTCGATCGTCGTGGAGCGCGATTCCCAGAAGGGGATCCTGATCGGCAAGGGCGGCGCCACCCTGACGACGATCGGGACGAACGCCCGCGCCGGGATCGAGCTGCTCCTGGGAACCAAGGTGTACCTGGACCTGCACGTCAAGGTGATGAAGGAATGGCAGCGCGACCCGAAGGCGCTCAACCGGCTCGGGTATTAGCCGGTCGAACCGCCTCACCCGATCCGGAGCTCGGCCTCCATGTCGGGGTGATAGGTGCAGAACACGCGGTAGGTGCCGGGGGCCACGCCGGTGAGATCGACCTCGCCGGTCTCGCCGGCTCCCACCTCGACCGCGGCATCGGTGCCCGTCACGGTGAAGGTATGGGTGGCCTCATCGGCGTTCGCCACGGCGATCGTCGCGTCGGACTCGGCCGAGACGCATGCCGGGTCGTAGGCGAAATCGACCACCCGGACCGACGTCGTGGCCACCGGATCCTCGCACCCGGAGGTGCCTGAGCCCGAGCAGGCGGTCAGGCCTCCGAGCGAAAGGGCGCAGGCCAGCCCGATGATCAGTCTTCGCATCGCGGTACGCACCTCGTGGGGTCGACGACAGCCCCTCACCCTATCGAGGACGGCGCCGACGTGGGGTCCGCTACGATGACGTCCGTCCCCGACCAGGAGCGGCGAGATGTCCCAGGCAGCAGAGATCGAGCGCAGCGCGCCCGCCACACCGGTCGCCTCGCCCGCCGAGGCATCGCGTCTCGTGGCCCGGGCGCCGACGGTCGACGCCGTGGGTCTCGAGGGCCGGGCCACCTCGCTCGCCACCCGTTCGATCAAGCACGACTCGAAGCGGCGGGCGCTCGAGCTCGCGATCCGCTGCATGGACCTCACCACCCTCGAGGGCAGCGACACGGCGGGCAAGATCGTCGCGATCTGCGCGAAGGCCGTGCGGCCGAACCCGCTCGACGCGTCGATCCCGGCCGTCGCGGCGGTCTGTCTCTACCCCCAGCTCGTGCCGGTCGCCGTCGAGCAGTTGCGTGGCACCGGCGTCGCCGTCGCGAGCGTGGCGGGCGGGTTCCCGAGCGGCCTAGGCCCGCTCGACGCGCGGCTCCGAGAGATCGCCGAGGTCGCGTCGGCCGGAGCCGACGAGATCGACATCGTGTTGAACCGGTCGCTCTTCCTGGGCGGCCGGTACGCCGAGGCGTTCGAGGAGCTGGTCGCCGCGCGCGAGGCCGCCGGGTCCGCCCACCTCAAGGTGATCCTCGAGACCGGGGAGCTCGGCTCGTACGATCGGGTGCGGCAGGCCAGCGTGCTCGCGATGGCGGCCGGCGCCGACTTCATCAAGACCTCGACCGGCAAGATCGGCGTGAACGCCACGCTGCCGACCGCGCTCTGCATGATGGAAGCGGCGCGCGAGTTCCACGCGCAGACCGGGCGGCGCGTGGGCATCAAGGTCGCCGGCGGCGTGCGCCGTTCGAAGCAGGCGATCCAGTACCTCGTGCTCGTCAACGAGACGCTCGGCTCGTCGTGGATGACCCCGGCTCTGTTCCGGATCGGCGCGTCCTCGCTCCTGAACGACGTGCTGATGCAGCTCGAGAAGGGCACGACCGGCCGGTACGCGGGACCCGACTACTTCACGATCGACTAGGGGAGCGGATGAGCGAGGCGATCGAGCACCCGCCGGCGACCTGGGAGTACGCGCCCGCGCCCGAGTCCAAGGACGTCGTCCGCCTCGAGGACCGCTACGGCCTGTTCATCGGCGGCGAGTTCGTGGAGCCGAAGTCGGGCCGGTACTTCGCGACGATCGATCCGTCGACCGAGGAGCCGCTGGCCGAGGTGGCCGAGGCCGGGTCCGAGGACGTCGCGCTCGCCGTAGAAGCCGCGCGGGGAGCCTCGCCGGCATGGCAGGCGCTGGCCGGCAGCGAGCGCGCGAAGTACGTCTTTCGGATCGCGCGCCAGCTCCAGGAGCGTGCGCGCGAGTTCGCGGTGCTCGAGTCGATGAACGGCGGCAAGCCGATCAAGGAGTCCCGCGACGTCGACCTGCCGCTCGCCGCCGCGCACTTCTTCTATTACGCGGGCTGGGCCGACAAGCTCGACTACGCGTTCCCGGGGCGCTCGCCGCGTCCGATCGGCGTGGCCGGGCAGATCATCCCGTGGAACTTCCCGATGCTGATGGCCGCCTGGAAGCTCGCCCCCGCGCTCGCCACCGGGAACACCGTGGTGCTCAAGCCCGCGGAAACCACCCCGCTCACCGCGCTGTTGCTCGCCCAGGTGATCCAGGAAGCGGAGCTGCCGCCGGGCGTGGTGAACATCGTGACGGGCGCCGGGGCCACCGGGGCCGCGCTCGTCGACGCCGACGTCGACAAGATCGCGTTCACGGGCTCCACCGACGTGGGCAAGGCGATCCGGCGGGCCACGGCCGGCACCGGGAAGCGGCTGACTCTTGAGCTCGGCGGGAAGGCCGCCAACATCGTGTTCGAGGATGCGGCCCTGGACCAAGCCGTCGAGGGCGTCGTGAACGGCATCTTCTTCAACCAGGGACATGTGTGCTGCGCCGGCTCGCGACTGCTGGTGCAGGAACCGGTGTTCGATGTGCTGCTCGGCAAGCTCAAGGATCGCTTGCAAACCCTTCGCGTGGGCGATCCGCTCGACAAGAACACCGACATCGGTGCGATCAACTCACGGGCGCAGCTCGACAAGATCACCGAGCTGGTGGGGTCGGGCGTCGCCGAAGGCGCAGAGATCTATCAACCCGAGTGCGCGCTCCCCGAGCGCGGGTTCTGGTTCCGGCCGACGCTCTTCACCGGCGTCTCGCAGTCGCACCGCATCGCACGCGAGGAGATCTTCGGTCCGGTGCTCTCGATCTTGACGTTCCGCACGCCGGAGGAGGCCGTCGAGAAGGCGAACAACACGCCGTACGGGCTCTCCGCCGGGATCTGGAGCGAGAAGGGATCGCGGATCCTGTGGATGGCCGACCGCCTGCGCGCCGGCGTGGTGTGGGCGAACACATTCAACCGGTTCGATCCCACCTCGCCGTTCGGCGGGTACAAGGAGAGCGGGTTCGGCCGCGAGGGCGGGCTCCACGGCCTCGAGCCGTACCTGGAGCTCGACGGAGGTTCGCGATGAGCGACGACCGCCTGCCCGTGAGGCGCACGGCGAAGTTGTTCATCGGCGGGGCGTTCCCCCGGAGCGAGTCCGGGCGCACGTACGAGGTCGTCGCGCACGACGGTCGCCCGCTCGTGCACGTGGCGCGGGCCTCGCGCAAGGATCTTCGGGAGGCGGTCGTCGACGCACGCGGCGCGCAAGGGCCCTGGGCGGGCATGACCGCGTACCTCCGCGGACAGATCCTGTATCGGGTCGCCGAGCTGATGGAGGGGCGGCGGGCGCAGTTCGAGGCCGAGCTCGCGGACGCGGGGGCGGCGGATCCCGCGCGCGGGGTGAGCGCCGCGATCGACCGGTGGGTCTGGTACGCGGGGTGGGCCGACAAGATCGCCCAGGTCTCCGGCGCCACGAACCCGGTGGCCGGCCCGTACTTCAACTTCACGCTTCCCGAGCCGACGGGCGTGGTCGGGATCGTGGCGCCCGGGGACCAGTCGCTCCTGGGCCTGGTGTCCCGTCTCGCGCCGGCCATCGTGAGCGGGAACACGGCCGTCGTGATCGCGAGCGAGGCCGCGCCGATGCCCGCGGTGACGCTCGCCGAGGTGCTGTCGACCAGCGACGTGCCGCCCGGCGTGGTGAACATCCTCATGGGCGTGACCGCCGAGCTGGTCCCGTGGCTCGCCGGTCACATGGACGTGAACGCGATCGACGTGACGGGGGTCCCGGACGATCTGCTTGCGGAGGTGACCGAGCTCTCAGCCGAGAACGTGAAGCGGGTGCACCGCGGACCCGACGTGGATCCGTTCTCCGAGGCGGCGCAGAGCCCCTACGAGATCACCGGGTTGACCGAGTTCAAGACGGTCTGGCATCCGATCGGCGCCTGAGCGACTACCGCTTGCCTTGATACAACGCGTGGCGCGTCGAGGGTCCCGTGTGGAGCCAGCAGGTCGATGAGGCGTTGTAGGTCGACAGCACCGTCGAGCACCCCGAGAAGTCGCAGTGGCGGCCGGAGTTGGCGCGAGAGGCCGCCTCTTTGCCGCGCGCCGGAGGGCCGAACTGGACCTTGCCGTCGTTAGCCTTCGCCATCGTTGCCGCCTCTCGTGGCGTGCCGCTGATCCGTGGGGGCGAGGAGGCGTGCGGGAGATCGCACGGGTCGGTCGCTCGGCGCGAACCCTCGGACTCGATGCCCGAGGTACTCAGCGTACCGCGGCGGAGGCCCTGAGCGCCCGGCGACTCACCCGCGGCGAAGCGTGAGCCACGCTTGGTACGCCGTTCGATAGAGCGGATCGCCGGCGAGTGTCGCTGTCGGACCGCCGGGCAGCCCCGTCAGCGTGCCCACGTCGTCCAGGAACGGCGCCTGCGCCAGGGCCGCGTCCAGCTCGAGCAGCAGCGCCGCCGCCTGAGGTTCCTCACTGGCGAGGAGCGCGCGCCGGACGTCGCGGACGGCGTGCAGCACCACGCGGTTCTCGTGGATGTCGGGCGTGAGCACGCGCCGTGCGTCATAGACGCGTTTGAGCCGTCCGTGCTCGTCGAGGTTCCCCTGACGCCTGCGGCTCCGGATCAGCTCGCGCGGTTCGGGGTGGCGTGCGAGATCACCCGAGGTCCATCGCTCGACCCGGATCAGGTCCTTTCGGTGTGCTTCCTGGAGCCGGACGATCACCGACGCCAGTCCCGGCCGGCCGCGCGTACCCCGCACGACCGCGGTGAGCAGCTCGATCGGCGCGGCCTGCGCGGCCTCAGAAGTAGCTGGCGAAGCCATGGGTGGCATAGTCCTCGCGCATCCGCTCGGCTTTGGCGCTCGCGAGCGGGAACCCGCCCCCGAGCGCGGCGACGAACCGTTCGAGCGCTTCGTCGAGACTGCTGTCGGCGCCCCGCACGCGCGGCAGCACCTTCTGTACGAGCTGCTCGTCGAGCGCCACCTCCCACGCGATCCCGACTTCGTCCGCGGCGACCACGTAGTGATGCATCTCCTCGAGCACCCGGAACCCGAAGGGCGCGATCGGGCGCAGGATCCCCCAGATCTCGAGGACGAGGTCCCGGTACGGCTCGTCGACGAGGTACTGCTCCACGTAGCTCTTCAGCAAGGGGAGCTCCAGCAGCTGGGCGCGGTCGTACACCTTGTCCGCGAATCCGTGCGTCGTCTCGTCGATGTTCACGGTGCCGGCGAACTTCAGATTGGGGGTGAGCTCCACCGTGTGACCCGGCGCCAGGTCGAGCCGGGCGATCCCCTCGCGAGAGCGGACTTCCATCGCCGAGAGGAATCGCGAGAAGTAGTGCTCGACGCGCGCGAGGTTCATCTCGTCGAGGATCACGTGGAACTCGCGCGCGGCGCGATTCGCGAGGTCTGCCGAAGACCATTCCCGGGCGGCCTCCTGCACGAATTCGCTGAAGGGCGTGTGGTGATAGAAGCCGTCCAGCGGGGAGAGGTAGCCGAGCAGATCCTCGTTCGAGGACCAGCTGGGGTCGACGGCCACGAGTTTGGGTCTGGCGCCGATCGCGCCCGCGTACGCCTGGGCGAGCCAGGTCTTGCCCGTACCGCTCGGTCCGGAGAGGATCACGAACCCGCGCGACTGCATGGCCAGGTGATAGCGCCGGATCACGTCGTCGCCGATCAAGAACCCCGGGTTCTGATCGCGGAACGCCCGGATCACCCGATCCAGGGCCGCTCCGACGTCTCTGTCGGTACCGATCATCGTGCCGCTCACGCTTGCCGTCCTCCCGCAGGTGCCCGATGCCGACAAGGACGTCGGGCTCCGTGTGTGTTTCGGCATCTCGAGCGCCGGACTGAACCATCGAGCCGCAACGGAAACACCACACCGCTGCTGGGGTGCCCGGGGTGCTCGGGCGGCTACGATTCGCAGATGCCGCCCTACAAGGAGCAGGGGATCGTCCTGCGGTCGCACAAGCTGGGCGAAGCCGACAAGATCGTGACCATCATGACCCAGGGCTCGGGCAAGGTCCGGGCCGTGGCCAAGGGCATCCGCAAGACCACCAGCCGCTTCGGCGCTCGCCTGGAACCGTTCACGCACGTGAGCCTGATGCTGTACCGCGGGCGGGGCGCGCTGGACACCGTGACGCAGGCCGAGATCATCGCGCCGCACGCGTCGATCCGCGACGATCTCGCCTTGTTCGCCGCGGGCGAGACGATGCTCGAGGCCGTCGACAAGGTCGCCGAGGAGCACGAGCGGAACGTCAAGCTCGTGCTCCTGCTGCTGGCCGGCCTCCGTGCCCTCGACACGAGGCCCAGGGTGCCCGACGCGGTCGCCGAGTCGTTCCTGTTGAAGCTCCTCTCGCTGTCCGGGTTCCATCCGTCGCTCACGGCGTGCGCCGTGTGCGGAGCGACCGATCCCGAGCTGTTCTCGGCCGGGCTCGGCGGCGCGGTGTGCGGCCGATGCGCCGAGGGCAACGCCGGGCACGCGTCGCGCGCGGCGCTCACCTACCTCGCCGAGCTCGCGATGGCCGACATGGTCGACGCGGGTGCGATGGGGTCGCCGGAGGATCGGGTCCGCAAGGAGTCCCGTGCCCTGCTGTTCGGGTTCGCCGAGTACCACCTGGAGCGTCGGATGAAGTCGGTGCCGATGATGGTGAGGACGGCGAAGTGAGCAGTTACCTGCAGGACATCGACCGCGAGCGGGTCCCCGCACACGTCGCGATCGTGATGGACGGCAACGGCCGCTGGGCCCAGCAGCGCGGGCTCCCGCGCACCGAGGGCCACGGCGCTGGCGAAGAGGCGCTGTGGGACACGGTCAAGGGCGCGAACGAGGTGGGCGTGAGGTGGCTCACCGTCTACGCGTTCAGCACCGAGAACTGGAAGCGCCCCGCCGCCGAGGTCCTGTACCTGATGGAGTTCAACCGATCGCTCCTGCGCCGCCGGCGCGACGAGCTGCACGAGATGAACGTCCGGATCCGCTGGGCGGGACGCCGCGACTGGCGGGTCCCCAGGTCGGTCCTCAAGGAGATGCAGACCTCCGAGGAGATGACCCGCACCAACACGGGGATGACCCTCACGATCGCCTTCAACTACGGCGGGCGAGCCGAGGTCGTGGACGCCGTCAAGCAGCTGATGCGCGACCACGATGCGGGAAAGATCCGGATCGAGAAGGTCGACGAGCGTGAGATCGCGCGGCGCCTGTACCACCCGGACATGCCCGACCCCGACCTCCTGATCCGCCCGAGTGGCGAACAGCGCACCTCGAACTTCCTGCTGTGGGAGGCGGCGTACGCCGAGCTGTGGTTCACGCCCGTGCTCTGGCCCGACTTCAGCCGCGAGACGCTCTTCGAGGCGATCCGCGATTTCCAGAAGCGCAGCCGCCGGTTCGGCGCGATCGGCGACGACTGCTAGGGCGACCGCTCGCTAGGTGACGCGGCTGCGCTTCCAGACGCGGCTGAGCAGCCACAGCGCGGCGACCGCCGCGAGCCCCGCGTAGAGCAACAGGAACCCGGTCCCCGGCACGTCGATCCCGACGGTCGCGAAGATCAGACCGCGCGTGAGTGGGTATCCCACGACCAGACCCACCAGCACGCCGACCGTCATGACGATGCGTCCCACCGGCCCGAAGTTGGTCTCTCCTCCGTGCCAGCGGGAGTAGGTCGCCTGATGGAACGCCTGTGTGGGCAGAGGCCCGCGGGCGTTGATCCCACGAGGGGCCGTGCGGTCGATCGTCGTGAAGCACTGGCCGCACCAGGTGGCGTCGGGGGT
>JANLXF010000170.1:0-6031 GCA_031364965.1 Actinomycetes bacterium | reverse complement strand
CTGCCCGTTCTGGACAGAGGTGGGCGCTCGCGCCTTCGGAGGCTGGGACCGGGTCGATGTCGACGATGTCATGCGCCTGCGGAATTCACTCGACCGTGGCTGGTCGACGCTGGCGCTCGCGTCGCCGGTGCTGCCGGGCTCATGGCGCGCCCGGCTCGCGCGCTACGAGTCGTATCTCGCGCCGCTCTATTCGTCGATCGCCGACGTGGCGGGCGCGTCGGTCGTCGTCGACTCCTCGAAGCTCCCGTCGCACGCGTTCATCCTGCGGCGCATGGAGGCGGTCGATCCGCGGGTGATCCACCTCGTGCGCGACCCCCGCGGGGTCGCCTACTCCTGGCAGAAGGACGTGGTGAAGGATCCGAACACGGGCGAGAAGATGCTCGTGTACCGGCCCTGGTCGGCCGCCGCCAGGTACGACCTGTACAACTCGATGACCTCGTTCCTGCGGGCCGCCGGCGTGCCGTACCTCCGGGTGCGCTACGAGGATCTGGTGGCTGAGCCCGAAGCCACGGTGCGCCGGATCGTGACGCACGTGCGCCCCGAGGATCCGCACGACCTGTCGTTCATCGACGGCGGGAACGTCGCGATGGGGGTGGACCACACCGTGGGAGGGAACCCGATGCGGTTCACGCAAGGCTCGATGCAGATCCGCCGTGACGAGTCGTGGCGAACGGAGCTGCCGGCAGCCGACCGCAGGTGGGTGTCGGCGCTGACCGCGCCGTGGCGGGCGCGCTACGGCTACCCGACCGGCGATGTCAGCGTGACCCAGCGGCCCGCCCCGTGAGCGGCCAGGAGCCGGCCCCGCCCCCGGCCACGGGCGATCCGTCTCGAGATCTCTCCCGGCTCGCGCGCGGCGGCGCGATGAACCTCGCCGGCAGCGTGGCGTACGGCGTCTTGAACTTCGTGCTCGTGATCATCGTCACGCGGGGGGTCGGCAAGGACGCCGCCGGGGTGTTCTTCGAGGCGGTGGCGCTGTTCGTGATCGCGAGCAACACGGCCGAGCTCGGGGCCGATACCGGGCTCGTGCGCATGATCGCGCGCTACCGCACGCTCGACCGCGTGCACGACATCCGCTGGACGCTGGTCGTGGCGCTGATCCCGGTCGTGATCGCGGGCGTCGGGCTCGCGCTGATCGGGTTGGTGTACGCGCAGCCGCTGTCGCACCTGTTCGGCAAGGGTGACGAGGCGGGAGCGCTCGAACCGTACATCCGGTTGCTGATCCTGTTCCTGCCGCTGTCCGCGATCAACACCGTCGCGATCTCCGGCACGAGAGGGTTCGGGACGATGATCCCGTCGGTCACGGTCGACAAGATCTTCAAGCCGCTCGGTCAGTGCGTGATGGCGCTGGCGGCGGTCGTGATGGCGGCGGGCTCGGGCGCCTTCGCCCTCGCCTACGGACTTCCGATCGGGCTCAGCTTCGTGGCGGCGGTGACGTGGCTCCTCGTGCTGGAGCGACGGTCGGAGCGGCACATGCGAGGTCGCGAAGTCACGCCGGCGCCGCAGCTCTTCTCCGAGTTCTGGCGGTTCACGGCCCCACGGGGTCTGGCCGGGGTGTTCCAGGTCATGATCCTGTGGCTCGACACCCTGCTGATCGGGGCCCTGCGATCCTCCGGCGAGGCGGCCGTGTACACCGCCTCGAGCCGGTACATCGTGGTGGGACAGGCGATCTTGCAGGCGATGGTGCAGGCGATCGCGCCCCAGATCTCGAGCCTGCTCGCGGCGCGCGAACACGACCGGGCCGAAGCCGTGTACCAGGCGGCGACCACCTGGCTCATGGTGATGTCGTGGCCGATCTACCTGACGATGGCGATCTTCGCTCCCGTGCTCGTGCTCGTCTTCGGCGCGTCGTTCACCACCGGCGGGCCGGTGCTCGTGATCTTGTCCCTCGCGATGCTCGTCAGCATGGCGTGCGGCCCGGTCGACGTCGTGCTGCTGATGGGCGGCAGGAGCTGGTGGAGCGCCGCGAACACGATCGTCGCCCTGATCTTGAACGTCGTCCTGAACCTCGCGCTGATCCCGCGGTTCGGGATCACGGGGAGCGCCGTCGCCTGGTTCGTGAGCATCCTCGTCCGCAACATCCTCCCGCTGATCCAGGTGTCGCGGTTCCTCGGGCTCACGCCTTTCGGGCCGGGGTTCAAGGCCGCCGCGCTCGCGTCGGTCCCGATCTTCGGGGGCGTGGGGATCCTCTGCCGCGCCGCACTCGGCCCGACGGTGTCCAGCATGGCCGTGTTCGCGGTGGTGTCGTGCTCGATGTACGCGGCGGTCCTGTGGCGGATGCGCGGCGTTCTCCAGCTGCAGCAGCTCGTCGCTTCGCTGCGCCCCCGTGCCGGCAAGGCCTCGCCCGCCGCTTGATGGGCGAGGCACCGGCGGTCTTCCTCGGCGCCGGGCGCGCCGAAGGGGGCGCCGGAGCGCCCCCTTCGAGGTCTCTCCCCGAGCCAGGGGAGAGGCTGACCGGGTCCGCCGTTAGCCGGGGTACCCGTCGACGACCACGTCGTCGAAGTTCACCGTGAAAGTCTTGGCCACGCTGTCGCCGATCTGGATGCGTCCGACCGGCGTCGTGCCGGTGTTGGCGACCCATCCCGTGATGACCTGCGAGCCGTCGAGGTAGAGATCCCAGGTACCGGTGGTCCCCACGACCATGCAGACCTCGATCGCGTGCCACCCGGGAGCGAGGCTCTGTCCCGACCCCTTCACCGTGCTCGAGACGTCGGACTTCACCTGCAGGATGCCGCTCGCGTTCAGCAGCACCCGCCCGATGTTCCCGTTGCCGGCCGTTCGCAGCCGCAGCAGGTCGAGCGCCGCCGTCCCGCGGTTCGTCACGTTGACGTTCGCGCTCAGGCAGATCGAGGGGAAGTCGGCGCCGAGCGTCTTCGTGGCGAAGGCGCTCTGGGCGACGGGGCTCGCGAACGCGCTCGGGGGCGCGGCCCCGCCGAGACCACCATCGATCGACATCCTCGTGACGGCGGTCCAGGCTGAGAAGTCGGCCGAGTCGAACCCGTCGGACCAGAAGGTGCCGCCCGAGCTGATCGGGTCGGAAGCCGCGCTCTGTGCGCTCGGGTTACCCGACTCGTCCACGGCATCGACGGTGTACATGTGGCTGCTTGCCACCTCGATGCCGATGTCCTCGTACACGACTGTCGTGGCGGAGGCGCTGGTGGTGCTGCCCACCGGGGTGGGGTCGCCGTCGCGGTAGATCCGGTACGTGATCGGGCTGCCGCTGTCGTCGGTGGATGCCGCCCAGGTGAGGGCGATCTTCGTCTTGCCCGAGGCCACGCCGGTGGGCGTTCCCGGAACCGACGGCGGGTTCAGGTCGGGCGCGAGCACCTGGATCGGCGCGGAGGCGCCGCTCAGCGTGCTCTCGTTCGCCGCCTCGTCGATCGCGCTCACCCGATAGGTGTGGCTGCTCGACGAGGCAAGGCCCACGTCGACGTAGGAGACCGTGCCCGTGGAGGTGCTCGCCACCGTGGCGATCGGCGCAGGATCGGAATCACGGTAGACGTGGTAGCTGATCAACTGGCTCACCGCGTCGGTCGAGGCAGCCCAGGTGAGGTCGATCGTCGTGGTCGTGGTCGACACGCCTGAGGGAGTTCCCGGCACGGTCGGGGGCGTCCGGTCCGAGCTCTGACCCCACACGAACATCCCGCGCGAGGTCCAGTTCTTCCCGTCGATCGCGGGGCCGCTGATCGTGCTGATGGCGCCCGAGGGTCTTCCGTTCACCCAGGCCACGGACGAAAGGGTGCCGTTGGTACGGGCGAAGAACAGCTGTCCACTGGAGAGCGTCATGCCGCTCACGTCGCTCCAGCTGAAGCCGTCGCCGTTGCCGCTGGCCACGAACGTCTCCGCACCCACAACGTCGCTCTCCGGCGTGAAGTAGCGGAAGAACAGGCGGGCGTCACCGGCGACCGTGTAGTAGAGACGGCCGTTGTCGAGGGCCAGGCCGGTGAGGTTCGAGACCGGCCAGTAGCTGCCCGTCACCCCGTTCAGGGTGATGAGCTGCTTCGGTCCGACCGTCGAGCCATCGAACGTCTGCGAGGTGAAGGTGCCGTCGTTCCATCCGGCGTAGATCTTCCCGTTCGTGAAGAACGCGCCACGGGCCCCCGACCAGTCCATGCCGGGGGTGGCGAGCTGGGTCGTCGAACCTGAGGACGTGCCGGTGAAGGAACGGTGCGCGAGGTACTCGGCCCCGCTCCCGGGAGGAGGCGGCGCGATGCCGGTATCGATGATCTCGATCGCATTGATCTGCGGGTCGCGCTGGCTGCCGTGCGTGAACTGGATATCGAGCGAGCCGTCGCTCGTTCGGGTGAACTCCTTCATCACTCCGACCTTGTGGCCCACGTCGGCCGAGATGTCGTAGTTGGCGAGCACGCTCGATCCGTCGATCGCGACGTTGAAGATGCGGCGTCCGATCTGCTGGGAGCAGCCACAAAGGTTGGCGAAGTACAGCCGGATTTTCAGCGAACGCCCGCTCGGCACGGGGAAGCTCCACGTCATCTCGTTGCCGCCGTTGGGGTCCTGACGATCGGTGTTGAAGACGGCGTCGGGGGTGGTGGCGGGCACCGAGCCGTTCGGCGTCACGCCGCTGCTCGACTCGGTGCTGCTGCCGGTGTTGTGGAATGCGCTCGGCGACGTCGATGTGTCGGTCGCCCAACCCGGGCCGCAGTCCTGCGACGCGACGGCGTCGCCGCCCGCGTTCACCCGGTACAGGATCGAGGCGTCGGCCTGCGGGCAGGTCGCGCTCGAGGGGAGCGAGTAGAGCTCGTTCGGCAGATCGAAGTTCACGTGCTTGGGCACGGCCGAGCCACCTTCGAGCGGCATGAAGGCGATCTCGCTGTGATACTCACCCCCGATGTTCGCGGTGTCGGATCCGACCCACAGGCCCTGGTCGGTCGAGACGAGGGACTGCACGCCCAGGCCGCGCGGGTCGCGGACGGGGTTCCAGCGGAACGGGATGCCGTTGAGCGGGTCCAGGGCCGCGATGCCCGGACGCGAGACCGCGCCGGGGCCGGGCTGGTCGCCCGCGAAGGGGTTGTTCCACCAGCGCTGGTGGCCGCCGACGTAGACCGCCGTGCCGGTGACCGCGACGCTGAAGGTCGTATCGCCACCGGTGTAGTCGATCCATTCCGGCTGCAGGGCCGAGCCCGTGGCGTTCGTCGCCCAGCGGGTCACCGTGTCGCAGAGCACGCCCGCGCCGGGACCACCGAACCAGGCGCCGGTCGTCCCGATCACGAAGTACTGGCCCGTCGGGTCGAAGTCGACATCGCGGAGGTAGGTGTCGAACCGCGAGCTGCACGCGTTCGTGTACCGGCTCGTCTGCCAGTTGGCGACGCTCACCGGCGTGGTCGTGAGGTCGAGCATCGCGACCTGCTCCCGCGGCAGCCCGTCGGCCGTCAGGAAGTTCCCGATCGCCAGGAGCTTGGTACCGTCGGGCGAGATGTCGAACTTGTGGACACGGGTCGTCCCGTCGTTGTGCTTGCCGGCGAAGGCCACGGTCAGGTTCGGGTCGATCGTTCCCGCCGGGAGGTCGAAAGCCGCGATGCGCTCGCGCGGCAGCTTGTTGACGATCGAGAACGTGCCGCCGATGTAGAGCTTGTTGTTCCGCACGACCATGTCGTAGATCGCCGCGCCACTGTTGATCTTGCCCTTGAACGCCGTCAGCCGTTGTCCGGTCGCGGTGTCGAGCTTGGCCAGCCGCCGAGACACCACGCCGTTGACGGTCGAGAAGGCGCCGCCGACGAACACCGAGGTACCCGAGCCGTCGGTCGCGAGCGAGAGCACCTCCCCGTCCAGCACCGGGGCGAAGTTCGGATCGATCGCCCCGGTCGTCGCGTCGAAGGCGAAGATGTTCGTCCGCGCGAGGATCGGCCCGCCCGGCTCCTTCACCTGCGTGAAGGTGCCGCCGGCGACGATCTGATCCCCGACGGGGACGATCGTGTTCACGATCCCGTCGAGGACGTGCGGCGTCCAGTTCGCGGGGTTCGCGGAGACCACGATCGGTTGCGGCGTGTTCACGGCCAGGGCCGGGTTGGCGGCG
>JANLXF010000153.1:0-1632 GCA_031364965.1 Actinomycetes bacterium | reverse complement strand
GTTGCTCTTACACCAGACACAACCAGTCGCTACGGACGGCAACCTCCCCCCCCGACCTGCCGTTCGAGGCGACTAGAAAGCAGCACGACGGCCACCCGCCTCCCCGGGTGGCCGTTCTTTTTTCCCCGTCAGGGCATCTCGTAGACGTAGATCCAGGGGCAGTTCTTCCCCGTGACGAAGAGCGTGGAGCCGTTCACCGCGACGCCGTCGACGATCGAGCACTCCGCGGGATCCGGAAGCGCGAAGACGTCGACGAGCTCGCCGTTCCACGGATTGAGTCGGAAGAACTTCCCCGAGTATTCCGAGTAGCTCGACGCCCAGATCGCGCCGCGATCCCACGCGAGGTCCTCGAGATCGTCGATCGGTGTTTCGATCGTCGCCATGACCTCCGTCGTCACCGGATCGAGGAAGTAGAGGAACGGCGTCCCGTTGCCGGTGACGATCACGTGCCATGGGTCGTGCGTGATGCCCCACGAATGGATCTCGGGCACCGTCCCGACGACGCGCCACGTGAAGTCGAGGCCCTCGGGCGTGCCGACGTAGATGTTGTTGTCGTCGTAGCTGACGTTCCAGAGCTCGCCGTCGCGCCACGCAAGGCTCTCGCTGTAGGCGGAGGGCGGGTCGAGGTCGCGAAGCGGCGTGCCGGTCTCCGGCTCGTAGACGCGCATCGAGTGGGGGAACGCGCCCCAGAGCTCGCCCGCGTGGTAGTCGAGACCCTCGGACCAGTTCGCATGCGGGAGCTTTCGCACGAGCGTGAGCGGCGCGCCGAGCGGCGTGGGCATCGGCCACGGCGTCGGCGCCGGGGTCACCGTCGGAGTCGGCGACTCCGCCGGCGTCCCGGACGCGATCGGCGTCGCCTGCGGTCCGTGGAGGCGCGGGTCGGGGAAGGCGGGCTCGGTGGAAGGCGAATCGGAGTCGGGCTCCGACGCGCAAGCGCAGCACAAGACGGCAAGACAGGCAGCGGCGAGGACGCTTCTCATGGCCCCGGACGTTGGGCAGGACCGGCTCGGCGGCAACGCGCGCGATCCGTGCGCGTCTAGCAATCAGGTCAGCGCCACAAATGCGAAGCCCCCCGAGGATCTCGGAGGGCTTCTACATTCGGGAATGCTCCAGACTTCACTGGTCGGGGCGGCGAGATTCGAACTCGCGACCTTTTGGTCCCGAACCAAACGCGCTACCAGGCTGCGCTACGCCCCGAAGAGCCGCGGAAATATAGGGGGCAGCCCCGCAGACTTCAATAGCTTTCGGGCCGCCTGGAGCCCTTCGACTCGCTGCGCTCGCTCAGGGTGGACGGGGGCCGCTCGGAGAGCTCGTTCAGGGTGAGGCGGGGGTGGGCGCGGTCAGGTGGCCATGGCGAGGCGCATGCGGTCCATGACCTCGCGGTAGGCCACTGCCGGCTTCTTGTCGGGATTCTTCTTACGGGCCCCGAAGATGGCGTTGCCCGCGACGAACATGTTGGCGCCGGCGCGCGAGGCAATGATGCCTACACGAGGCCCTGCTTGCTGGCCAGCACGGCAGCTTCGGCGCGGCTGGAGACGTTGAGCTTCTTGTAGATCGACTTGATGTGGTCGTTGACGGTGAACCACTTGATGCCCATCAGGTTGGCGATCTCCTTGATGGTGAAGCCCTTGC
>JANLXF010000131.1:0-4323 GCA_031364965.1 Actinomycetes bacterium | reverse complement strand
GCTCGCTCGACCGGCCCCTACTCGATGATCACGCAGCAGCCCCTGGGCGGTAAGGCCCAGTTCGGCGGCCAGCGGTTCGGCGAGATGGAGGTCTGGGCGTTGGAGGCATACGGGGCCGCCTATGCCCTCCAGGAGCTGCTGACGATCAAGTCCGACGACGTGCTCGGCCGCGTGAAGGTGTACGAGGCCATCGTCAAGGGCGAGAACATCCCCGAGCCCGGCATCCCCGAGTCGTTCAAGGTGCTGATCAAGGAGATGCAGTCCCAGTGCCTGAACGTCGAGGTCCGCTCGAGCTCGGGTGAGCAGATCGAGCTGCGCGAGACCGACGAAGACGTCTTCCGAGCCGCCGAGGAGCTGGGGATCGACCTCAGCCGTCGTGAGCCGGCCGGGGCGGACTTCGATTGAGGACGGTCGGGAACACGCCAGCGTTGCACGTTGTGAAGAGCGAGCGACTGACGGCGGGGTCATGCCCCGCTCCACGGGAGGCGAGCGCGTAAGTGTTGGACGTCAACTACTTCGATGAGCTCCGGATCGGCCTGGCCACGGCCGACCAGATCCGCGCATGGTCCAACGGCGAGGTCAAGAAGCCGGAGACCATCAACTACCGCACCCTCAAGCCGGAGAAGGACGGCCTGTTCTGCGAGCGGATCTTCGGTCCCACGCGGGACTGGGAGTGCCACTGCGGCAAGTACAAGCGGGTGCGTTTCAAGGGCATCATCTGCGAGCGCTGCGGCGTGGAGATCACCCGGAGCAAGGTCCGTCGCGACCGCATGGGCCACATCGAGCTCGCCGCGCCCGTGACGCACATCTGGTACTTCAAGGGCGTTCCCAGCCGCCTCGGCTACCTGCTCGACCTCGCCCCCAAGGATCTCGAGCGCATCATCTACTTCGCGGCGTACGTGATCACGCGGGTCGATGCCGACCGGCGGCACGACGACCTCCCGAAGATCGAGGCCGAGATCGAGGCCGAGAAGAAGGAGGTTGACGCCGACCGCGACGACCAGATCAAGAAGCGGCTGAACGAGCTCGAGGATCGCCTGAAGGAGCTCGAGGGCGAGGGCGCCAAGGGCGCGCAGCTCTCCGCCGCCAAGCGCGAAGCACAGCGTGACGTCGAGCGCGCCACCGAGGCCGCCTCGCGTGAGACGCAGCACCTGGATGACGTTCTGACGGCCCTCAAGGGGCTCTCCGTCAAGCAGCTGGTGGCCGACGACATCGTCTACCGCAGCCTGCGGGAGCGTTACGGCGACTACTTCGACGGCGGCATGGGCGCAGAGGCGATCAAGCGCCTGTTGTCCGACTACGACGTGGCCGGCGAGGCCGAGATCCTCCGCGACATCATCGAGAACGGCAAGGGGACGAAGCGCCTGAAGGCCATCAAGCGCCTCAAGGTCGTCTCGAACTTCGTCGAGGGCAAGTCGAATCCGCTCGGGATGGTGCTCGACGCCGTGCCCGTGATCCCGCCGGACCTTCGCCCGATGGTGCAGCTCGACGGAGGCCGGTTCGCGACTTCCGACCTCAACGACCTGTACCGACGGGTGATCAACCGGAACAACCGGCTCAAGCGACTGCTCGACCTGCAGGCGCCCGAGATCATCGTCAACAACGAGAAGCGGATGCTGCAGGAGGCCGTCGACGCACTGTTCGACAACGGCCGCCGCGGGCGTCCCGTCACGGGCCCCGGCAACCGTCCGCTGAAGTCGCTCTCCGACATGCTGAAGGGTAAGCAGGGCCGGTTCCGTCAGAACCTGCTCGGCAAGCGCGTCGACTACTCGGGCCGTTCGGTCATCGTGGTCGGGCCGGAACTTCGCCTGCACCAGTGCGGGCTGCCCAAGCAGATGGCGCTCGAGCTCTTCAAGCCCTTCGTGATGAAGCGGCTGGTCGACCAGAACCTGGCGCAGAACATCAAGAGCGCCAAGCGCATGGTCGAGCGCGCGCGTCCGCAGGTGTGGGACGTGCTCGAAGACGTGATCCGCGAGCACCCGGTCATGCTGAACCGCGCGCCGACGCTCCACCGTCTGGGGATCCAGGCCTTCGAGCCGGTCCTGGTGGAGGGCAAGGCCATCAAGATCCACCCGCTCGTGTGTGCGGCGTTCAACGCCGACTTCGACGGCGACCAGATGGCCGTGCACGTGCCGCTGTCGGCGGAGGCTCAGGCCGAGGCGCGGATCCTGATGCTGTCGGCGAACAACATCTTGTCGCCCGCGCACGGCCGGCCGATCGCGACGCCGTCGCAGGACATGGTGCTGGGGCTCTATTACCTGTCGCTCGGCAAGGACGAAGGCGCCAAGAACGAGAAGATCCCGACGTTCGGGACGGTGGGCGAGGCGCTGCTCGCGCTCGACCGCGGCTACTCGCTCCACACGCCGATCCGCATCCGGCTCGAAGGCAAGGCCGTGCCCGACGACATGCTGCCCGAGGGCTTCGACCCTGCGTCGGGCCGCACCCCGGTGGTGCGCACGACGATCGGCCGCGTGATCTTGAACGGCGTGTTCCCCGACGACTTCGAGTTCCGCAACAGCCAGCTCGTGAAGTCCGACATCGCGCGCCTGGTCGACGAGGCCGTGCATCGGTACGACCGTGCCACGACCGAATCGATCCTGGACGGGTTGAAGGACCTCGGGTTCCATTACGCGACCCGTGCGGGCGTCACGATCGGCGTCGAGGACGTCACCGTGCCGCCGTCCAAGCAGAAGATCCTGGACGAGCACGAGAAGAAGGCGCAGAAGGTCGAGGGCCAGTACCGCAAGGGGATCATCACCGACGACGAGCGTCGTCAGGAGCTGATCGAGATCTGGACCCAGGCCACCGACGAGGTGAAGAACGCGATGGAGGAGGGATTCACTCCTTCGAACCCGATCTTCATGATGGCCAACTCGGGTGCACGAGGCAACATCATGCAGATCCGCCAGCTGGCGGGCATGCGTGGGCTCGTGGCCAACCCGAAGGGCGAGATCATCCCGCGCCCCATCAAGTCGAACTTCCGCGAGGGCCTGTCGGTGCTGGAGTACTTCATCTCCACGCACGGCGCCCGCAAGGGCCTCGCCGACACGGCGCTTCGAACCGCCGACTCGGGATACCTGACCCGTCGACTCGTCGACGTGGCGCAGGAGCTGATCGTGCGGGAAGAGGACTGCGACACCGACCGGTCGATCCCGATCGTCGTGAACGTCAAGCGGCCCGACGGCACGGTGGTGCCGAGCGCCCACATCGACACCTCGGTGTTCGGTCGCGTGCTGGCCGAGGACGTCAAGGTCGGCGGCAAGAAGATCGCCTCGAAGGGCGACGAGCTGAACGACGAGGTCACCGCGGCCGTCGTGGCCTCGGGCGTCGAGGTCGTGCAGTGTCGTTCGGTCACGGCCTGTGAGGCCGAGGTCGGGGTCTGCGCGGTCTGCTACGGCCGTTCCCTGGCCAGCGGTCGCATGGTCGACATCGGTGAGGCCGTGGGTATCATCGCCGCCCAGTCGATCGGCGAGCCCGGCACGCAGCTCACGATGCGCACGTTCCACACGGGGGGTGTGGCCGGCGAGGACATCACGCACGGTCTGCCCCGGGTCGTGGAGCTGTTCGAGGCGCGCAAGCCCAAGGGCGAGGCGCAGATCACCGAGCTCTCGGGCACGGTCTCGATCGAAGACGACGACGAGAAGCACGTCCGCCGCATCAGCGTCACCGACGATTCGGGCGACGAGGTGGAGTACCCGGTCTCGTTCCGGGCCCGTCTCACCGTCAACGACGGCGACCGGGTCGAGGTCGGCCAGCAGCTCACGGAGGGTTCGGTGAACCCCCACGAGAAGCTGCGGGTCGAGGGCGTGCTCGCGCTGCAGCAGCACCTCGCCGACGAGGTGCAGCAGGTCTACCGCAGCCAGGGCGTCACGATCCACGACAAGCACATCGAGCTGATCGCGCGGCAGATGCTCCGCAAGGTGCACATCATCGAGCCCGGCGACAGTGAGTTCCTGCCCGGTGACATGGTGGCCCGCCGCCAGTACGAGGAGACTAACGCCGAGATCGTCGAGAACGGCGGGGCGCCCGCGAGCGCCCGGCCGGTCCTGCTCGGGATCACGAAGGCGTCGCTGGCCACGGACTCGTGGCTCTCGGCGGCCTCCTTCCAGGAGACCACGCGGGTGCTCACCGACGCGGCCATCTCGGCCAAGTCGGACCCGCTGCTCGGTCTGAAGGAGAACGTGATCATCGGCAAGCTGATCCCGGCCGGCTCGGGCCTGGCGCGCTACCGGAACGTGCAGGTGCGCATCAAGCCCGAGGCCATCCCGGAGTACTGGCTGGCGCGCCAGCGGGAGTTCCAGGAGGCCGTCGAAGGCGGCACCA
>JANLXF010000092.1:0-10459 GCA_031364965.1 Actinomycetes bacterium | reverse complement strand
TGTCGCGGATGTTCCCGTTGGGCCGGGCGGTCCCCCGACCCGGATCCACGTCGGGCTGCGCAAGACCGGCGACCGCCTCACGATCGATCTGTCGGGATCCTCCCCGCAGGTGGCGGGCGCCCTGAACGTGCCGTGGGCGAGCACCCGCGCCGGCCTCGTGTACGCCGTGCGCGCGCTCCTGGACCCCGCGCTCCCCTCGAACGAGGGGATCCTGCGCGCGGTCGACGTGATCTGCCCCACCGGCAACGTCTTGAACCCGAACCCGCCGGCCGCCGTGAGCGTTCGCCACAACACCTGCCAGCGTCTGGCGGACACGATCGTGCGCGCGGCCGCCGAGCTGTGGCCCGAGAAGGCGGTCGGATCCTCGAGCGTGGCGTTCTTCGGGCTGAACATCGAGAGCGTGTCGCCGGTGACGGGCCGCGGCTCGGTGCTCGCCGACGTCGTGGGTGGCGGGACGGGCGCGCACGCCGACGGCGACGGGATCGACGGCGTCGACACCTACATGTCGAACGTCGGGCTGATGCCGGTGGAGGTGGCCGAGGTGAACTACGCCGTGCGGATCCTGCGCACCGAGCTGATCGACGGCTCGCAAGGGGACGGGCGCCACCGCGGCGGGATGGGGCTCCGCCGCGACTATGAGATCTTGGACCACGACCAGCGCGCGACCTTCTACTCCGAGCAGACCGATCCCCGGTTCCGGCCGCTGGGGGCGAACGGGGGCGGCGACGCGAAACCCGCGCGCATCAGCCTGTTCGACACGGAAGGCAACGAGGTCGAGGTCCCGCAGAAGTCGACCACCACGCTCAAGCGGGGCTGGACGATCCGGATCGAGACGAGCGGCGGCGGCGGCTACGGCCGCGCACGCCGGCGCCGCAACGAGCGCTAGCCGCCCCGGGCGGGCCCCTCGCCTTCGGACACCCAGCGCGAGACCCGGCCCTTGATCCGCGCGATCAGCCCCACCAGGCCGCCGGGAACGAACACGACGATGAGCAGCAGGATCGTGCCCAGGATCGTGAGCTGGATCCCGGGGTAGTCCACGAGCGAGGTCTGGATGATCGTGAGCAACGTGGTCCCCAGGGCGGGGCCCGCGATCGTGCCGAGGCCGCCGATCACCAGCATCGTCACGTCGATCGACATCGGCGTCAGGCCCATCACCGACGGCGTGATGCTCTGGTTGAAGCTGACGTACATCCCCCCGGCGACCCCCGCGATGAACCCGCTGATCGCGAACGCGATGATCCGGTACTTCAGCGGATTGACGCCTCGGGCGGCCGCGAACCCGGGCGCGTCACGGATCGTCTGCAGCGCGATACCCAGACGAGAGCTCCGGATCCGCGCGACGACGACGGTCGCCACCACGATCAACGCGAGCACGGTCCAGTAGTACGCGTGGATCTGGGCTCTGGGCCCCATCCCCGGGAAAAGCCCGTCCACCGTGTCCAGGCCGAAGCTGCCGCCCGAGAACCCGCTGCCGTCGTTCACGATGATGAACTGCACGACCGAGGCGAACGAGAACGTCAGGAGCGACGTGTAGATCCCGTACAGCCGCAGCGTCGGGAACGCGAGCAGCACCGAGATCCCCGCCGAGATCACGCCGCCCAGGATCACGCAGAGCCAGCCGGGGAGCCCGGTGTGCAGCATCAGCAATCCCGTCCCGTAGCCGCCGAGCGCGTAGATCGCGAGCTGCCCGAAGTTCCAGACGCCGGCGATGCCCAGGACGAAGTTCCAACTCGTGTTCAGGAGCAGGACGATCCCGCCGGTGATCATCACCGTGATGATGTAGTTGTTCGAGTACACGATCGGGATCACCGCCACGATCGCGACGACCGCGACGATGGCCGTCCAGGAAGCGCCCGAGAGCCGCGGCAGGCGCCCGACCCGCGCCGCCGCCGCGCTCACGGCCGCGCTCACAGCCGGGCCTCCGACGGGTTCCCGAACAAGCCGTACGGCCGGAAGATCAACACGAGCAGGATCACCCCGTACAGGATCGGCAGCGACCACGTGGTGCCCACGAGCACGATCGCGAGCGCCTGGATCAACCCGATGATGTAGGCGGCGTACAGGGTGCCCTTGAGGCTCCCCAGACCGCCGAAGATCACGACGATGAGCGCGGTGAGCAGGGGAAGGTCCCCCGACGTCGGCGAGGCGAAGTACAGCGCGCCCAGGAACACCCCGCCGATCCCCGCGAGCGCCGACGCCAGACCCATCGTGAGCGGGTAGAGCTTGCCGACGGGCACCCCCATCAGGCGGGCCGCGTCGAGGTCCTGCGCCACGGCGCGGATCGCGAACCCCCATCGCGTGCGCGACAGGAACAGGCCCAGCCCGATCATCAGCAGGATCGAGGTGAAGGCCATCAGCATCGAGTGGTAGTCCAGGTGGACGCCCAGGATCGAGACGCCGCCGTGGATCAGGGGCGGGACGTTCTTCTGGAAGGGCCCGAAGATCTGCAGCGCCAGGTTCGCGAGCACGATCGCGACGGCGAACGTGGTGATGAACGTGACCATCTCGAAGTCGATCTCGCCGCGCCGGCTCATCAGGGGCTGCACCGAGATCAGCTCGGTGAAGGTGCCCAGGACGAACGTCACGACGAACGCCGCGACGAGTGCGACGACCGGGTTCCACGTCGCCACCGTGAGGATCCCCCACCCCACGAAGCCCCCGACCATCACCATGGAGCCCTGCGACATGTCGAGGATGCGCAGCGTCCCGTAGATCAGCGTCATGCCGATCGACACGAGTCCGTAGATCGACCCGAAGACGATCGTCGTGACGACGATCGCGACGAGATCCGAGCTGCTCACGGCCGCATCCTCACAGCACCCCCAGGTACGTCTCGACGACGGTCCGGTCGGCCATCAGCGCCTCGAGCGAACCGCTGCGCACGATCGAACCGGTCTCCAGCACGTGCACCTTGTCGGCGACCTCGCCGATGTGGGTGAAGTTCTCCTCGACGAGGAGCACGGTTCGGTGGGCCTCGACGATCGAGCGGATCGCGCCGTAGACGTTGTCGATCATCACGGGGGCGAGGCCGAGCGAGGGCTCGTCGATCAGCAGGATGGAGCCCTCGCGCATCAACCCTCTGCCGAGGCCGACCAGCCGGCGCTCGCCCCCCGACAGCGTCCGCGCACGTTGCGCCCGCTTGTCCCGCACGATCGGGAAGAGCTCGAACACGCGCTCGATCGTCGCCTGACGGTCCTTCCACGACTCCTTCGGGAACGAGCCCATCAGGAGGTTGTCCTCGACCGTCATGTCCGCGAAGAGCCCGTCGCCCTGCGGGATGTGCACCATGCCGCGGTGCGCGATCGTCTCCGCCTGCTCGCCGTCGATCCGCTCGCCGTCGAACCAGACCTCCCCCGCCATCGGCTTCATCAGCCCGCTCACCGCCCGCAGGAGCGTGGACTTCCCGTGTCCGTTCGGACCGATGATCACCACACACTTGCCCGCCTGCACGCTGAGCGAGAGGTCGCGGACCACGACGGTGTCGCCGTACCCGGCGGTGAGCCCGCGGACGTCGAGGATCGGCGCGGCGTCGCTCATCCGTCTGCCTGCTTCCGGTGGGTCGCGCCTAGGTAGACCTCGATCACGCGCTCGTCCGCGAGCATCTCCTGCGGCGTGCCCTCGAAGAACGTGGCCCCGTGGTGCATCACGAGCACGCGATCCGAGAGCGAGGTGAGCGCGCGCATCACGTGCTCGATCACGATCACGGCCATCCCCTCGTCGCGCACCTGACGGATCAGGGCCATCACGGCGTCGATCTCGTGCGGGTTCAGCCCCCCGAACGGCTCGTCGAGGAGCAGCACCCGCGGGTTGGTCGCGAGGGCCGTGGCGAGCATCAGCCGCTTCTTGTCGAAGACGCCGAGCGGGCCGGCCTGTGCGCCGGCCTTGTCCTGCATGCCCACGAACCCGAGCCAGCGCTCGGCCTCGGCGAGGTCGCCGTCGCGACCGCTGCCGTCGCGCCCGCGGCGGAACGACGCCGCCAGGTAGAGGTTCTCGAGCACGGTGAGGGAGAGCGCCACGACGGGCTGCTGGAAGGTGCGCGCGAGGCCCGCCTCGCACCGCGCGTGGACCTTCTGACCGTTGATCGAGCGTCCCTCGAGCCGCACGTCGCCACGGGTCGCGGCGGAGTGCCCGGTGACGACGTCGAACAGCGTCGTCTTGCCGGCGCCGTTCGGCCCGACGATCCCCAGGATCTCGCCCGGCGCGACCGAGAACGTGACGTCGACGACGGCGTGCAGCCCGCCGTAGTCCTTGCAGATCTCGACGCCTTCGAGGACGGCGGCGGCCTCCGTCACAGCCACTCAGGCAGCTGGAACGTTCCCGTGGTGTAGGGGTCCGGCGCGATCAGGACCTGTTTGCCGTTCTGGATCTGGAACGTGAGGTGCGCCATGCCGATCGAGGGATCGGCCGTCTCATCCGGATACGGGATGCACGTCAGCTCGCCCGGCCCGGCGTTCGTGAACGTGTAGGCGCCACACACCCCCCGGTAGGCCGAGTTCGCGAGGACCGCGTTCACCGCATCGAAGTCGTATGGGTCGCCGGCCAGGCTCGCGGCCGTCGCCCACATCTTCGTCATGTCGTAGTGGTCCCCGGCGTTCGAGAATCCCGCCTCGCGGCCGAACTTCTCCTTGAACGCAACGTTGAACCGCTCGGCGATCGGGTCACCCTGGATCACGCCGACCACCGTGGACCACATCACACCGTCGGCGGCGGGGCCCGCGAGGTCGAGGTACTCCGGGATCGACGGCGCGTACTGCTGGTACACGAGCGACTTCGTCGGAGACTGGCGGAACTGCTTGATGAACGACGCCTCGTCGCCCGGGGCGTAGTCGCTGAAGAAGACGATCCCCGGGGGGTTGTCCCTGATCTTCACGAGGATCGCGCTGTAGTCGGCCTGCGGCACGGTGAACTGCTCGAACATCGTGGTCTGCCACCCCTGCTGGTTCATCCCCGCCTCGAAGCTCTTCGAGATCGAGAGGCTGTAGGGGTCGTTCGACGAGACGATCGCGATCGTCTCGGCCGACGGCGTCCACTTCTTCTGGTCGATCAGGTCGTTGATCAGCACGATCAGCCCGGGACCGTAGGAAAGCTGCGACGGGTCGCCCTGGTAGATGTTGGTGATCTGGTTCTTCGCGACGAATTCGACGTTGTCCTGCCAGGTGTTGACGTGGAACATCGGGATCTTGGACTCGCCCACGATCGGGTATTCGACCGAGGTGTAGGTCGTGAAGCCCACGAGCATCGCGGCGACATTCTGCGAGACGAACTTCGTCACCACCGACTTCATCACGTCGGGTTCCTGGGCCTTCGTGTCCAGGACCTGGACCTCGATCTGGCGGCCGCCCACCCCGCCCATCGCGTTCAGCTCCTCGACGGCGAGCTCGACGCCGCGGACCATCTGCTGACCGTCGCCGGCGAACGGGCCGGTCACCGGACTCCCGACCCCGATCGTGATCGCCTCGGACGAACCCCCGCCCGAGGCGCCCCCCGTGGGGGTGGAGTCCGACGACGAGCCGTTCCCCGCGAGGTAGCCGCCGACCCCCCCGACCACGAGCCCTCCCAAGCCGGCGCCCCCGACGCCCTGCAAGAAGGACCGGCGCGACATCGTGCCGCCGCTGGACGACCCCCCGGAACCCGACGTTCGATCGCTCATCCCACTCCCCCAGTCGTTCGCGCGCACGTGCGGACCCGGGTATCGCGCCACACTCGGGCCTTGCCGTCAAGTTGGCTTCGGGCGCACCCGCGTACCGCGGGCCCTGATCAGGCGAGGAGGGGCACGACGTCGTTCGAGAATCGCTGCAAGAGCGCCTCTTGCCGGTCGCGTGCGAGCCCGGGCCAGTAGACGCGGGCGATGAAGTGCAGGTCGCCTCCGGCCGCCTCGGCGAACGACCGGATCGTCGCCGCCACCTCGGCGGCATCCCCGAAGACGATGCCCGCACGAAGCTCGGCCTCCTCGCCGGGCGTGACCGGGGGCGGCGACGGGGACCCGGCGGGGCGCGACCGCGCGCCTTCCATGTCCTCGTACTTCCATCCGACGTATCGGTGGGGAGCCAGCACCTCGGCCCAGCCGGCCTCCGGATCGCCGTCGTGGACGTAGGTCGGCACGTGCATCGAGATCGTGCGCGCGGCACTCGTGCCGCCGGCCCGCTCGGCTTCCTCGCGCACCCAGCCCACCTGCTCGGCGAGGGTGGCGGGGGTCACCTCCGTGGCCATGAAGCCGTCGGCGATCCGGCCGGCGCGCCGCGCGGCAGGCTCCGAAAGTCCGCCGATCCAGATCGGCGGTCCCCCCGGGCGCGCCGGTGCCGGCGTCACCACCACGTCGGGCCGATCGCCACCGACCGCCTCCCCCGCCCACGCCGTTCGGCAGACCGCGACGGCGTCCTCGAGCCGCAGGACCCGGTCGCGGAGCGGGATCGAGAGCGCCTCGAATTCCTCGTCGCGCCATCCCAGGCCGAGCCCGAGGATCAGCCGCCCGCCCGAGATCAGGTCGACGACCGCCGCGTCCTCCGCCAGGCGCAGCGGCTCGTAGAGCGGGGCGAGCAGGAGGGCCGTGCCGATCTCGATCCGCGAGGTCCGCGCCGCGATCGCGGCGCACATCGGAAGGAGCGACGGCAGGTAGCCGTCATCTACGAAGTGATGCTCGCTCACCCAGACCGAGTCCAGGCCCAGCCGCTCGGCCGTTTCGGCGAACGAGAGCGCGTCGGCGTACAGCTCGACGTCGCTTCGGGTCTCGCCCGGCGCTCGCTGGCACGTGATCAGGCCGACGCCGCAGCGGATCGTCACGCGGGCCTGCCCGCGAGCACGGGAGACGGCTTGGCGAGGAACGACGAGTAGTCGAGCTCGCGGTACGGGTTCGTGCAGGGATGGCCGTCGGCCACCCACATCCGCTTCGCGTCGAGGTCCATCAGGATCGAGGCCACCGTCGATCCCTGGTCGTGCGGGTCCATCCGCGCGTCGGGATGACAGCACACGCCCGAGGGGTAGTTCGAGTGGTCGGCGAGGAGCCCGCGGAACGTGTCGAGTGAGAGCGACCCGACGCCCCGGACGCCGGTGGCCAGCCGCTCCAACCGGAACGGGCTGTCGGGCATCACCCAGAGCGACACGTCATCGCCGTCGAAAGCGTTGGAGCGGAAGTGATTCGTGTGGAGCACGACGCCGTCCTCCGGGAAGTTCAGGTAGAGCTTCGTGAAGTCGCCCGGCGAGCCCTCCACGTCGACCGCCACCCCGTCGACGTGAGCGACCAAGAAGTTCGCCGAGGACGAGCGGACCCCCCGTTGCAGCGCGGCGTAGGCGTCGGAGATCGTCTCGGCGTCCAGGATGGACCGCAGCAGCAGGTGGTACGGCACGCCGGGCTCGCCGCGGTCTTCGTCGGACACGAGCGCGTTGGTCGCCAGACCGATCCCGCTCGAGTTCATCCCGGTCTTGGCCAGCAACCCCGCCTCGACCACCGTCACGAAATCCGGGCCGTCGTCCTGCCGGGCCTCGAGGACGACGCACGTGTCGAAGGAATGGAGGAGCCAGTCCCAGTTCTGCCCGATCAGCGTGTGCCCCTCCGCGCTCCGGGACGCGAGCACGGCGAAGGCACTGCACTCGTGGGGCAGGTTCGGCCGGTCGCCGAGCCCGGCGGCGGCGCGCGCCTTCGCCGCGAACATCACCTCGGTGCGGACGTTAAGCGCGAGGACGTCGGATTCGGGCACGCCGGCTCCCTCGGCGATGCCGGCGATCTCCTCGAGGTACTTCGCGCTGAACCGCGCGATCGGATCGCGGTACCGGACCGCCTCGGCCCTCACCTGCGCCCAGTCCCACCCCGCGTAGTGGGCGAAGACCTGCTCGTACGCCTCGATCGAGCGGTGCACGCGATCGCGCGTCTGCTCCCCATAGGATCGCCCGCGCTCGCGGGGGCCCCCTTCCACGGCGATGTGGGGGAACGGGGGACGCACGACGGGGGACCCGGGCTCCATGTCTCTCCCTTCAGATCGAGGTCACGCCGCCGTCGACCGGCACCGCGACCCCCGTAACGTAGCTCGCCTCGTCCGAGGCGAGGAAGACGATCACGGCGGCAACCTCCTCGGGCTGCCCGAGCCGGCCGAGCGGCACCTGGTGGTCGAGGTACGTCTGGCCCGCCACGGGGTCGTCCATCAGTCGGAGCATCGACGTCTCGATCACCCCGGGGCACACCGCGTTCGCCCGGACGCCGTGCGGCGCCCACTCGGCCGCCATCTGCTTGGTCAGCGCGATCACGCCTGCCTTGCTGGCGTTGTAGTGGGCGCCGGGCTCGCTCGCATCGGCGATCAAGCCGGCGGTCGAGGAGATGTTCACGATCGCCCCACCGCGCACACCGGCCGCGACGAGGCCACGGACGGCCTCCCGGGCGACGAGCCACGAACCACGGAGGTTGATCGCCAGGACCTCGTCCCACTCCTCGGGTCCGAGCTCGAGCAAGGACGCGATCCGGTAGATGCCGGCGGCGTTCACACAGACCTCGATCGGGCCGCCAAGGTCGCGGGCCGCCTGGGCGACGGCCGCGGCCACCTGCTCGGCGTCGCGGACGTCGGCGACCACCGCGACGCCCTCGATCGTGGCGGCCGCGTCCCGGCTGATCGCCGGATCGCGATCCAGGATCGCGACGCGGGCGCCGCGCTCGGCGAGCAGGCGGGCGGTGGCCAGTCCGATCCCGCCCGCCCCCCCGCTCACCAGGGCGCGGCGGCTCTCGAAGGCGCCACTCACGAGAGGACCACCCCGCCGTTCACCCCGATCGTCTGGCCTGTGACGTACGAGGCGTCGTCCGACAACAGCCAGGCGACCGTGCCCGCGATGTCGTCGCCGGTGCCGTGACGCCCGAGCGGGATGCCAGAGCGAACGTGGTCGCGCGCTTCGTCGAACCCCACGTCCATCTGGGCGGCGAGGTCGCGCACGTACTCCCAGTGCATCTCGGTCGCCATGTTCCCCGGCGCCACGGTGTTCACCCGGATCGCGTGCGGGCCGAGCTCGAGCGCGAGGGCCTGGGTAAGCAGCGTGACGCCCGCCTTCGACGCGGAGTAGGCGGCGCTGCCCGCCTCGCCCCGCTGGCCGAGGATCGACCCGAGGTTCACGATCGCGCCACCCGAGCCCTGAGCGAGCAGCACCGTCGCCACGGCGCGCGCGACCAGGAACGAGCCGACGAGGTTCACGTCGAGCACGCGATGGAACGCGTCGAGGGAGGTATCGACCACAGGCGTGTCGGAGCCGCCGATCCCCGCGTTGTTCACCAGCGCGTCGAGGCCCCCGAGCACGTCGGCAGCCTGCGTGACGGCCCGCTCCACGTCGTTCTCGCGCGAGACGTCGGCGACGATCCCGACGACGGTGGCGTCCGGGGCCGTCGCGGCGAGTGCGGCGGCCGTCGTCTCGACCTCGTCGACGACGTCGACGAGGGCCACGTGCCATCCGTCGGCGACCAGACGAGAGGCGACGGCCTCGCCCAGTCCACGCGCGGCGCCGGTGACGATCGCGCGGTTCCCGCTCACGCCACCCTGCCGGCGATCTCGCGACACGTGGCCCACCACACGCCGTCCTGCTGCCGCATCCAGCCGACCAGATCGTCGAGCATCTCCAGCCGGTACGGACGGCCGATCACCTGGGGATGACACGTGAGCACGAACGCCCCGCCCAGGCGGAGGTAGCCGCGGAACTCCCCTTCCCAGATCTCCCGGACCTCGCTCGCGGTCGAGATCTTCTTCGTCCACGTCGCGCCGTCGAACCAGAAGTGGGCGGCATCGTCCAGGGTCCATTGGATCGGGACCTCGATCAGCGACGTGCCCTCGCGCCGGTACGGCTTGAGGTCGTCCATGAAGTTCGAGGAGTAGGCGAACCCGTGCGTGACCAGGAGCGCCTCTGTGGCGTCGCTGAAGTCCCACGACGGCGACCGGTAGCCCACGATCTCGGCGCCGAAGGAACGGAGGATCTCCAGTCCCTTCGTCAGCTCCTGCTCCTCCTGTTCGGCGGAGAGCTTGGTCGGCGAGGTGTGGGTGTAGCCATGATGCGCGAGCTCGTGGCCGGCGTCCACGATCTGGCGGACGCGCTCGGGGTGCCGCTCCGCGACCCGCCCCGGCACGAAGAAGGTGGCCGTGACGCCGTGGCGTTCGAGGAGCTCGAGGATCAGCGGGACCGCAACCTTCGCGCCGTAGGTCCCCTGCGAGAGGACGCCCGGCTTGTTCGCGTTCGCCGGATCCTCGCCGATCCACACTTCCTCGGCGTCGAAGTCGAACGTGAGGGCCGCGGCCGCTCGCATCCCGTCAGGCCACATCGGGCATCTCCTTCCTCGGGAACGCGAGTCTAGTCCGGGTCAGGATGTCGACGGAGGCCGCGCGGCCCGGTCACGAAGGCCAGTCGGGCTTGGGCTCGGGCTCCTTGGTGAAGAGGTCGTCCAGCGAGGGTTTCGTCGCGCGCTCGGCCTCGGCGAGCTTCTGCGCGAGGAGGTCGGGAC
>JANLXF010000075.1:0-9414 GCA_031364965.1 Actinomycetes bacterium | reverse complement strand
GGAGCCCGCTCCCGAGCGGCGCCGAGCGCGGATCGAACCCGCGGCCGTCGTCGGCGATCGTGAACGTAAGTGCTCCGTCGTTCGGAGCCAGCGACACGGTGACCTGTTCCGCCTCCGCGTACTTCGCGACGTTCTGGAGCGCCTCGAGCGTGCAGAAATACACGGTGGCCTCGGTCTCCGCCGGGTACCGGCCCGTGCCGTCGGCCTCGACGCGCACCGGCATCGGGGCCTTCCTCGCCTGCGCCTCCAGCGCGGCCGTCAGCCCCCGGTCGGCCAGCAGCGGCGGATAGACCCCCCGGGCGAGATCCCGGAGGTTCTCGAGGGCATCGTTGGCGTCGGTCTGGAGGTCGGCAAGCATCTCCTTGACCCGCGCGGGATCGCGGTCGGCCATCTGTTCGGCGAGACGGAGCCGGACGGCCAGCGCCACGAGCTGCTGCTGGGCACCGTCGTGGATGTTGCGCTCGAGCCGCTTCGCGCGCTCGTCCTGCGCGGCCACGATCCTGCGGCGCGACTCGCGCAGGTCGCTGATCAGTCGCACGTTGCGCAGGACCAGTCCGGCCTGCGAGGCGACGTCGCGCACGAGCTGTTCCTTCGCCGGATCCATCGGGTCGCGCGCGCTCATGCGGAGCGTGATCGCGCCGAGCTCCTCACCCTGGTGGGTGACGGGGAATACCTCGACCCCGCCGGCGGGAAGGTGTGCCTCGATCGGCACCGCGTGCTCTGCCGGCCACGCCGTCGAGGGCACGAGCCGGTCGCCGACCTTCAACAGCACCGCTACCTCTGCGGCGCCGGTGCTGGCACCGAGCAGCTGCGCCATGCGCGGCAGTACGTCCTCGGTCGAGTAGGTCTCGCCCAGCCGTTCGGAGAAGTCCGAGAGGACTTCGTACGGGGTGGCGCGCTCGCCGTACACGATCCGGTCGGCGAGTTTGCGGGCGCGGCGACGGATCGGCGCGAACGAGATCGCGATCACGATCGTCACGAGGAACTGCCACGAGCTGAACCCGCTGCCGCTGCCGACGCCCAGCACCAGCAGCGGCACGAAGAAGAGCAGGATCCCGTAGATCGCGGTGAGCATCGTGGCCACGACCGCGAAGACGAGGGTCTTCTTCACGACGAGCCCTAGGTCGTAGAGCCGGTACTTGAGCACCGCGATCCCGGTCGCGACCGGGACGCCGATCCCGGCCGCGAGCAGGAGCACGATGAACGCCACGTCACCGGCGGGGTTCTGCGAGCCGGCCGACAGGATCGTCGTTACGACGACGACGAGCGTCGCGATCCCGGCGAAGCCCGCCGCGGCCGCCACCCAGCGGACCTGCTGGCGTTCGTCGCCCTCCGCGCGCCGCCAGCGCAGGACGACCGCGACCACCCCGGCGATCCCGGCGACGAAGATCGCGAGAGCCGACCCCACGCCCAGGGTGAAGCCCACGGCGCCCCCGAGGATCGAGAGGGACCACGGCTTCGAGATCGCGACGCCGCCGAACTCCGCCGTTCCCGGCGTGAGCATCGAGGCGAGGGCGCCGACCGCGACCCCGGCGATCAGCAGCATCACGACCGGCCGCCACCGGCGCGACGGCGGGTGACCGTCCGGGAACAGGATGAAGATCAACGGCACGAGCGCCGCGGCCATCGACACCCAGCTCGACAGCCAGACGAAGAACCTGACGCCGAACAGGGCCCCCGGCTCCGTCACGGTCGCGTACGTCACCCACTCGTCGGCGAGTCCTCCCAGGATGAAGCCGAGGCCGATCGCGATGAACAGCCAGCCGATCGGATTGGCCGGGAGACGTGTGGCGATCACGGCCCCTGCGGTCACGTACCCGAGGATGAACAGGATCGCGATCACGAAGAACCACGGCTCGTCGGCAAAGGTCCGGTTGCGCCACAGAAGGGTGAGCGTGACGGCCGTGACCCCGACCGAGAGGAGCCAGAGGCTCCACCCAAGCAGACGGGCGAGCGACCGGCTCACGGCGTCTCCCCGGGGCGGAGCGGCACGCGTCCGGCGAGCGTCGTTCCCTCGCCCGGGGCGCTCGCGACCGTGAGGGCGCCTCCGACGGCGTCGAGCCGGTCGGCCATGCCCTGCAATCCCGACCCGTACGAGGTCGCGCTCCGATCGAATCCCACGCCGTCGTCGACCACTCGGAACTCGAGCATCCCCTCGCCCTCGGCGAGCTCGATCGTGACCGAGGAGGCGTTCGCGTACTTGGCGACGTTGTTCAGCGCTTCGAGCGCGCAGAAGTAGACCGTCGCCTCCACGTCCCGACCGTAGCGGCCGACCCCGTCCGCGGCCAGCCCCACCGGGACGGGCGCGCGCCGGGCCTGGCTCTGGAGCGCGGCGACCAGGCCCTTGTCCGCGAGCAGCGGGGGGTAGATCCCGCGCGCGAGGTCCCGGAGGTCTTCGAGGGTCTGCTGGGCGTCCGCCCCGAGCTGCGCCAGCGCGGCGTGCGCCTTCTCGGCGTCGCGGTCGACCAGCGTGTCGGCGAGCTTCAGCTTCACGGCGAGCGCTACGAGCTGCTGCTGCACACCGTCGTGGATGTTCCGTTCGAGCTTGCGCCGTTCCTCGTCCTGGGCGGCGACGAGGCGCTGCCGCGAGGCCCGCAGCTGTTCGATCAGGCGGACGTTACCCAACACGGGGCCGGCCTGCGCCGCCAAGTCGCGCACCAGGCGTTCCTTCGCGGGGTTCATCGGGTCGCTCGCCGGCATCGTCACCGAGAGTGCGCCGAGCGTCTCGCCTCGATGCCGCACCTCGATCGCATCCTCGGGCGGTCTCGGGGGCGGAACGACTGTCTCGGGCCACGTGACCTCGGGCCGGAGTTCGGCACCGAAGCGGAGCCAGACGGTCGCCTGGTCGGCCCCGGTGCCCTCTCCGAGTGTGGTCGCCATGCGAAGGAGGACGTCCTCGGTCGCGTAGGTCTCACCGACGCGCGACGAGAACGCGGTGAGCACTTCGTAGGGGCTGGCCCGGCCGCCGAAGACCAGCCGGTCGGCCAGTCGTTTGGCCACCCGGTACAAGGGGATCACCGCCAGGCCGTAGATGACCCCCAGGAGCATCAGCGGCGCAGGGGAGTTCTCGATCGACGGGACGATGCCGATCCCGACCAGCGCCGCGGCCACGCCACCGACCGCGATGAGGATCGCCACGAGGACGGCGAAGACCACCGTCTTCTTGATCACGACGTCCAGGTCCCACAGGCCGTAGCGGAAGATCGCGACCAGGTAGGCGCCCGGTACCCCGATCGCGACCGTCACCACGAGCGAGAGGAGGATCGCAACGAAGACCGAGCCGAACCCTTCGATATCGGGCACCGCCACGGTGACCAGGATCCCGGCGAGCAAGATCGCGAGAGCGATCGTCGCCACCGTAACCAACCAGCGGAGCTGCTGGCGCTCCTCGCCCGTCGACCGCTTGAAGCGGCCCCTAACCCCGAGCACGGACGCGATCACTCCGCAGAGTGCGACGACGGTTCCCACGCCGATCGCCGCGGGTGCGAGACCCGCCAGGGCCTCGACGCCGGCGGGGTTCTGGAAGAAGACCCCGGCGTTCACGAAGTTGTTCAAGGGGCCAGGGTTGATCAGAGTCCCGAGGACCGCGACGCCCCCGCCGCCGATCAGGGCCCATACGACCCAGCGCCAGCGAGGGGAGGGCGGGCGTCCGTCGGGGAACAGGAGGAAGAGCAGGGGCAGCAGGATGATCGGTGCGACCCCGATCTCCCCGACCATCGCGAGGGGGGCCAGCAGGGGGATCGTGCCGACGCGGGTTCGTACGTCCCAGATGACCAAAGCGACCGCGAGCGAGCCCGCGATCCATGCCGTCCCGATCGCGAGGAAGACCCATCCTGCCTTGTTCCCCGGTTGCCTCGTGAGGATCAGGATCCCCGTGAGGATCCAGCCGAGCATGACCACTACCCCTGCGACGTTGCCTGGGCTGGGTGTGGTCGGCACCGGGATCGTGTTCGCCGCATCTTGCTCCATGCCCTTCAGCACCTCCGGACCGTCGGCGATCGTCGGATCCCCGATCACCGTGACCTTGTGGGGCGGGGCCGTGCGTTGGGTGTCGAGCGAGAGCAGGAATGTCGCAAGGACGGCGGCGACCGCCATCGCGAGCACAGAGATCGAGAGCATTCGTTTCATGCGAGCTGTCATGAGGCGATCGCCCGGCGTCCGCGCAGTGGGACAGTGCCTTCGATCGTGGTGCCGGCGCCGGGCGCGCTCGTCACGACGAGCTCGCCCTCCAGGGCGTCGATCCGGTCCTGCATGATGTCGATCCCCATGCCGCGTAGCGTGGTCGCCGGATCGAACCCGGATCCCCGGTCCGAGAGCGCGAAGCGGATCGCGGCGGCGTCGGCATCCAGCGCGACCGTACAGGCCGCGTTGCCCGCGTGCCGCAGGACGTTCTGGATCGCCTGCAGGCTGCAGAAGTAGAGGCACGCCTCGACGTCCGCGTCGAACCGATCCGCGGTGAACGCGGGGGTCGCGTGGACCTGCGCGTTCGCACCCACCTTGCGGATGTGCGCCTCCAGCGCGGCCACGACGCCCTGGTCGGCGAGCAGCGGCGGGAAGATCCCTCGCGCGAGGTCGCGGAGGCCCTCGAGCGTGTCGTTCGCCCGGGCAGTAAGCGCGTCCAGGCGTTCCGCGGTGCCGGGCTCATCGACAACCACGGTGCCGAGCTCCGCACGGATCTCGCCGAGCTGCCGTTGGGGACCTTCCCGGATATCCCGCTCGAGTCCCCGGCGCTGGGCATCGCGGGCCGTGACCAGACGTTCCCGCGAGGCGCGGAGCCCCTCGGCTTGGACCGCCAGCTCGCGGGCTCGGATCGCGAGCTCCTCGGTGAGGCGCACGTTGTGCAGGGCGAGCCCCGCTTGGGCTGCGAGATCTTCGAGGAGACGTTCCGCATCAGGACGCAGGGGCTCACCGGCCGGCATCGCCACGTCGATCGCGCCGATCACGTCGCCCTGATACGCGACGTCGAGTGAGCGGTCGAACAGGCCGTCGGTATCGTACGGCCACGCCTGGCTCCGCTCCGTGCCGTCGGGCAACGCCACCCGGACCCGCGCGGAGCGTGCGCCGACCCCGCGCGCCGCAACTTCCGCCATCTCGGGAAGCACCTGGTCGACCGACATGGACCCCGACACCCGATGCGCGAAGCCCGCCACGACGTCGTACGGAGTCGCGCGCTTCCCGTAGACGAGGCGGTTCGCGACGCGCCGCGTGCGCTCGCGGACAGGCCCGAACAGCAGCGCCACGAGCGCAGTCGCGGCGATCGAGAGGCCGCGGTCGCGTGGATTGCCGAGCAGCGATCCGAGGCCGACGACCACCGCCACGTAGACCGCTGTGATGAAGGTGACCAGGAGACCGAACACCACGGTCTTCGAGATCACGACGTCGATGTCCCACAGCCGGTAGCGAAGCACCGCGAACCCGATCGAGATCGGGATCAGCGCGAAGCTGAACAACGCGAGGACCTGGAGGTTGCTCAGCCAGGCGGGTGTCGGGGTCTCCGTCACGACGAATACCCCCAGGATCATCACGACGAGGTAGAGACCGGCGATCACGCTGCCGGCGAACGCGAGCCACTTCATCTGCTGGCGCTCCACGCCGTGGGAGCGGCGGAACCGCATCACCAGCGCCACGGCCGAAGCCACGAGGCAGATCGGCAGGAGGACGATCGTGATCTGCAATACGCTGAACACGGCGTGTAGGGAGCGGATCGCGAACGGGTTGGTGACCTCCACGGTCGGCGATACCGCGATCGGCGTGTCGGAGAACAGGATCGAGACCGACGCCAGGACCAGCGTGGCGAACGTCAGCCAACCGAGCCAACGCCACCGCGGCGAGGGCAGGTGGCCGTCGGGGAAGAGCAGGATCGTGTACGTGCCCATCAGGCCGATCGCCGGGACCCAGGTCCACTGATCCATCGCCAGGGCCAACCGCCCGAACGGGAGCGGTCCGACGAGCACCGAGTACCGGCCGTACGACCCACTGCTGATCGAGAAGATCGTTCCGACGGCGAGGAGCAGCCATCCGAGCGCGTTCTCCGGTCGCCGGGTCGCCAGGATCAGGCCGGTGGTCGAGAAGGTCAGGATCATCGTGACGAAGAGTGCGGACTGGAGCCACCCCTGGGTCGTCCAGTCGGCGGCGTCGGGCTGGAACCTGAGCTGGTACTCGAACCATCCCTGTCCGATCAGGGAGAGGATCCCGAGGACGAAGACCGTCCAGGCGATCACGCGCTTCCCACGAACGCTCACACCGGTACCCCCGCCGCCAGCGGTACTCGCCCGCGCACGATCGTTCCTCGTCCCGGTGCGGAGTTGAGGGACACGTCGCCCCCGAGCACCGCGAGGCGATCGCGCATGCCGTGGAGCCCGGTGCCCTCGCCGTGCTCGGAAAGGTCGAACCCGGCTCCGTCGTCGGCGATCGCGAACGTCAGCGCGCCGTCCCGTTCTGCGAACGTCACATCGATCGCCCGGGCGCCGGCGTACTTCGCGGCGTTCTGCAGCGCCTCCAGGACGCAGAAGTAGACGGCGGCTTCGGTATCGAGCGGGTACCGCCCCATGCCGTCGGCGTGGAACGTGACCGGGAGGTCCGAGGAGGCGAAGCGAGCGGCCAGGGCGGCGGCGACGCCCTCGGTCTCCAGCCGAGGCGGGTAGATCCCGACCGCGAGGGCGTGCAGCGTCTCGAGCGCTTCGTCGATCTGGCGTGCGGTTTCATGCAGCATGGTTCGGGCCCTTTCGGGGTCGCGCGAGACCAGGCCGCGCGCGAGCCGCAGCTTCACGGCGAGGGCGACCAGATGCTGTTGTGCGCCGTCGTGGATGTTCCGCTCGAGCCGGCGCCGCTCCTCGTCCTGGGCCGCCACGATGCGTTGTCGAGAGGCGCGGAGCTCCGCCGCTTGACGGGCGATCACCCCGAGGCGTGCCTCCAGGTCGGCGGTGAGCCGGACGTTCGAGACGACGAGGCCCGCTTGCGCCGCGAGGTCGTCCACGAGCCGGATCTCGCCGGGGTTCATCGGCTCGCCGCGCGTCTTCTCGACGGAGATCGCGCCCAGCAGGTCGCCCCGGTACCTGATCGCCGCAACGTGCGCGCCCGGGACCGGCGGAAGCTCGTCGCCTACGAGCGGCACGGCCTCCGACGTTGGATCGATCTCCGGCCATCCCGCGGTCGGACGAAGCTCGTCGGCCAGACGAAGCCAGATCGTCGCGCGTTCGGCCTTCACGCCCTCGGCGATCACTCGCGCTGTCCGCGGGAGGACGTCCTCGGTGGCATAGGTGTTGCCGACGCGTTCGCTGAACCGCGCGAGCACCTCGTACGGGGTGGAGCGATGCCCGTAGACGAGCCGGTTCGCGAAGCGTTGGACGCGATCGCGCGCGGGCTGGAACGTGAGCGCGACCACGCCGGTCGCGGCGATCGAGAGGAGCGGACTGTCGGCGTTCACCCCGATGGCCGCGCTGATGCCGACGACGATCGCCACGTACACAGCGCCGATGAACATGGCAAGCAGCCCATAGACGATCGTCCTCGAGATCACGACGTCGACGTCGAACAGGTGGTATTTGAAGATCGCCACTCCCGTGGCCACGGGGATGCCCACCACGACGTCCGTGACCAGGAGCACCATCGCTACGTCGGCGAACCGTGCCCACGGCCCGGTGTCCAGATCGCCGATCGCGATCGCGGTCACGATCAACATGGAGAACAGGAACGCGCCGATCGCGCCCACGAGGAACAGCCAGCGGAGCTGCTGCCGCTCCTCGGCCGCCGCGGACCGGTACCGGGTCCCGAGTGAGACGAACGCGAGGAACGAGCTCACCACGAGCAGGAGTCCGGAGGCGGTGAGGATCGGGCCGAGGATGCTGCGGAGCGCCTCGATGCCCACCGGGTTCGTCACGACGCCGCCGGCGTCTCGTGCCTCGTAGGGGAGCACCGCGAACCCGACGATCGTCACGATCCCGGACGTCACGTAGATCCTCCAGGGCCAGCGCCAGCGAGCCGAGGAGATCGTCCCCGTCGGGAAGAGATAGAAGACCGCCACCAACAGGATCAGTGACGCGAAGAACACCCATTGCGAGAGCCAGTAGGTGAGCGGCGCGTATGCGGCGCCGGCCGGCGCGCCGTGATCGTAGAACACCTGCGCGAGCACCGAGGTTCCGGTGGTCGCCGGGATCGCCAACAGGATCCATCCGAGCGGGTTGCCGGTGCGCGTGGCGATCAGCGCCCCCACGACGGCCATCGCCCCACCGCCGAGGACGATCGGCGCGAAGAGCGACAGATCCTGGCCGAGGGGCAGGTGGAAGACGATCTTGAGTCCCTCGGCGACGAGGATCGCCCCGAGCCCGAAGGCCGCCAGCCCCCACGCGAGCCACCTCTGTCCCGTGGTGCTCATCTCAAGGCCTCCGCCGGTAGGCGCCCGGTTACCGTCGTGCCTTCGCCCGTCTCGCTGCGAACGTCGAGCGTCCCATCAAGTGCCGCGAGCCGGTCGGCGATACCCTGGAGTCCTGTGCCGTACGAGGTCCGGGCTGCGCCGAATCCCGCGCCGTCGTCGGTCACGGTGAAGGTCAGGGACCCGCCGCCGTCGCTCAACGTGATCGTGGCGCGCGACGCCCCCGCGTGCTTCGCAACGTTCTGCAGCGCCTCCAGACACGAGAAGTACACGGCCGCCTCGACGTCCTGGCCGAACCGCCCGATCCAGGCGCCTTCGACTGTCGTCGGCACCGCGGCCTTGCGGGCCTGGGCTTCCAGCGCCGCCACCAACCCCTGGTCCTCCAGCAACGGCGGGTAGATCCCCCTCGCGAGATCACGCAGGTTCTCCAGCGCGTCGCTCGTGTCGGACTGGATCTGCTCCAGCATCTCCTCGACCTTGGCCGGATCACGCTCCGCCAGCTGCTGCGCCAGTCGAGCCTTCACGCTGAGCGCCACGAGCTGCTGCTGGGCCCCATCGTGGAGGTTGCGCTCCAGCTTGCGCCGCTCCTCTTCCTGGGCAGCAACCAGCCGCTGACGGGAGGCCTTCAGGTCCTCTAGCCGGGCGAGCAGCTCCTCGGTGAGACGGACGTTGCGCAGGACCAGGCCGGCCTGCCCGGCGAGGTCATCGACGAGCTTGCGTTCCGTCGCGGTGAGCGTATCGCCGGCGCGCTTCTCGAGCGAGAGCGCGCCGAGCAGATCTCCCTGGTGGCGGACGGGGATGAACGCCTCTGGGAAGGGATCCACGGGGAGGCGCGGCGGGGGAGCGGAGTCCGCGGGCCAGCTGGCGTCGGGACGGAGCTCCGATCCGCCCGTGAGCCAGACGTCGGTGCGCACCGCCCCGGTGCCTTCGGCGAGGATCCGAGCCATCCGGGGAAGCAGGTCCTCGGAATCGTAGGCTCCGCCGAGGCGGTCGGAGAACTCCGACAGCACCTCGTACGGGGTCGCGCGCTTGCCGTACACGAG
>JANLXF010000069.1:0-13453 GCA_031364965.1 Actinomycetes bacterium | reverse complement strand
TCGAGCCCGGGCACGCCGCTCCCGCCGCCGCCGAAGATCTGGGATCCGCCCAGGAACATCAACACGATCACGATGACGAGGCCGATCGCGCCCTTGCCGACGGGGATCGGCAGCCCTCCCCCGCCCCCACCGCCGAGGCCGGGGAACCCGCCGGCCGCAGACGGCTCGCCCCGCCGGTCGACGACCCCGCCCTTCATCGATCGCATCCGCTTGAGTTTCACCGCGGCATGGTCCCACAGAGGCCCGCTCAAGGACCACGTGGGCCCGAGGTGGCTACCCTGGTCCGATGGCAACCAGGACGATCTCGTCGCGTTCCGGCCCGGTCGACCTGGCGGCAACCCTCTTCCCCTTGCGCCGCGGCTATCGGGATCCGACCACCGCGATCGCGGGAACCCAGGCGCTGCGGGCGCTCCGGACCTCCGAGGGCCCGGCGACGCTCCACCTGCGCAGCCTGGGCACGCGGATCGACGTCGAGGCATGGGGACCGGGGGCGGACCGCGCGCTCGAGGATGCGCCCGGGATCGTCGGCGTCGACGACGACTGGTCGGGCTTCAAGTCGCACGACGACGTGATCCGCCGGCTCCGCCACGAGCACCCCGGTCTCCGGCTCACGCGCACCGGCGCCCTGACCCAGGCGCTGATCCCCGCGATCTGCGAGCAGAAAGTGACGGGGATCGAGGCGCGCCGCGCGTACCGGCTCCTCACGCTCGAGACCGCCGAGCCCGCTCCGGGTCCTGGTCAGCTGCTGCTGCCGCCCGACCCCGCGCGGGTGGCGGGTCTTCCCTCGTTCACCTTCCATCGGTGCGGGCTCGAGCGCCGCCGCGCCGACGTGATCCGCAGCGTGTGCGCCCGCGCGGGCCGGATCGACGCGCTCGCCCAGGGACCGCTCCAGGAGGCGAAGCGCGCGCTCCTGCGCCTCCCCGGGATCGGGCCGTGGACCGGCGCCGAGGTTGCCCGGCTCGCGCTCGGCGACCCCGACGCGGTGAGCGTCGGTGACTTCCATCTGCCGAACCTGGTGGCGTGGGCGCTCGCCGGCGAGCCGCGCGGTACCGACGAGAGGATGCTCGAGCTGCTGGAGCCCTACGCGGGACACCGGGCGCGGGTCGAGGTGCTGCTCGAGGGGTCCGGCCTGCACGCGCCTCGCTACGGGCCGAGGATCGAGCCCCGCTCGATCGCCGGGCACTGAGCGCGGGGAGGTGGGAGCCAGGCCGCTCAGCGACGGGCGACGAACACGTATTCGCCGCCGCCGTCGCCGAGGGGCGTTCGGTCGAAGTCGCCGTAGACCGCCTCCAGCTCGAGCCCGGCGACATCGATCAGCCCGAGCCATTCGTTCTTGGTCGCCCACCACAGCGAGCTGGTGGCGCCGTCGTCCAGCGTGATGTCGGTCCGGTCGTCGCCGACCGCTAAGCGGACCGTGTGCGGCACGGGTTCGTCTTGGTGCTGCCCGTCGAGCCGCGCCGCGACGTGCGGGTCGAACGCGAACGCGTTCCATGCGAACCGCCCGCCGGGACGGAGCGACGCGGCAACCCGCTCGAAGGTCCGGCGGCGGTCGGCCCACGTGGGCAGGTGCAGGAGCGCGCGGAAGGGGCAGTAGATCAGGGCCGCCGGCTCGTCGAGTTCGAGGTCGCGCATGTCTCCCTCGCGCAGGTCGAGCTCGATGCCCGCCGCGGCCGCGTTCGCCCGTGCCAGCTCGAGCATCGACGGCGACGTGTCGATCCCGAGCACGGTGCGCCAGGTCGCCTGCGCGACGGGGATCGCCACCCGTCCGTTCCCGATGGCGAGTTCGACGAGCGGGCCGTCGGCCTCCCGCGCGAGGTCGACGTAGAACGCCACGTCCTCCGTCAAGTGCGCCGCCCAGGTCTCGTAGTGCTGCGAGAACGACTCGTCCCAACTCACCCGGTAACCGCTCATGCCGGCAGCTCCCACACCGAGACGTGCTCCCGGCTCTCGCTCGTGAACGGTTCGCCGCTCCATCCGGCCCAGCGCTCCCGCAGCCGCATCCCGGCGAGCTCCGCCATCAGGTCGAGCTCGGCCGGCCACACGTACCGGAACGGCACCGAGAAGCGTTCGAGAGTCCCATCGGCGACGTCGAGGTGATGCGACACGAGCCCCTGGTTCGCGACGTCGTACTCGTCGATGCCCCAGGAGTGCTCGCCGCCGGTGAACACGTGGAAGGTCTCGCCCGGCGGGAGCCGCCGGAGCTCGGGGACCATGACCTCGATCACGAAGCAGCCGCCGGGCGCGAGGTGCGCCGCCGCGTTCCGGAAGCACGCGACCTGCGCGGCCTGCGACGTGAGGTTCATGATCGTGTTGAAGACGAGGAAGACGAGCGAGAACGAGCCGTCGACCGTGGTCGAGGCCATGTCGCCGATCGTGACGCCGATCTCGTCGCCGCCGGGCTTGGCCCGCAGCTTCGCCACCATCGCCTCCGAGCGCTCGATCCCGTGGACGGGGATCCCGCGGGCCGCCAGCGGCAGCGCGACCCGGCCCGTTCCGATCGCGAACTCGAGCGCCGGGCCGCCAGCGGCTCGCTCCACGAGGAAGTCGACCGTCGGATCGATGAGCTCGGGCGCGAAGTGGTCCTTGGAGTCCTCGTCGTAGGTCGCCGCGACGCGCTCGGCGAAGAACCCGTCATCGTGCACGATCGGACCCTAACGCACGGCGTGGCCGCGCTTCTCCGGTGATTCGGGATCGGATGACGGACTGAGCAAGCGCCGAACGCCCTCCGGGTAGAGCGGCTCGAGAGCTAACAGATCCGACAGCTCGAACACCTTGGCGGTTTCTGCGTCGGACGGAGCCAGCCCTTCCGCCGTCACGCCATCCAGATGCTCCAGCACGATCTCGTCCACATCGACCTCGTAGATGAAGCAGATCTCGTGATACGGCGCACCCCTGAACTCGAAACCGTTCTCGATCACGCCGAGCAATCTCAGTTCCTCGGCCGGTATTACAAGATCGAACTCTTCGTGCAGCTCTCGAGCTGCGGCCTCTCGAGAGTGCTCCCCGAACTCGATGCCTCCCCCCGGCGGCCGATGGAACGTTCCCTCTGCCTCGTCGTTCATCTCCGATACCAGGATGCGGCTCCCCGAGCGGAGGAACACGAAAGCGCATGGTCTCGTGACATGAGGGATCCACATGAGCCGGGAGCGTGCCTCCGACCGACGATGTCGTCAACTCACCGATCGACGTAAGCGAGGGAGGAACAGGTTCTCGACGCTTCAAGGGTAGGCTCCCGCCATGTCGCACAGGCTGCTTCTCGATGTGTCGAGCCTGATGTACCGGGCGCACTTCGCGTTGGGCGACTCGGTTCGCCAGCCCGGTGGGCAGCCCGTGGGCGCCGTGCACGGCTACCTCGACATGGTGGTTCGGCTCTTGAACAACCGCAGGCCCGACGAGGCGGTGCACGCCTACGACCACGACTGGCGACCCACCGCCCGCACCGCGATCTACCCCGCGTACAAGGCGAACCGCCCGCCCGAGCCCGAGGGGCTCCCCGGGCAGTTCGTGCTGCTCCGCCAGGTGCTGGACCTGACCGGGATGCCCCAGGCAGAGACGCCCGACTGGGAGGCCGAGGACGCGATCGGCGGCATCATCCGCAACGCCGCCCCCGAGGACCGCTTCGAGATGGTGAGCGGCGACCGCGACCTGATCCAGCTGGTGCGCGACCCCGAGGTCACGCTCCTGTTCACGGTGCGCGGCGTGAGCGAGCTCGCGGTCTACGACGAGGCCGGCGTCCTCGAGAAGTACGGCGTGCCGGCGAACCGTTATGCGGAGTTCGCGATCCTGCGGGGCGACCCCTCCGACGGACTCCCGGGTGTCCAGGGCGTCGGCGAGAAGACCGCGCTGGCGCTCGTGCAGACCTATCCCGACCTCGACGCGATGCTCGCCGACGCCGCCACAGCCGAACCGCAACCCGGTCCCCTCAAGGGCAAGCCCGCGCTTCGCGCTAAGCTCGCAGCCTCGGCCGAGTACCTCGACAAGATGCGCCGGATCGTGCCCGTGAACGACACCGCGCCGATGGCGACCTGGTCGGGAACGCGCGACGACGCCGCCCTGCTCGACCTGGCGGACGCGACCGGGCTGCGCGGTCCGGTCCGGCGGCTGCTCGCCGCACTCGACCGCCAGGGGTGAGCGCCGCAACTCCCGGTGCGGGTCCCAACGCCCGGTAGGCTGGGTGGCATGAGGATCGCCTTCGTTTCCACCTATCCCCCGCGGCGCTGCGGGATCGCGACGTTCACCTCGGACCTGATGCGCGCGATGCGCGAGGCCGACGGCCATGTCCAGACCAGGGTCGCCGCGATCGACGAGCCCAACATCGTGCGCGCCTACGGGTCCGAAGTGCGCTGGCGGATCCGTCAAGGCAGTCCGGAGGCCTACGAGCGAGCCGCCGAAGCGATCAACGATTCCACGGCCGACATCGTGTGCGTCGAGCACGAGTTCGGGCTCTATGGGCTCTGGAGAGACGAGAGCTGGGAGGACGACCGCTGGATCGAGGGGAACTACGAAGACCACCTCACGGGGTTCCTGGACGCGCTTCGCAAGCCCGCCCTCGTCACGCTTCACACGGTGCTCCCGGAGCCGTCGCCGGCGGTTCGTCAGGCGGTCCTCGACATCGCCAACGCGAGCGACGGCCTCGTCGTCATGGCCGAGACGGCGGTCGAGATCCTGCGCGACGTCTACGGCGTGACGCAGACGCCGACCGTGATCCCGCACGGCATGCCGCACATCGAACCTCGGGGCCGGCGCAAGATGAAGGAGAAGCTCGCCCTCGACGGTCGCTCGATCATCGCCACGTTCGGACTCGTCGGTCCCGGCAAGGGGCTCGAGTACGTGATCGAGGCGATGCCGGCCGTGGTCGCCAAGCACCCGGAAGCGCTCTACCTGATCGCGGGCCAGACCCACCCCGAGCTCCTCCGCCAGCACGGTGAGGCGTATCGCAACAAGCTGGTCGGGATCGCAGAGAACCTCGGCATGAGCGACAACGTGGCGTTCGTGAACCAGTACCTGAAGCAGAAGGACATCATCGAGCTGCTCCTCGCGAGCGATATCTACGCCACGCCCTATCTCGACCCGAACCAGATCACGAGCGGCACCTTGGCGTACGCCCTGGGGGCCGGCAAGGCGGTGGTCTCGACCCCGTACCTCCACGCGAAGGAGGCGCTCGCCGACGACCGTGGCATCCTCGTCGATTTCCGCTCGCCCGAGCAGCTCTCCGACGCCTTCAACGCGATCCTGGGCGACCACGAGCTGAAACAACGCCTCGAGACGAACGCGTACGCCTACGCGAACGAGGCGACCTGGCCCAAGACCGGCGCCCGCATGGTGGAGGCGCTCAGCGAGCTCGCCGAGGCGATGCCGGCCTCCACTCGGCGATCGCGCCGTGGCGGCCCAGACGAGGAGCCGTCCGAGATCGCGCGCCGGCTCCCCGAGAACCCGCTGATCACCCCCGCCGATGTCCTTCCCTCGCAGCCCGGGTTCGAGGTCATCTCGACGATCAACGCCGGCGTCACGCGCCTGGACGACGAGGTCGTGCTCCTCGTCCGCGTCACCGAACGGCCGATCCAGGGAGCGGACCTCGTCGGAGGCGCGCAGATGATGGACCTCACGGGGCCCGAGCCGCGGCTCGCCCCGTTGCCGCCCGGCACGAAGGCCGAGCACGTGATCGGGATGGCGTACGTCGACATGTCGCAGCATCCGGCGAAGACGATCATCGGCTACGTGCCGCGTGATCTCCCCGGCCTCGATCTCTCCGATCCGCGCACGATCCGCTACCGCAACGCCCAGGGCGGCTTCACGCCGGGGCACGAGGAGTTCACCGACTACCTCTCGCACATCTCACATCTGCGGGTGGCACGCAGCACCGACGGCGTGCATTTCGACATCGACCCCTACCCGACCGTGGTGCCCTCCAGCCGGCTCGAGGAATACGGCGTCGAGGATCCCCGGATCACGCTGGTCGACGGCGTGTATCAGATCACCTATGTCTCGGTGAGCCGGCTGGGCATCACCACGAGCAGGCTCTCCACGCTCGATTTCCGATCGTTCGAACGGCACGGGATCGTGATGCACCCCGATCAGAAGGACGTCGTGTTGTTCCCCGAGCGCGTCGACGGCCGGCACCTCGCGTTCACCCGGCCGATGCCGGGGTCATTCGGGAGGATCCTAGGCATCTGGCTCGCGGAGTCCGACGATCTGGTCCATTGGGGCCGCCACCGGCCGATCGCGCTGCCGCGCATGGGGATGTGGGACGAATCGCGGGTCGGCGCGAGCTGCGTGCCGATCCGCACGCCCGACGGCTGGCTCGAGATCTACCACGGAGCCGACCGCTCGAACCGGTATGGGATGGGCGCGATCCTGCTCGAGGCCGACGACCCGTCGAAGGTGCTCGCGCGCACCGAGGAGCCACTCCTCGTACCGAAGGAACCCTACGAGCACAACGGGTTCCTCCAGGATGTCGTCTTCCCGACGGGACACGTGACGCTCGACGGCGACGGACGGTCGATCCGCGTGTACTACGGCGCGGCCGACTCGGTGCTGGCAGCGGCCGATTTCGACATCGACGACATCCTCGCCGCGCTCACGCCGTGCTGAGACAGCTCATCCGACTGACCGAGCACGTGCCCGCCGCGGGCCCCACCGCGCTCGCCGTTGCCGTGTACGCCGACCCCCAGGACCAACTCGTCGACGCGAAGGAGTCGGGCTTCGAGGGAGTGGCGTGCGTCGACGACACGGCGCGGCTCCTCGATCTGATGTGTGACGTCTGGGCACGAACGCGCGAACCGTGGGCCGAGCGCTGGGCCAAGGGACTCCTCGAGTTCGTGCTCTGGATGCAGGAGCCCGACGGCCGCTGGATCAACTTCGTCTTCGATTGGGACGGCGGCCGCAACACCGCGGGCATCACGTCGGAGACGGGCGAGAACTTCTGGCACGCGCGCGCGCTGGCGGGAGCGTCGCACGCGTGGCTGACCTTCGGCGACGAACGCGCGCACGATGCCGTGATGCGCGGCCTCGACCACGCCGTGACGAAATCGGCGCCTCCGGACGTGCGCGTGATCCACATGGAAGTGGCGAGGCGGCTGATCGCGGGCGCCGGGAAACGGACGCTGTTGCCGGCGCTGCATCATTGGGCTTCCGAGGTCGCCGCCACGCGCGAAGGCGACGTCTTGATGAACTCTCCCGACGAACACGGCGCCCCGCATCTGTGGGCGCATCTGCAAGAAGGAGTGCTGGCCGAGGCCGGTGCGCTCCTCGAAGACCCGTCGCTCGTGGCGATCGCCGCCGCGAGCGCCGACGCCCTCTGGTCCCCGATCGTCGCCGGCGGCTTCGACCGCTCCAGCGTGACCCCGTACGACGTGGCGTGCGGGGTCTATTGCCTCGACCGGCTCGCGCGGGTGACGGGCGACACGCACTGGGAGGGGCTCGCCGCCGACGCGCGCGCATGGTTCGACGGCCGCAACCCTGCCGGCGCCCCGGTCTACGACCGGATCCGCGGCCGCGTGGCCGACGGCCTGGACGACGGCCGGGTGAGCGGGAACTCGGGCGCCGAGGCAAACATCGTGGGCGCCGAGGCGCTCTTCGACGACGTGGTGCGGACCGCCTCGGCGCTCCGGGACGAACTCCTCGCCGAGTTCCCCGAGACCGGCTGACGCACCACGCGCGGTGATCGAGCCGGTCCCACCGGCGCAGGGCGGGACGGCGGCAAGCGGGGCCGAGAGCGGGGGGCGTATCGTGGCCGTGGAACCTCCGAAAGGGGTGGGTGACATGCGACGGCGGATCTTCGCGTTGCTCGTGGCCGCGGCGGTGGCGGCCGTGGTCCTTCCGGGAACCGTGGCGGTGGCGGGTCAACCCGCCGCCGGTCGTCTCTTCACGGTTCCGACGCTTCCCTGTCCGCTCAGCGCCCTCGCGCTGACGACGAACCGCTCGTCTCGGATGTGCCGCTGGATCACCGAGGCGCGCGCGGTCGAGGTATCGGTCCTGCACAAGGCCTGCACGATCGTCGGCACCGAGGCGGCCGAGACGCTGAAAGGCACCGGCGATCGCGACGTGATCTGCGGGTACGGGGGTGACGACGTCATCAAGGCGCTCGCCGGTCGCGACATCGTCTACGGCGGCGCGGGCAAGGACCGGATCCGGGGAGGGCCCGGGGTGGACTCGCTGTACGGCGAGGACGGCAACGACCGGCTCTTCGGAGGCAACCAGCGCGACGACCTGTTCGGGCAGATGGGGAACGACCGCCTGTTCGGGCAGTCGTGGCGCGACTACCTGTCGGGGAGCTATGGCGACGACACGATGTTCGGCGGCACGGGAGGAGACTTCGCCTACGACTCGGCCGGCAACGACGTCCTGTATCTGGGGGCGGGCGGCGACAGCGCGCAGGTCTGGCGCGGGATCGACGCGATCTACGCCGGTCCCGGCCAGGACACCTGCCTCTCGGTGTTCGACGAGCGGCCCGGCGACCTGATCGACGGTGGGCCAGGCGTCATCGACCAGTTCGACGCCGACACGGGCGACACGGCGATCAACGTCGAGATCGGCCCGGAGCCCTGCGGCTGCTGAGACCCGGGCACGACCGAGGCGACGGGAGCCGGACCCCACGGGGTTCCGGCTCTCGCGCGTTACGTCACGCGTTCGGACGCCGACTCGATGGCGGCGGGATCGGCGGCGTTCCGCGCGCCGCGCACCACGATGATCGCGGTCGCCGCGATCACCACCACGCCGCCGGCGACCGCGAGCGGGGTCACTACCTCCCCGAGCACGATCCACGCCGCGACCGAGGCGATCACGGGCTGGGACTGCGTGATCAGCGCCGACAACCATGCCTCCACGTGCTCGTGCGACCACGCGACCAGCAGGTGGCCGGTGGCACCCGGGATCAGGGTGACGACCCAGATCCAGAGCCAGTCTCGCCCCGAGGGTGGCGCCAGCGACATCCCCGTGACGGCCCCGAACCCGATCGTGAACGGCGTGATCGTGATCGCGGCGACGAGCATCACGGTGGCGATGTACTCGAGCGCGGTCGTCGTCACCCTGGAGCGCTTCGAGAAGAGCCAGTAGGCGGTCCAGCTGATCACGGAGAGCGCCGCGCAGAGATCGCCGAACGGAGTGGCGACGCCGGAGCCCTGGGACGCCGCGGCAACCACCACCACCCCACCGAACGACACGGCCACGAGCACCAGGTCCCGCCGCTCGATCCGCTCGCCGAACCACCGAGCGGCCGCCAGCGCGATCAGCACCGGCGCGAGGGCGCCGATGATCGTGGCGTTGGCCGCGCTCGTGAGCGAGAACGCGCTGAACGTCAGGCCGATGTCGGCGGCGAAGAACACCCCGCCGAGCGCACAGGCGCGGATCGTGGCCGCGGACAGCCGCTGGCGTCGGATCGCGAACACCGCGGCGTAGACCAGCACCCCGAGCCACAACCGGTACATCGCGAAGGTGAGCCCCGGCATGTCGGTCGACTTCAGGATCAACGGGACGAGGCTCCACACCACCGTGGTCCCGCCGACCGCGGCGATGCCCAGGGTCCGGCGATCGTCGTCAGTCTGCAGCGGGGCCTCCATGGTCGGTCGCGAGCGCGCCCGTGGGGCGCTCCTCAGGGTACCTGCGGCCCGGGCGCCGCCCGCCGGGGTAGGCTCGCGCGCTGATGGGGCGGGTCATGCGGACGGCGGCGGTGATCGCGATCGTGGCGAGCGTTGCGGCGTGCACCGGGCGCGAGGTGTCGGTCCCGCGCGCGCATCCGGCCGGTACCCCCGCCGTCACCGCGTGCGGTGGACCCCCGGGCTCGGTCCCGCTCCTGGGTCCCGGCGATGGCGGCTGCGTGCCGTTCGCCCGGCTGTCGATGTGGACCTGCGAGGGGACGGGGGCCGCGCCCTTCGCCCGGCGTACCGTCGACGGCCGTTCCCAGGGCTACGTCGGCGGCCGCTTCGCCGTGCCGGTTCCCGGGATCCCCCCTTCGGCGACGCCGATCGGCATCGCCGACGACCTCGAGCTGTTCGCCGACCCGGCCGACGCGCGATGGCTCTGGGTCCGTCGCGCGGGCGCCATCTCAAGATGGCTTGCGCTTCCCGACCGAGCGCCCGACGACCCACCCGACGCCTTCTTCATCGGCGATTCGATCGCCGAGGGGGCCTCGGCGTTCTTCCCCGCCGCGCTGCCCGGATGGGTCACGGGGTTCGACGCGGTGCCGGGCCGTGGCTCGGTCGGCGGGGTCGCTCCGGCGGCGTCGCAGGCGGCGCTCGGTCACGACGCGGTGGTCGTCGAGCTCGGGACGAACGATCGCGACCTCGAGGGGTTCCGAGTGAACGCCGAGGCGATCCTCGCCTCGCTCGCCGGCGTCCCGCTCGTGCTGTGGCAGACCGTGAAGGGACCGGCCGATCTCGTGCTGCAGCGTGACGTGAACCGCGTGATCCGCGACCTCGCGCGCACCTATCCGAACGTGGCGATCGTCGACTGGGGCGGCCGCGTGCACGACGACGAGCTCACGAGCGACGGCGTCCACCCGAACGCCGACCACCTCGATCTGATGGTCACACTGGTTGCACCCCAGCTGAACGAGTGGCTCGCCGCGGCGCGGCGGCCCCCGACCGCCGACCGGTGCGCGGCTTCACTCAGCCCTGCCTCCGTAGACTGAACGCATGATCGAGGTCACCGAGCGCGCGGCCGCGGCGGTCGCGCAGGCGGAGGCGGCGGCGCGCCGCTTCAACCCCGCGATGCGGATCCGGCTCGTGCGGGTCGACTCGGGCGTGGGGTTCGCGTTCACCGACACGCCGTCCGACGACGACGAGACGGTGCCCTGCGACGCCGCGACCCTGTACGTGGAGCCGGGCCTGTCGGGCACCCTCGACACGGGCGACCACAACGCGCCGGTCCTGTCCTGACGGACGGACGGCACCGCACGAGGGCTGGACAGTCCTTCGCCGGAGGCCTGGGAAGCTTGGCCGATGGGATATCGGCTGCACGGAAGGTGGGTCGAACGGCCGTGGGGCCGCCAGCGGGTCTGGGAGGCCGGGACCGGCATGACCCTGCTGGCGCTCCACGGGCTCGGCTGATCCGGCCGCTACTGGCAGGGCCTCGCCGACCTGGTGGGCGAGCGATACCGGATCGTCGCGCCCGACCTCGCCGGGTTCGGGTCGTCGGACAAGCCCGACATCTCCTACGAGCGGAGCGGTCACCTCGCCGACATCCACGAGCTGGTCACGGACGAGGAGTTCGCGCTCGTGGGCCATTCCCTGGGCGGCGTGCTCGCCGCGCTCTTGGCCTCGGCCGATCCCGACCGCGTGCGTAGGCTCGCGCTCGCGGCCCCGCCGTTCCCGCTCGGCACGGGTCCCGACTATCGCCGGATCGGCGACGGGGCCGTGTCGCTCCGGCGACGCGTCGCGCTCGGGTTCGCGAAGGTGGCGCTCCCGCTGGTCTCGTTCCCGGTCGGGCTCGCGCGTGGCTATCCCCCGCAGATCGTGCGTGACTTCACGCGGCAGACGCTCGCGGCGCGCGGCGGCACGATGTGGTCGCTGCTCACCGATCCCACGGTCCGTGACGACCTCGCGCGGCTGCGCAGGCTCGATCGATCGCTCCCCTGCCTGATCGTGCATGCGCGCGACGATCGCACCGTGCCACCAGAGGCTCACGATCGCTGGACGACGCTCATGCCGCACGCCGACGCCCGGATGATCGACGCCGGGGGGCACCAGTTCTTGCTCCGCGACAACTTCGAGCCGGTCGCTGCCTGGCTCGCCGCTCAGCGCGCCTAGCGCACGGGCGAGGACCCGCGTGACCTCACGGAGACGGAGGCGGTGGGGGTGGTGGGGCGGCGACGGCGCGCGCGACGGAGATCCCCCCTGGGGGATCGGCCCGCAGCAGCCAGATCGGGTTCGACCCGCCGACGACACGCCCTGTCGCATCGAGGATCTCGGTCCGGGCGAAGGTCGACGCCGTCGTGTCGATCGACACCGTGACACTTCCCGACGACAGATCGGCCGCGGGGAACGACTGTGTCACGGTGTTCGGGTCGGGCACGGTGGAGCCCGCGTAATCGACCGGGCCGCGCACCAGGCGAACCGATCCACCGGCCGGCGCCCCGGTCACCATGAGCTGGAGACTTCGTGTGGTGAGATCGCTCACCGTCACCGAGCCCATCGGCGCGACCCCGTCGGCCAGCAGGTCGACCATCCCGCGGAACGACGGCTCGGCGAACCAGATCCGCCCCGCGGCCAGGGCTCCGAGCAGGCTCGGCTCGGTCGCATCGGCCGCCCACGCCCATGTGAGGAACCGGTTCGGCTGGCCCGCCCACGACCCGCCGTGGTTGTCGTTGACCCCGTTACCCGTGAGGAAGATCGCGTTCCGCGAGAGCGCGTCCCACAGGCCGAGGTGCGCGCCGATCCCGACGCTCTGTCTCGTTTGATAGCCGACCTCCAGGATGTCCACGCCGTAGGCGCGGTTCCCGATCAACTTCGTGGCGAGCGCCCGGCGCAGGCTGTCCTGCTTGCTCTGCGTCGCCAGACCGGGAGTACCCGACCCGAAGGGATGGTTCAGCGACGAGAGCCCCCCGACGTCGTGGATGCTCGCGGCGAGCGCGGCGGTGAGCACCGGATCGTTGGGCACCGGGTTGATCGGTGTGGTCCCGTAATCGGGCAACGAGAATCCGCTGCCGAACCAGTTCAGGTGGTTCGCGAAGAGCGACACCTCGCTGCCCTGGAGCTGGGCGACGCCCGGGTAGCGCAGGGCGAGGCCGTCCATCAGCGCACGTTGATCCTCGAGCGGCGTGGCGGTGCGCGCGAACCGGAGATGCCCGATCGAGAAGACCGCGGGCGCGTTCGACCGGCTGCCCGCGGCGAACGACAGCTCCTTCATCGTGGAGTCGGCGGGCAGGAGATCCGGCCAGAGGGCGGCGATGTCGTCGGTCGGCGTGAGCGTCAGGGTCGTCCACTGCCCGGCCGGCGCGTCGAGGCCGACGTAGCCGGTGAGACCGGACAGTCGACGCACGCCCGGGGCGTCGGTGCCGCCCACGCGGTAGATCAGGGTGTAGGCACCCGCCGCGCGCCCGCCCGACGCGGGCTGATTGCTGAGCTTGATGCGGATCTCGAGGAACACGTTCGTGCTCACCGTGGCGGGGCACACGTCGACGGTGATGACCTGCCCGCCGATCGTCCCTTTGAGGTTCTCGCGGGCCTTCGAGCCGTCTGCCGTACACCGCATCGTCGCGAAGCTGCTGCCGCTCCCGGTCGCGGCGAGCCGCAGACTCGAGGTCGCGAGGGGGTCGCTCGGCGCCACCTTGGTGGTGTCGATCGTGGCCGACGACGACGCGAGCGAACCCGATCTCGCCTGCACCCAGGTGAGTGGATCGTTCCCGTTCTCGGTCTCGGTCAGTCCGGTGAAGTGCACCACCGAGCGGTAGCCGTGGCCCGCCATCCGCCAGTCGTGGTCGGTCCACCACACGACGTCGACCTGGCTCGCAGTGGCC